>DLRK01000067.1:5720-12420 GCA_002501065.1 Akkermansiaceae bacterium UBA7890
CCCCCGAATCCCAAGGTGCGCTATTACATCGAGTTCAGCCTGGATTCCGGCAAACAGTGGCTCCCCTTGATCGAGGAGCGCACGATATTGCGGCGCGGCGACGAACCTGGTGATTTCTGGTCCCAGAGTTTCTCCTACGGATCCGCCGGCATCCGGGCCGAAGCCGGCCAACCGATCCTGGTTCGTTTCCGCAATGACGGCGGCAAGCGCTACCTGCGCGCCGAGGCCCACCTGGTGCAGGCAACCGGCCAACCGGATCCGCTCAAGGTGACCTACGCATGGGCAGATTCTTCCGGCTCTCGGACGAGCACCCATATTTTCCGGGCCGGGGGTGACTGGCGACTCAGGACGGGTCGACAGGTTCGAACCCGCTGGGTGGAGTTCGAGCCTGTGCGCTAATCTCCGCTTTGACTCAAACCCAGCCACCAAGCCTATGCGAGGCCATGGGCGACAGCGACGGTTCTATCCACCGATCGTGATTGATGAGAAACGGGGAATCGGAGGAAAAGCTCCTTCGCGATCAAGTTCCAGCAAATGCAGGATCGGCCCTCGGCCCATGAATAAAGAGCTGGGCTGGAGAAAACAGGGATGCCCTGCAAATTTCATTCAATCCGCATTCTCCGAGATTCTGTAGAAGCGACGCCGATGATTCACCGACACCCCCCGGCTCAGTGAAAGTGGTTTGCTGCCCGCCGGAGGGGAAAGCTTCAAGGGGCATTTTCCGCAGAGGCAGCGTTGCCTGTTACCACTGCAGGTCCCAACGCTTTTCGATGAGGGGCACTCACACGTTCAATCTGCTCACGTGATTCGAAGGGGACGCACATCATTCGCATGATGATTTGATAGCGTTGACCGTGTCTGAAGTCGGAAAAAAAACATTGGAAATCCCACGCCGGATTGCCATTGCCGCCGCCAGATGGCGATTGAGTAAACCGAATCCTGTCCTGAGATCGAAACATCAGCACTAGCGTCATGCCGTGACTGACACCGTAGTACCATGGCTCAGTGTAGCGGAAATTCGAGCGGTTGAACACAAGCGTCAACGGGAAGCCATCCTCGTGGGGAAAGGAGCGGTCGTCGTCCGCTGCGAGGTGCGTCGATAACACACCGTGTCGGGGGGTGATGCCGCGGATCCAACGCCCACCGGCATCCCTGTCGGACTCACGTCCCTTGAAATGAATGTCCAGCGATTGGGGTCGATGAATGTAGCTCGCCCAGAATAGACCGACGTAGTTGTTGATGAACGTCTTAGCGCGCGGGATGCACTCGACCGTCAACTCGATCGTGCCATCCTCCAGCATCCGGTAGCGCTGACAACTCTCTAGTTTATAGTGTGGCGTGGGTGCCTGGTACAACTCGACCGTATGTTCATCAACCACCCGCAATTGCATGGGGGCGTTGCGTGGTTCGAAAAGAACTTTGCGGTCTTGTTCGGTGCCATCGTGGATGTGCTCGAAATTCAAACCCGCGTAGCTTGGGACGAACAGGTTCGCGCGATGGCCGGTGTGCCTCAGTGACGCCACTCCGCTGTATCCAGCCCGATGTTTGGGCAGCACTTCGTCGTCCACGGGGCGATTGTCCACGATTACAGCCTCCACGTCCCCGCGCTTGATGACAACATATGGGTTCTCGGCACGCTTGTAGGAAACAGACTTGTCGCTCAAAGAAGTTAAGCGAGGTAACTCGTTCGCCACGACAACCGGAGCGAGTGGCACAGAGAGGAACAGAACGATCCGAATTATAGGAATGGCTTGAGATTAGGTCAAAGGAGCGCGGCAGGCACGCTATAATAACGCGGAGTGGCTGAAAGTGGTGGACTCCCTTGGCAATAAAAAAGCCGCACGGGGCAGTGGCCCTCGGTGCGGCTTTGGAAAAACGTTGAGTGACCGGCTCTAGCGACGGCGGCGGCGGAAAAACAAGGCAACCCCTGCCAGACCAAGCAGGCTGAAGGTGCCGGGCTCCGGAATCAGCCCGATGGCTCCCTCGTCGAACTCCAGGAGGCCTGCCACGTGAAAGCTGTCAATCAGCACCGGCCCACCGGTAACCGAATTCCTGTCCCGCCATCCAAACCCGAACTCGAGCGGCTGACCAATTGCCGCGAACTGCGTGGTGTTGCCGTTCTGGTCGAAGGCATCCTTCTCGGCACCTGAGCTGGTATCCGTGTTGGTGAGAACGCCGGTGAGCGCATTGGTGTTCTGGGTGTAGCGCTGAGCACGCCCACCCACCGTCCGGGCGAAGGTAGGCGAGAGCCACATGGCGGTGCGCGGGCTACCCTCGGGATTGGTTCCGAGGACGTCTCCGTAATCGACGCTCCAGTGGTAGTCATTATTGCCCCAACCAGCGATGTGTTCATCAGGGAGAACGTTGTCTCCAAAAAACACCAGGGGGAGGCTGACCGAGTAGGAGTTCCCATCGTCGCCGCTTCCCGACAGGGTGACCGAGAGAGGCGCAGCAACACTTGCTCCAGAGGTCGTAAGAGTGCTGGAGTTCCAGTAGATTGCAACGTCCCGACCGTTGCCGCCGTTATTGCCCTCTTGCTCGTTGAAGCCGCCAACCGCTCCCGCCGCGCCACCTCCGGACGGGTCGCGCACTGAAGCCGCTGGCATGGCACTTGCAGCCCAGGTAATGGTGACCCCGCCGAAGTTGGTGGGTGCCGGGGCGGCAATCGTGCCCGCGCCTGTGACATTGTCGGTTTGAGTATAAGAGAAGGTGGTGAGGGCCGCCGGGGCCGCCACCGTTGAGGCCAGCAAGGCGAGCGCCAGGCAAAATCGGGGCTTTGGGTGAGCCGATTGAGTTTCCATAAGGATAGCTCATGAAACCTGCAGCGTCGGGACAACAAAAATTTGTATTAATGCGAGCATCGCTACCCGAACGGTCATGACAGGCGCAGCAACTCAGGATGCGACGCCAAGCCCCACGTTTTGCAGGATCAGGGACAAAACGAGGCAGCCCGTGACTCCAGCTCCATAGGATATCCTAAGGACCCGCTGCCGCGTCCCCGTTGCAGGAGTAATCCCATCCCCCGATGGGCGGCGGGCAGTCGGTCATCGTGCGCTGACTGGCGCTGGTAAGGAAACCGTTGCAGAGCGCAACCAGTGGCGGAGTCGTGGGGGCCGCATGAGGGAATTGGCGCTGCCCCGGGATTGGGCAGCGATGGGGTTTCAAGATCGGAATGCGAAACGTTCAACCATCGGCGCTCACCCTGCAGCTTCAAAGCGGACGTTGGATGGTCGACTGGGCATTGAGCGCTCTTTGTTCCGGTCAGGGACCAGTCCTCCCGGCTATTCGATCACCTCGATATCGTCAATGGTCAGTCCACTGAAGGCATCCGCGCTGCCCTCGCTCACGAAATTCCACTCAATGATCACATTCTCGCCCAGGGCCTCCGGAACGACTGGAATGCTGAGGCTCGTATAGTCGGTATCAAAGACTGTCATGTCGAGGGCCGTTTCCGCGCCCAGTTGCAGGAGGTCGGCAGCACGCAGGAAACGCACCGCCGCGGAGTCGCCAAATCCGTCGGCATCGCGGAAGGCCTTGAAGGTTAATTCCGCGCTGGCCACACCACTCAGGTCGAAGGCGGGGGAACGCAGGGAAATGTCGGAGTTCGGACCGTAGTCGCCGAGATTGGTGGACCACGCAGTGGCGGAGTCACCGGCGCCGGTGAGGGGTCCGGTGGAACCGGACGGTGATCCGAGTTCCCACCGGGTGTTTCCGGTTGCATCGTTCACGACGGCAGACCAGCCCCCGGCCCCCGACTCAAGGTCGTCCGCGAAGAGGGTCACGGGCGGGGGACTAAACTCTTCGACCACGAAGTAGCGCCCATCCTCGGGGGGGTAAGGAAAGAGGACCGTGTTTATCGGCGGAGTGGCATCGATCTCCTGATGTCCAACGACGGGTGCCCAAGTGCCGGGCTCGCTATTCGAGGGATCGGAGGGATCCACGACGCTGCGCAGGTTGTACTTCATTCCACCCTTGCTCTCCCAGGAAATGCGGAGATTTCCCGTCCCGGGGTCACGATGAAACTCGGTGATCCTGAGCTTGCTGGCCGGGACGTGGATGCCTTCCTTGAGGTTGAAAAAATCGATGTCAACGGCGCCGGAAGCGTTTGTCGATCCGAGTCCCATCACCGCGTAGTTGTAGGCCTCATCGCTGCCAGTACCGGCGACGAGGTGGAAGGATGCGGGACTAGTCTCGCCGTTGAGATAGATGTCCGCGCGATGGGTGCCCCCGCCACTGGCGTCGGCCTCGACAGTGACCCAGACCTCCTGCCACTCAAGCACTGCCATCGGCAGCGACATGCCGCCATTCATGGCCAGTCCCTGACTGTCGGTGGAAGGAGCGAAGCAAATGGAGCCCATGGTCGTGGAGTTGTCGCGGATGCAAAGGACGCTCTTGCCATCATTGTGAAGTTCGTAACCACTGCCGAGGACCGGCCACGGCGTGATGCCACCGCCGCCGTTCGGGTGGTGGTCGTCAAGTGGTCCGGAATTCGCGGTGGATACCCGGGTGCGAAAGTGCATCGTCACGCCATCGGTGAGCGGCGAATAACCGAGGCTGAAGACGTTGGTGAGATCCTTGGTAAAGTACACCTTCCGGTTCGAGGGATCCGCAATACCATAGTCTGTGGGGTCTCCGGTGTCCTGTATGCGAAGGAAGGTGTCCCCGTCGTGAGTGAGAACGGAGGCCCCTCCCGGACTGCCGGCACCGATCCCGGTGCCGTCCCACTGATCGGAACCGTTGTTGTGATCCCAGCCCAAGAGGGCGGGGTCGACATCGCCGCCGTACTCGCAGTCCCAGCCACCATCCGGAGCAGGGTAGCTTGCACCACTGCCACTTGACAACACGTTGATGGAAACCTCCGCGATCTCATCGGTTTCTCCCGGAGCCGATGCAGTCAGGGTGTAGCTTGTGGTCGTGGCCGGCGCCACGCTGATGCTTCCCATCCCGTCGACGGTATTGGCCGGACCGGGGTCCGGGGAAATCGAGACCATCACGTCCTCCCGCACGTGCCAGGAGAGAGTCGCGCTCTGGCCTGCATCGATCAGAGTTTCGTCGGTGGCAAAGGAAGCAATCAGGGCCACCGGCACGGTGGCCTCAGCGGTCCCGCTTCCCGATGGGGTCTGCACTTCGAGCGTATAGGTCGTGGTCACGCCGGGAGTAACCTGCCGAGTGCCGATCCCCGTCCCCAGGTCCGTGTCGCCCGCGACGTCGCCAATGTCGGTGCCGGGATCCTGAGTGAGGGCAATGCTGGTCGCCGTGGTATTGACCGCCCAGTTCAGGGTGGCTGATCCACCTGGAAGGATTCTGACAGGCGACGCGTTAAAGG
Source organism: Akkermansiaceae bacterium UBA7890 (assembly GCA_002501065.1). GTDB lineage: Bacteria > Verrucomicrobiota > Verrucomicrobiia > Verrucomicrobiales > Akkermansiaceae > Roseibacillus_B. Next base: position 11,047 of record DLRK01000067.1, read on the forward strand.
AAAAAATCTGCGCTTCGGGGTTGACCAGTCGGATATTTGCTTCGTCGTATTCGAGCAGACCCTGGAAGTTGAAATTATCAACCAGGACAGGACCATTGGTGACGACATCCCGGTCCCGCCAACCGAAGCTGATCTCGAGGGGCTGTCCGATTGCCGCGAACTGTGTGGTGTTGCCGTTTTGGTCGAAGGCATCTTTCTCGGCACCCGAGGTGGTATCGGTGTTGACGAGCGGACCAACCAACGGATTGGCGTTCTGGGTGTAGCGCTGCGTACGCCCACCGCCCCCGTTAGCCACGGAGACGTTGGCGTAGGTCGGCGAGAGCCATATCGCGGTCCTGGGCGCGCCGTCGGGGTTGCTTCCGAGAATGTCGCCATAGTCGAGGCTCCATCGGTAATCATTGTTGCCCCAACCCGGGAAGTTCTCGTCGGGCAGCACGTTGTCACCAAAGAAGACCAGATCGATCGACAGGTGGTAGGGGTTGCCATCCGAACCGGCTCCCGTGATGTCCACCGTGACGGGATCCTTGTCGGTCACAATGTCGCCGTTGGAGTCCCAGAAGAGCGCAACCTCCTGACCGTTGTCGCCGGAGCTGCCAGCCATGGTGTCGAAGCCCCCGACCGCCCCTCCCACGCTTCCCGCGCCGGCCGGGTCACGTACCGTAGCCTGGGGCATGGGGGTGTCCACCCAGGTGATCGTCACCCCGCCCACGAGGCTCGGGGCTGGTGCGGCGATAATGCCTGCACCGGTCGAAACGTCAGTCTGCGTGTAGTCAAATGTCGTGATCCCAGCCGGACTGAGCGTGACAAAGATTGAGAGAGAAGAGAGCGCCACAGTGGCGGTGATGGGTGATCTTTTCATTTCATTGGATGGTTGGAAGGATCCAGATTCCACCAAAATTCGAATTGGTGAAAAATCGAGAATGCGTCGGGGTCTAGGTCGAGGAAGAAAGGAGCTGAACTTCAGAGAGATTACCGCATGCAGAGCGGCTGGAACCGCAAGGAGGGTTTTGGATCTAGCTTTCAATTCTGAGCCCTGCCGCCAGCGAGACTAGAAAAAAAGCCTGTCTGAATCCCGGTGCTGCTCTTTGGCATGTAAGAATTTTGTGACCTTCAAGGAATCTTAAGACAGCTGGACTAGGCATTACCGTCGCTCATCTCGGCTGGTATTTACCAGTCTCTGCACGCGGCTCGGCGGATTGCTTCGCTATTACTACCGGGATGCCGCATGACCCATGAACTACCAGCGATTCCCGTTTTCGGTCACTACGCGGATCGAGAATGCGCGATCGGAAACTCGGTAGTGAACTGAAGTGGGAGGCCCCTGATCATGTCACCACGCAGCACCGTCGACGCCGCCCCGTGAGCTTGACATCG
>DLRK01000168.1:0-183 GCA_002501065.1 Akkermansiaceae bacterium UBA7890
GTGCAGCAGTTTGGTTCAGCCGGGACGGTAGCGGCTATTCCAAATGCCGGCTCGGTGGTGATCTCGGGTAATCTGCCGCTCGTGCGCATGCTGGTGGAATTGAAGGATCGGATCGACGTTCCCTCCGCACAGGTAGGCACCAAGTTCGTGGAGGTGACCTTTGCCGATGTGGAGGATCTGGCC
>DLRK01000168.1:516-661 GCA_002501065.1 Akkermansiaceae bacterium UBA7890
CCCGCCTCAATGAGATCTTCAACAACCAACGGCAGACGAATGCTACGGCCGGGGTGCGACGGAATACGACGTCGGCCAACACCGGCAATCCGGCTGCGCCCCCGCTGCCAAACGCCGCCGCTGCTGCGAATGCTGCGAATGCTGC
>DLRK01000168.1:975-13686 GCA_002501065.1 Akkermansiaceae bacterium UBA7890
TGCTGCGAATGCTGCGAATGCTGCCGGAGGAGGCGCATCTTCCGGGGAGGATACGCCCATCAACATTATTGCGCAGCCGCGGACGAGTCGCATCTTCCTGATGGGGCGCCCCGTGGACATCATTTTCGTGGAAGGCCTCATCGCGGATTTTGATGCCCCCAGTTCCAAGCGGAACTTCCTGCGTAAGAAGCTGCGCTACCTGCCGGTGACCGAGTTCATCCCGGTGGCGGCCGATGCGCTGGAGCGCACTCTGGAAACCTCCAGCGTGGGAGGTGGAAGCGCTCGTCGCAGTCCCACGGGGGTTACCGGACGGACAAGCGGCACGAGCAGTGGCAGGACTACCGGATCGAGGACGACCGGTCGCACGAGTTTTGGAACGGGCGGAACGGGTGGAACCGGCGGTGGTTCGCGCGCGCAGCTTGCCCAGCAGGACATCCAGACCGCACCCGAGTCGATTCTTATCGGCAAGACCCTGCTGGTGGGTGACAACATTTCCAACAGCATCGTGGTGAATGGCCCGCCGCACCATATCGAGATCGTGCAGTCTCTCGTGGATGAACTGGACCAACCGTCGGAACAGGTGGCCATCACGGCGGTCTTTGCCCGCTACGACCTCGGGAAGGACCGGAGCTTCGGAGTGGACCTGGCCCGGTTGCTTACCGGTGACCATGACTTCAGAGGGGCCGTGCAGAATCGTAATGGCGTGCCCTCCGTGATCGATCCCAATACCCTGCTCGACTTCAATTCACTGCTGGGAGCGCCAGGTGCTGCCGCCGGTGGCCTTTCGGCCTATGCCGTGATCGGAGACAATTTCGGGGTGTTCGTGAATGCGCTGGAGACGAACCGGAACTTCACGGCCATCTCGCGACCGACCATCTTCACCACCAACAACGGGGTTGCGCGGATCAGTTCCGGATCGCGAATTGCGGTGCCCACCAGCACCTTTCAGGGGGGGACGCAGACAGGATTTTCCACCAACGTGGAGTTTCGCGATATCGTGCTCGAACTGGAAGTGCGACCGCTGGTGAACTCCGGAGACGAGGTCACTCTCGAGATTTCCCTGGTGAGGGACAATATCGGGGATAACCGTGCCATTCAGGGATTCGGGGAAGTGCCCGACATTGACACCGATGAGATCTCGACCCGGGTGACTGTGCCCAACCGTTCGACCATTGTGTTGGGTGGGCTCATCACCGAGTCGGATACGCGGACCGGTTCGGGAGTGCCCTTCCTGAGTTCGATCCCCTTACTTGGCAAACTGCTGGGGCTCAACAGCAAGGACATCCTGCGGGAGGAGTTGGTCATTCTCATCCATCCCTCTATCCTGAATAGCCAGACGGAATTGAAGCGTTACCAGAAGGATTACGATGCAGGGAGCGATGTTGCTCCGCGGGCCCGGGCCTCGGTCGGGCAGGGAGTCCTGCCCCCGCGAGGGGCCCTGCGGTCCAATCAGGCGAATAACCCGAATGCGGGTGCGGGTCAGGCTGTCCCGGTGCAGGAAACTTCGAAGGTCTCCCGTGGTTCGCTCATGACTTCTCCGGTTCACCGTGCCATGCGCAACAAGCAGGGTCGCTAGCAGGAAACAGGACAGAATCACTGGTGCGTTCGATTGAACGGGCCTAATTTCTCCGGGCCAACCGGGCGCTTGCCATGTCGGGCGGAAGTCGCTTCATTAGCGCCCCACGCAAAATCCCACTGTCATGGTCGAAGAATCCATTGAAGAATCAAGCCCCACCGAAATCGGAGTTGAAGGCCTTCCCAAGAACCTGAGTGATCTTGTTCTCAAGGCGGATGCAGCCATTGAGCAGAACAATCTGGGCTATGCCGTGAAGTTGCTGATCTCCGTGCTCAAGACGGAGCCTGGATTCATCGATGGTCGCAGGAAATTGCGCGCCGCGGAAATGAAGATCGCTGGCCCGCCCAAGAAGAAGGGACTCTTCGGAGGAGGGGGTGCCGGAAAATTGAAGAGCAAGGCCAAGAAGGATCCGATCGGGGTCATCGATGACATTGAGAAAGAGCTGGAGAAGGATCCCTACAACGCGGCGCTCAATGAGCTGCTACACGACGTGGCCTTCAGCGCCAACATGCTGGATACTGCCGCCTTCGCGCTTGAAACCATCCGGAGAGCCACGCCCGACAACACCAAGCTCCTGCACAAACTTGCTCAGTTTTATGAGAATCGTGACATGCCGGAAGATGCGGCCGGAGTCTACAAGGACATCGTTAAGGCGGACCCGACCGATACCGATGCGGTCAAGGGCGAGAAGGACATGACCGCGAGGGCCTCCATGGCGCGCAGTCAGGATTCTTCCGGGGCCCTCGTGAAGAAGGATGACGAGGAAGCCCTCGCCCTTGAGAAAGCCTCCCGGTCTGCCATGACCCAGGATCAACTTGAGGAGAAGCGTGACCAGCTCGTCCTCCGGTACAACGAGGACGTTAACAATTTCGATGTGGCCAAGGAGTTATCTGCCATTTACGAGCAGATGGAAGACTGGGCGATGGCGCAACAGATGTATGAGTGGGCCCACACCCTCTCGGCGGGAGATGCGGCCCTCAAGATGAAGGCCAACAACATGAAGGACCGCGCCGGGGAAGAGGAGATCAGAAATCTTGAGACCCGGGTGTCGGAGAATCCTGACGACGAGGAAGCTCATGCCGCCCTGGAAGAGTTTCAACAGACGAGGGCGGTCGCTCAGGTGGAGGAGCGCCGGAAGCGGGTGGAACAGAACCCGACTGATCCCCAGCTCCGCTATGACCTCGGCCAGGCACTCTACCATGCCGGAAAATACAGCGATGCCATTCCGCACCTCCAGCAGGCCACCCGGAACCCGCATATCCGCACCCGGGTGCTTCTGCTCCTGGGGCGCACCTTCGATGCCAAGGGGATGAGCGACATGGCCATCAAGCAGCTCGCGGACGCCAATGCTGAATTGACCGTGATGGACAAGACCAAGAAGGAGGTTCTCTATGAACTCGGTCTCATCCATGAGAAGGTGGAGAGCAAGGATGAGGCACTCGACTGCTTCAAGCAGATCTACGAGGTGGATTACGGTTACCGGGACGTCGCCCAGCGGGTGGAATCCTCCTACGCCGGGTAGGAAAATCATGCCGTGGTGAAGCCGGAAGATCCGGGTCATTCAGGCGCTGTGATCATTGGCGGTCAGACTGGTCGGCCTGTGGCGATCGTGCCGCGATCAGAACTCGTCCAGAGCATCCACGCAGAAGCGGGACCAGGACTCGAGTGAGTCGTAAAGGGGGCCTTTGAGCGTTTCGGCGTCCTGAAATTGCAGATCGGAGAGAGCGTCCTCGCGGGCGCTCACCTCGTCGTTGGACAACTCAAAGAGATGAACGACTCCGAGATGTACCTGTCCCACCGCATTGCTGTCGTCATTGAGTAGCGCAACAATCCGTTGCGTGACACGGGAGGAGAGCACGAGTTCCTCCTCGATCTCGCGCTCCACCCCGGCCATGTAGGTGGCGTGGCCAAGTGGATCGCCCCGTTCGTCGACGGGATTGATGTGACCGCCAATACCGAGGGAACCCAGGGCGTGGAGCCTGCTTTCTCCCCCCGACTTTCCGCGAACGTAGTGGAGGTAGTGGCCCTGGTGGCGAAAGAGCGAATAAGGGATGATCTGCTTGTGACCGGGATCCTTTTCCGCGATTTCGCGATCCATGAAGAAATTATTGGAGGGTTTCAGCAGGGCAGGGATGTAGCGCTCCGTTTCAGTGGTGAGGCCCTGAAAGTCTCCCAGTTCGTCGAACAGGCTGCGTGGAACGACCAGGATCTGTTCGCCGTCATACTTGGACATGGCACAGGCTGGGGCGGAACGGATGCGATCTGAAACGTTAATTTGGCGTCCAGGTGGGAACAGCTGTTAAGAACTGTCACAGGGTTATGGGCTCAATCAGGAGCGCTTTCCTGTGAGCCGCCAGCGTTGTTCCGGACAAGGTTGATGACCTTGTCATCGTTGTCGCCGGCGGCCCAGACGTTGCGGAGGAAGTCGGCTGGGTGGATCGAGTGCTCGCGGAGAAACTTACGATCGCCTCCGCAGCAGTACATGAGGTCGGGATCGAGTTCCCCCCGGAGCTTGGCCCGGGCCTTGGCCAGGATCCGTGGCAGGTAGGCGATGTTGCCAAGGGTGTCGCCGAAGGTTGGAAGGTCGTCGCGTGTGATTTCAATTTTGCTGGAAATGCCGTTCTGGATCACATTCAGGTAATCGCGGCGAACTCCAGCGACGAGAAGGGCGGTGCTTGGGGCGGGAGCCTGCTCGTCCACGTAATCCTCCACGAAGTCGAAGAGTTCGCGCGGTTTGCAGCCAATCTCCTTCAGAAAACGGAGATCGTCCCCGTCGTAGTAGTGGGCGAAGTCCGCGTCCCCGGACCGGTAGCGTTCGACGCAGCGGTCGAACAGTTTCATGAATTGTTCGTTCCAGGTCATTCTGTGAGAGCAATTCATTCCCCAAATGGCCTCCTGTCAACCGTGTGGAGCCTGCGGATGGGAACGTCAGGATCCCGGGGAGGGTCTGGTTACCCGCCTCCGGACTGGGGCAGACGATCAGAGTCGGCAACCGCCACTCAAGGGATCTCCGACTCGGCGATGATGCGCTTATAGGAGTTACGGGCGTGATCATAGGCCTTCCGGGCATCATCCAGTTCATCCTTATCGATGAACTTCTCCTTCTGACTCCAGCAGTCATTTACTCCACGCAGGCACCATTCCGCACTGCGCCGGGAAGCTCGCACGGGTCTGTCCGCGACCGTAACCCAGACCGGGTTGGTGTGGGAGGAAGGAAGGATGCGGGCGGCGACCCACGAACTGCGTTCGATGGGAACCTCGAAGGCCAGGTCCTTCAGGCTGCCGTCGGCATGCAGCGTGCGCTTTGCGGCGGCTTTCCCATTGACAAGAATTTCAACGGTTACGTCACGGGTGTCGCCCAGTCGGGAGCGTTCTATGTGCCAGTAGGGTTTGTTGTCGTAGGGGAGGTCCCGTATTCCGGGATATGGTTTCTCCGGCAGAAATGCTGCGGCCCTGACCCGGGCGGTCACCTTGCCCGGTCCGTCCAACCGGACGCTGCTGTCACCCACGCCCATTTCAGTGTCGTTGACCTGGAATCCAATCAGGTGTGAACGACCGTCCCCCACGTAGTTGCGGCCCTGGCGGATGCCTTCACACCATTCGTTGAAGGTGAGCCTGCCCTCAAGTTTGACGTAGGAACGTCCCAGTCCCACCCGTTCGCCATAGATGCAGGGAAAATCCGTTTCCCCGCTGATCCGGGTACGGAAGCCGCAATTGAGGGTGTGGTACCAGATGTTGAGTTCCCAAAGGTAGGGGGTGTCGACCATGGAGAGAAAATCGACCGCGGCTACCTGCCTGCCATCCGGGCCTTCCACGGTATGGGTGACATCGACGATGTATTCGTTGGCGCCGATTCCATCGAAAGGGGGGGGGTTGTAGTTTGGGAGTTCCTTGCCGGGAACGCTCAGGCCCCAACCGGAGTGAGCGGGGCCGACAAGGGCTCCCTGTTTCTTGGCCCATCGCAGGGTGTTCAGGCAGAGCTTGGGCCAGTGGTCCTTGGAATCTCCGCCGGGATAGATCTGGTTCTTCAGGCGGAGGAGACAGAGGTGACCGCTCTGGTGCGAACCGAAACCGGAGACCTCTATGTCGTAGCGGAGGAGATAGGGGTAGCGGGAGACCTTGTCATCCTTGCCGGTAAAGAATTGTTTCTGATAGTCGAAGCACGGTCCCCAGGTCAGATTGCATCCAACCTTGAGGTCCTCTCCCAGGCAGTGCCGCATCATGTCGGGAGCGTGAACGCCTTCGGTGGGGTTGGTGTAGTGGGCGCAGCCCGCGGCGTGGATGTGATGATCGCCGGACCACCAGCCCAGGAGGGAGGGGTCGATCCAGCGTCTGGTCTTGAAGGAGAGTTTCCCTGTGTTCTGGTCGACTTTCAGCTGACGCTCCTGCGGGAGCGATTCGGGACCGCGATAGGTTCGGATGGTGTAGGTACCGGTGGGCAGGCGGAGGGACTCCCCGTGGGCACGGTAAATCTGAGGATGAAAGGCGAAGTCGGGAGCGGTCCGCTTCGACTGGGAAGGGTAAACCCGATTCAGTTCGTCGCGGATCTCAAAGCCGGCGGTGGTGGGTTTGCCGTTCTCATCGAGAACTTCGAGCTCGATCTCATGAGCGGGTCGGCAGGTGAAGAGAATGCTGCTCTCGTTGCGAAAGCCCAGGTCCTGGGTTCCCTGGCCGACGTCGAACTGGAGTTTGCCCTCTCTCTTTCCCCGGTCCCGGCTGTAGAGCGAGAGGATACGGTACTCCAGTTTAAGTCCACCCAGTGTTCTGGCGAGCGGTTGCTTGTCCATGGTGGCGAGATCCAACCAGCGGTCGGGCAGGTCCTCCTTGGGCGAGTTGTGCATGCTTCGCGCGTTAGGGCTCTGCACTCCCAGGGGGGCGGTCACCCCTGCTTCGTTGTGCACCTTGATGAGGAAAACAGTCCAGCCACCTTCCACCAGAACAGGCTTGGCGGGACCGGGAACGACTTTCACGCGTGATTCGGGATTGATGGTCACTTGTGCCAGACAGAGGGGGTCCAGAGCGACCTGTACGCCGACACCCACGACGGCGTCAGTCTCACCCGAGTGGGCCTCTTCAAGGGCCTGTCGCCGGGCAGCAGTAAGGGGCGCGCCTATAAATTCGAGGGCTTGAGTCAGGCGTTTCGTCTGCGCGATGAGGGGTTGAGCTTCAACCCCGGAGATCTGACCGAGTTCGGCGGCGATGAGGGAGGAGGAAAAGAGCGAGAGGATGATGACAGGAAAGGAATTCATGGTGGTCGGTGATGGTTCTGCCGGTCATTCGCCGGTTGTCGGGCGAGAGGACGCCAAATGGGATTCGTCACCATAGAGATCCCGGTTGGAGGCCTGAAATTCCGCTTTCAGTTCTATTTTCAGCGTGGTGAGATCGAGGAGTTCCCAACTGGTAAAGCTCCAGGATCCATCCACACCGTCGTGGGCAAAGCCGAGAAGAAGGTGGTGGGCGTCTTCGGTGACCTTGGAAGGTTTTGCCCCAAGCTTGTAGTAGAAACTTCGCAGGGTGGATCTACGGCTCTCTTCCTCGTAGAGCTTGGGATCGAGATAGGCCACGGTCCCGGAATCGACATGTTCAATGCGCAGATCCGGATAGCCCGGGCGCTGTTCTTTGCCCCCGTCGGTGAGTGGAATGGTGCAGAAAAGGGAGGGGTGGTCGTCGATCCACTCCCGCAGGGTGTCCTCGAAGAAGCGCGAGCCCTCGTTGATGCGGCGGAGATTCCGCAGGGGGGAACTCTCCTCGCTGTGGATTTGCATGGCATGGTCGGCGGCATTCCGGATTGCCTCCAGGATGACTGTGGCAGCTGGCTCCCGGGCGTCAAAGGGAGTCACCGCCTTTCCGGTGGCCCCTTCGATCACGCGGGCAAATGAAAACCGGCGCTGATCCAGATTCTGGGCCTGTAGATTCCTGATCAGGGCGTCGTCGTCCAGCGTCGCGGGGGTGGAGGAAGGGCTGACATGTCTGGCTGCCACTTTCCGCTCGGCCTCCTTGCGGCTCGCCAGGCGGCCTAGTTCAAAAGAGCCGAAGGCGACCAGGAAGAGGACGCCGGGCGCAATGAGAAGGAGGCGCTCTCGGGTAGTCATGGGCGCGGAGCATCTCCGGGAACGACCGAAGAGGCAAGACGGGTGATTCGGGACAAATCGACACGCCATGCTGTCGCAGGGCCGGGGTCAGGATGTCCCTCCGCCAGGAGAATCCCCTGCATTTCGGGGGCCGGAGCACTGGTCCGCGAATTGCGAGAGAATGCAGCATGGGCCTCGATAAATTGACCATCAAACTTCAGGAAGCGCTCCAGGCAGCTCAGCGACTGGCATTCAAGTCCGCTCATCCCGAGCTCAGGAGTGCACATGTGTTGTTGGAACTGCTGCAGCAGGAAGGGGGAATCGTGATTCCGCTCCTGGAGAAGGCAGGCGTGGACCTTCCCGTCCTCAAGGCCAGCATCATCACCGCTCTCGACAAGGAGCCGAGCATGCAGGGCGCGAGTGCACAGCCGCAGATCAGTTACGGTCTGCGGGCGACCCTTGACTCTGCCGACGAGGTGCGCATGAAACTGGGGGATGATTTTCTCAGCGTGGAGCACTTTCTCCTTGGAGCCATGGAAGGCGGCAGTACTGCAGGCATCCTCCTGAAGGATGCAGGTGTGACCCGGGAGGCTCTTGATCAGTCTCTCAAGGCAGTGCGTGGGAGCCAGAAGGTCACCGATGAGTCGCCGGAAGGGAAATACCAGGCACTGGAAAAGTATGGAACGGACCTGTGTGCACTCGCCCGGTCCGGCAAGATCGATCCGGTCATCGGACGCGACGAGGAAATCCGGCGCATTCTCCAGGTTCTCTCGCGCCGCACCAAGAACAACCCGGTTCTCATCGGGGAGCCGGGGACGGGCAAGACCGCCATCGTGGAGGGATTGGCGCGCCGGATTGTAAGTGGTGATGTGCCGGAAGCCATGAAGGACAAGCGCATCATCGCGATGGACCTGGGAGGAATGATTGCAGGAGCAAAGTACCGCGGGGAGTTCGAGGACCGGCTCAAGGCCTTTCTCAGAGAAGTTACCGAGGCGGAGGGAGAGATTGTGCTCTTCATTGATGAGCTCCACACCATCGTCGGCGCAGGCGCGAGTGAAGGAGCGATCGACGCCTCCAATCTCCTCAAACCACAGTTGGCCCGCGGGGAACTGCGCACCATTGGAGCCACCACCCTCGACGAATATCGCAAGTATATTGAAAAGGATGCTGCGCTTGAGCGCCGCTTTCAGCCGGTGAAGGTGGATGAACCCTCGGTGGAGGATTCCATCGCGATCCTCCGGGGTCTCAGGGAGCGATATGAAGTGCACCACGGGGTAAGGATTCAGGATAGTGCCCTGGTGGCGGCGGCGACCATGGGAGACCGTTATATCCCGGACCGCTTTCTTCCCGACAAGGCGGTCGATCTGGTGGACGAGGCGGCTGCCCGTCTCAAGATCGAACTGGATTCCATGCCCACTGAGATCGATCAGATTGAGAGGCAGGTCATGCAACTCGAGATGGAGCGTCAGGCCCTGGAAAAGGAGTCTGATCCCGGGAGTGCGGAGCGTCTGGAGAAGGTGGTGGAGGAGATGGCCAACCTGAAGGAGAAATCGGCGGGCTTGCTGGCGCAGTGGCGCAATGAGAAGGAGATGATCGATGAAGTCCGCAGGTTCCAGGAGCGCATCGACCAGGTGAAGACGGAGGCTGAACAGGCTCAGCGCATCGGCGACCTGGCCCGGGCCTCGGAATTGACCTACGGGTCCTTGCCAGAGACCGAGAAGAATCTCCAGCAGGCCCAGGAACGTCTTGGTGGCCGACAGGTTGGAGGACAACTTCTGAAGGAAGAGGTCACGGAGGAGGATGTCGCCAGGGTGGTGGCCTCCTGGACGGGGATCCCGGTGAACCGGCTCCGGGAAGCCGAGCGTTGCAAGCTCGTGAAGATGGAAGAGCGTCTGGGTGAACGCGTTATCGGACAGCGGACCGCCATCGATGCCGTTTCGAACGCGGTGCGACGTGCACGGGCGGGTTTACAGGATGAAAACCGGCCCATTGGCTCCCTTCTCTTCCTTGGTCCGACCGGAGTGGGCAAAACCGAACTTTCCAAGGCCCTGGCCGAGTTCCTCTTTGACGACGAAGGGGCCATGGTGCGGATCGACATGTCGGAGTATATGGAGAAGCACAGTGTGGCCCGCCTGATTGGTGCGCCCCCGGGATATGTCGGCTATGAAGAGGGAGGTCAGTTGAGCGAACACGTGCGGCGCAAGCCCTACTCGGTGGTGCTTTTTGACGAAATCGAGAAGGCGCATCCCGATGTTTTCAACCTCCTGCTCCAGGTCCTCGACGACGGGCGTGTGACCGACGGACAGGGCCGGACGGTGGACTTCCGTAACACGGTTCTGATCATGACCTCAAATATCGGAAACCAGTTTATTACCGAGGAGGAGAATGCGGAACAGCGGGAAGCCGGGGTGAGCGAGGCCCTGCGTGCGCATTTCCGTCCGGAGTTTCTCAATCGCGTGGACGAAACGATCATTTTCGATCGACTCAATCGCAGGGAACTTGAAAGCATCGTGGGACTTCAGCTGGAGCGGGTGAGGCAGCGTCTGGACAGGCAGGGTCTCGGGCTCGCAGTGAGTGCGGGGGCCGCGGAATTCCTGGCCAACCAGGGCTACGATCCGGTCTACGGGGCGCGACCTCTCAAGCGGGCCATCCAGAAGCATCTCCTCGATCCTCTCAGCCTGGAAGTGCTGGAAGGGGCCTTTGTCGAGGGTGATGTGATCGAGGCCGAAGTGAAGGGCGGGAAGGTCGTCTACCGACGGGCGGTAGAGAAAGCCGCCTGACTGGACGATGAGCCCGTTCCCCCGTGCCCGGGGGAATCACTCAGGGGTGCTTCCGCTAGAAGACGGGGGACTCCAGAAGCACGTTCCGGAGGACAATCGAGCGGTCACCAGAGTGAGCGGCACAGGCTGGCAGTTGGTCGCGGATGGTGCGGAGTTCATCGAGGTGGGGCGGTAGCCCCGGCGTGCTTCCGACGAGGGAGAAACGGAGGGTGGGCGATTTCTTCCAGGTGAGGACGATTTCGAGACCATCGTTGGGGACGCCGCGAAAGCGGAGCCATTGTCGATTGGAGCGGTCCGTTTGTGGAAGGGGCAGGTCAGTTCCAAGCGCGGAGATTGTCGAGAGTTCCTGGGCCTGATCCAGTCCGATCACGATCTCCTGTGAAGGCAGGGCTGGGGTGAACCGGATCCTGGCACTATGGGCGTCGTTCTCGTTGTTCCAGTTCAGTAATTCGAGTTTTGGGAGGGGAAGATCGGCCTTTCTCGTCTCGAAGGCCGAACCACGCAGGGGATATGCAAGGTTCCCCGGCTCGGGAAGATGCTTCAGGCCGCTGGTCAGGAGCGGAGGCAGGGAGCCTTCCTGGGATACGAAGGAGATTTGCCCGGTGCCCTGGTCCATTTCCTCATAATAGGTGAGGTTGAGTTGCTGTGGTAGGTCCGCGGTGAAGGCCGGGGTCTGGAGCGTCAGGTAACCCGTCCCCAGGGCGCCAAGTCCCAGCAGGAGGATACAGCGGAGCAGGAACTTTCGCGAGAGCGGAGCCAGGAGTGGGACAAGGGGAAGAAGAAGCAATGCCACCAGCGCTGACATGACAGGTGGAGATATCATGATTCCAAGTGCATCGGGGAGATACTTGAGGAAGGGAACGATCAGCACGGTCGTAGTCAACCCAAGCAGCAGGCAGGAGATGGTGAGAAGGAAGGAGTTTTCGCGGCGGGAATTGAGAAGAAGGAGCGAGGTGAGGGCGGCCGTGAAGGCCGGGATGAGGAAGAGGTAGGAGAATCCCTCTGCGACAAGGCTGAGGATGAGAGCTCCGAGTGCGAGAGTGAGGCCGTGAAGGAAAAAGAAGAGCGTGGGCCGGGGACGGACAAAACGGATCGTCAGGAGGAGCCCCATGGCCGTGCAGATACAAGGTACAAGCAGGTCCAGATACATGTGAGCAGGCCAGGGAGTGGGGGGAGGGTCGATGCGCTGCAGAGTCCAGGATGCGAACCAGCCCGTGACCACGCCAACCAGAGTGCACAGAATCCAGCAGGAGATTCCCCGTGAAAGTTCCAGCACACCCCATCGGTGATCCCTGCACAGGCGGAGAAAGGGAAGCAGGAGGGCGAGTAGAACGGCACCCGCAAACCAGGGGCCCCAGTTGCTCGGCCAGGCCAGGATGAAACGGGCGGCGATATCGGTGTAGACCGCGTCCTCCTCCGAGTTGGCGTCCTGCCAGTCGGAGGTCAAGAGCTGACGCACCATTCCCAGGGCGTTGTCACCGTGATGCTGCAGGCTTCGCCGATTGAGATTCTCAAGGTTATCGAGAGGGGTATGGTAATGCTTGGGGCGTCCAATAAAGGCGAAGTTGATGCCATCCAGACCCCGTCGCATGAAGACGGTGAGGTCGGAGGAGTTGGGCATCCTGCGGTAGACCGTGACGTAGGCAGAGCTGCTCATGGGACGGTGCAGACCATGCGCCATCTGGTCGATCATCCAGGAATTCCCTTTGGAGGTTTCGAACATGAGACTACCCCCGGAGGAGCCCCGGGCCTCGAAATTCATGATCATGCCGATGCGCTCCGCGGCTTCGTTGAAGCGTGAGAAGCCCAGGGCGCCGTCCAGTCCCAGTTCCTCCCCGTCGGTAAAGAGGAGGATCACCGGGCGAGGAAGAGGAGCTTCCTTCATCAGGATGCCGGCAACCTCGAGGAGGGTTGCCACCGCCGCTCCGTCGTCGCTGGCGCCGGGACCTGCAGGGACGGAATCGTAGTGGCAGGAGAGGAGAAGGGCGGGGAGGTCGGGATTGGAAGAGGGCAGCTCCGCCATGAGATTGCGAGCGAGGGCGAGAGTGGTAGTCGAGCCCCTTCCCGCCGAGACCCAGTGGTCATTCTCCTCGGGATCGAGACCGAGGCCCTCCAGTTCGCGGAGGAGTCGTGCGCGGAATCTCCGGTTGGCGGGAGAGCCCAGGGGATGGGGTTGCCCGTCAGGCAGAAGATGCTGGAGGCGTTCGAAGGCCCGTTCCGCGGAGAAGATGTTCCCCGGTGCCCCAGCCGGGACCACCGGCGGTGGTTCATAGCGCAGGGAGAC
>DLRK01000087.1 GCA_002501065.1 Akkermansiaceae bacterium UBA7890
CCGGGTGCTCTGCCCCGCTATCCTACTCCTCTCCCTCTCCTATGGGATCGCCCTGCGGCAGCGGATCAGGCTGCACCTGCTTCAAGTACTTGAACAGATCACTATCGGTAGACAGGATCACCGTGCTTTTTCCCCCGATGATCAACGGGTAAAGTTCCATCGTCCGGGAGAACTCATAAAACTCTGCGGCCTGTGGACTCTGGTTGTAGGCGGCGGCGTAAATCCCGGTCGCCTCGCCGTCCGCTTCCCCCTTGATCTCCTGGACCTTCCGGTAGGCCTCCGATTCAATCACATTAAGGTCCTTCTCCATCTGCCCGGTGATCTTGGCGGCCTCCCCGGCACCCTCCGAGCGGAACCGCTCCGCGATCTGTTTCCGCTCTGACATCATCCGCTGATAGATCTGTCTCTCCACGCTTTGATTGTAGTTCACCCGCTTGAAACGGACATCCAGCAACTCAATCCCAAATTCCTTCAACTTCACCTTGCTCTTTTCAAAGATATCCTTTTCCAGCTCTGTGCGTCCACGGGAGATCTCGGACAGAACCCCTACCTCACCGCCCAGATCGGAATTCGCCAACTCATCAACCTGGGTCGGAACGCGATCCTTGGTCGTTCGAATCACTTCAATCAACTCATGCTTGGCAATGGTATTCCGTGTTTCCGAACCGAGGATATCGTTCAGACGGGACTGGGCGCTGCGCTCATCCCTGAGGCGTTCAAAATACCGGAGAGGATCCGCGATCTGCCAGCGCCCGAAGGTGTCGACCATGATCAGGGTCTTCTCCTTGGTAGGCATCTGGTCGCGCGGGCCATCCCATTCAAGAATCCTTTTTTCGATGGTGTTGACCTTCTGGATGAAAGGCACCTTGAAATGGAGACCCGCTTTCTTGACAGGTTCCCCTTGCGGTTCCCCGAACTGGGTGATGATCACCTGCTCGCGCATGTTCACCGTGTAAGCCGCACTGCTGAGCACCACAATCCCCCCCACGATGAGGATCGCGGTAAGACACCCTGAAAACACCTTCTTGTTCATCGTTGGACTCCTCCCTGGTTCAACTGCAGCAGAGGAAGGATCTGCTGCCCTGCCTCATCCATGATGATCTTCCGCTCCAGCAGCGGCATCACCTCCTGCATCGTCTCCAGATACATGCGTCGTCGCGTCACTTCCGGGGCCTCCTGGTAGGCCTTCAACAGGGCTTCAAACCGGGTCGCGTCCCCCTCTGCCTCATTGACCCGCTTGGTGGCATAACCCTCGGCCACACTGATCGCCCTTTCCGCCTCTCCCCTCGCCTTCGGGATCTTCTTATTATACTCCCCGTTGGCAATATTGACGGCGGTGGCACGTTCCTGTTCCGCCCGGTTGACCTCATTGAAGGATTCTTCCACCTCCAGCGGGGGTTTGACCTTCATGAGCTGGACCTGGTCGATACTGATCCCCATTTCGTAATCGTTGACCAGACTCTGCAGTTTCCGGGAGCTTTCACTTTCAATCTCCTGGCGTCCAACCGTGATAACCTCATCCACCGTCCGGTCCCCCACCACTTCACGCATCACGGACTCGGATGCATGTCGCAGGGTATCATCCGCATTACGCACGTTGAAGAGGTATTCCTGTGGCTTATCGATGCGATACTGCACCACCCATTCAACGCGCGCGGCATTCAGATCACCGGTCACCATCTCCTTCTCCTGCTCCTGTTCCGTATCCCCGGAATACTGGTAGGGATTGGTGTTCCCCCTCGTTCCAAATCCGAATTCCTGTTTCATCTGCCGCTTGACTTCCACCTTCTCCACCCTGTCGATGAAGAACGGCAGTTTGAAATGAAGCCCTGGAGATTCTGTTTTTACATGACTCCCGAAGCGCAGGACCACACCTTCCTCATCCGCCTGCACCGTATAAAAGGAGGTCAGTAATCCAACTGCGATGAACACGACCACAATTCCCGTCACCACAAAGCGCGCCTTGATCTCAGGGAAATCCAGCTGAACCTTTTTCCCTCCGATGTCGATCTCTAACATGATCGGGAGGATACAGCCTCAGCACCTCGCAGCCACTATAAAAATCAGCGATTTAGGCAAGATGAGACGGCCATAGGTGGTTAGAAAATCTCACCTCCGGAGATCGTCCTCGCCAAGCCCCCTTCAATCCCGTTTCCCACCCCCTGTTTTCGCCTTTCCAGCTCCCGGGTCCGCTTCTCCACCCGGATCCTTCCTGCTGGCCTCTGCAGCCTGCAAGCTCCCCTGCTGTCCCGCGACACATCTCGCAAAACCCTTCATCACGATAGCAGCTGCCTCTGGTCCACAGGAGTTTGCCTCTCCGTACTGCGACTTCTTCCTGCCATAAGCAAACGGCTTCCTGGCATCCCACTGCCGCTTCGGAATAAGGTAGCCCACCTCGTCATTGGCCAACCCGAAGAGCATCCACTTTTCTTCACCCAGCGTCTCTGCGATGGTTGGCTCGAGAGCGGCCTCAGGAAAGTCCGCCGCTGGATCGGCCGGCTCCTGGAATTCCCCGTAAACGAGCTCAGGGTACAGTTCTCCCGGGATCGCTGCCAGCGAGAGCTCCCCGAGTTGCAGGCGGGCCACCTCGGTCTCGATGGTCAGGAGTTGACCCGGGGACTTCTCACTCATGGCCTGCCCTTTCCGGTAGGGATCTCCCGTGGAGACAAATCCCGCCCGCCGCAGCACCCTCATCGACAGTCCCAGGCGATAGAGCCGGTTGGTCACCGGGATATAAATCATCTGCGCCTGCACCTTCATGGGCGTCAGCTTGAGTGGTTCCGCGGCCGCAATCGCCCGCGCCGCCAACCCCGCCACTTCGAGGCCATGCTTCTCGGTATACTCAAAGGTCGTCGGCCCGGGCGGAGGTGCCATCAACCCACCAACTGTTCCGGTAAAGTAAGCCACCGGACACTCGTACTTCTTCTTCAACTCACGCACTGTGGCCCACGGAAAATCCGCGGTGATCAGCTTGTTCTTCGAACCCATCACCTCCGGGTGTGAATTCCACTGCACGAGCAGGCCCACCTTCTCCCCATTCTTCCTTGAGAAAACCAGCACCCGCAGGACCGCGTCAAACACGGTGGGCTGGCGGGTATCCTTCAACAGGTTCCTGTCCTCCGCCGTCCCATAAGACACCCGCACATCCTTCACCATCGCCTGTGCCGTGCTCTTTACCAGCTCCCTGCACCTGCCCACCACCTCCGCCACGTAGGCGTCATTCACTCCGTAGGAAAACTGATTGCGCCCCCACATTCCAACCACATCGGGTCCTTCGTGATTGTGGGTTGAGGAAACGAGCACATAGGTGAATTCCGGGAGTTGTCTGCGGATTTCCTGGACCGCCGGGAACTGGAGACCCACCAGGTCCACCGACACCAGCGCGATTCTCGTCCTGCCCTCTTCCAGCACCACGCATCTCGCCATCAGGGGATCATGCACTCCCGCCGCCTGCCGACCCGTCCCGTAACCCGCGAGCCAGACCTTCTCCCTGCCCCCCAGCTTCGGGGTGATGTCCACCTCCCCGAAGCCCACATCAAGAGCCTGGACCGGCCCGGCCAGAACGGTCGCCAATGCCACAAACCGCAGACTTCCTCGAACATCAATACTCATCACTCCGCCATCATCAATCACTTCGCGGGTCCCGGCCACTCCAAATGCCGGTGCAGAAACTCGTAGGTCTTCCCGCCATTGATGGTATGCGGCCCTACGAACCACTCGATCTCGGTCCGGTCTCCAAGGCCCAGTCGTGCGGCATAGAGAAAGCGTACCTTGGCGAACTCATAGGCCACCGTCTTGTCCGGTGCCACCCCGTCAAAGTGCCCCCGCTCCACCATGAAGGGTCGCGGACAGATGAGCGCCGCCATCTCGAAATAGTTGAAGGTGCCCCCCAGATCGAACTCGAAGATTTCGTATTCCCCCTTGTTGGCGTAGCTGTGGCGCAGGGCGAGAGGATCAGTAGCCGCATTCTTCCAGACCCACTCGTTGAAGTCGGCCGAGCAGATCGAGAGACAATAGCGATCTACCAGGGGCGGAATCCGCATGGCGGACTTGCCTCCATAGCTCAGGCCGTAGAAACCAATCCGGTCGGCGTCAACGAAGGGCAGGTCCGCCAGCCAGTCAGTGATCTGACGATGCTGGGGAACCATCACCGAAAACAGGGTGCAGCCCACGGCATTGGCCTTGAACTGCAGGATACGGAACAGGTCCTGGCCCAGATAGAGGTTCTGCGGGGCAAAGGTTACGAATCCGCGCTCCGCCAACCGGGTCGCAAAGGCCTTGTAGTAATGGTGGTCCTGCTCGCCCACCGTCGACTGCGGGCGCCCCTCCAACCCGTGCTGGCACACCACCACCGGTCGCTTCTCCGAACCATCAAGCTTCATCCCCCTGGGCAAGGTCAGGATTCCGTAAGCCTTTACCTCTCCCTGCACGTCGAGCATCACCTCGTAACTGATCGTCTTCGGCCCCTCCTGAAAGCTCCTCGTCTGCGGATTGGCTGCGGCCAGCTTCTGCAGACTCTCAAACTCACCGATCACCTCCTTGCTGAATTGCTCCCGGAGAGCGGCGATGCTCCCTTCGTAATTCTGCACGCTGTCCAGCTTCACTTCCCTGAACAACCCGTTACGCACACCCTCCGAATCGATCAGGGCCCGTTGGTTGTGCCGTTCGATGGCCTGGACCTGTTGCATGTGGCGCCTGCCGATCAGCTCCGGAGTCTGCAGCGGCTTGACTGGCACCCAGCCAGGCCCGGAAGTTGAAAGATTGCCGGGGGGAATCTTCACTCCCATCTTCTCCAGGAGCCCCAGCCAGCTCTTTCGCTCGCCGGCACGCTGGGTGGCTTGAATTGTCACTCCCTCACCCCCGATGCGCGCAACTTCTGACCGCACCGCTTCCAGTGAGTGGCTCAGCAATTTCCCCGGCTTGCCCCGCTTGCCCGCCCCGGTGCGGAGACGTTGTGGAGCACCCCCGGCATCCAACCGGAAGCCGTAGTCGGGAAAGTGGCCCGTTTCGATCACCAGTGCCCTCGGCAGGATCAGGCGGGCAATCCCGGCATCCGGGTGCCCCCGCAGCAATCCGAATACCGTTCGATCGGCGGGCTCATCCCAGACGCGGCCGCGGGGACCGAAATACCCGCTCACCAATGCGCCATCGAGACGCTCGTCGAGGGCTGCGGCATACAGGGCAAGCCTTCCGCCCTCCCCCCAGCCGACCACCGCGACCTTTCCGCTCGTGCTCCGACCCGACAGGCCCGCATTGCCCTTTCGGAAGCAATCGACTGCGGCCAGGATCTTGTGCACCTCGTATCCCGCCAGGGTCCGGCCCAGTTCCCACGCCACCCGGTGCAACCACTCCCGCATCGGCATGGCATGGTGCTCGCTCCGCTTGATCAGGACGGGAACCAGGACCCGGCAACCGGCCAGGGCCATCTCGGCCGCATAGGGGTGAGTGCGCTGGCTCTTGTCCCAGGGCTCGATGCCTCCGAGTTCTTCCGGATCCTGGTCGGCATCTGGAAGAGCGATAATATCAACAAGCGGTTGCACTCCATCCGGTTCAAACAGCAGACCTGACGCCTCGGTTCCGCCGATGGTTTTCCATCGCACATTCCGGACCGTGTAGTTGCGTCCTTTTCCAATTGGCCCCCACCGTTGGCCGGTGTGCTCAAAACCGTTCTCCGTGGGCTTCCCATCCCGTGGCATTCCCAGAATCCGTGCCAGATCCTGCCGCGTTCCCTGCCCCCTCTCCTGCATGACTTTCGCGATCTCTGCGTCGAGGAAACGGTCAACCCCCTCCACCATCGCAATGGACAGGTCACCCCCGATTTCCAGAAGCTTCGTCCCCGGCAGAGCCTTTTTCTCGGTCACAGGCTTGAGCAGTGGCCAGGCCGGATTTTCCTGCGCCAAAACCGTGGCGCACATGCAGATCCCGGCCATCAACAATCGTCTCATCCAGGCACGCTAGAATGACGATCCCGGGATTGGGAGAGGAATCTACCTGGACGAATAACGGAAAACTCAATCCGTAGAGCAGGACTCCCCCATGCTCTCAACCCGCTCCCTCACCCGGACTCATTTGCCACTCAGGAAGGCAGCCCACCGGGTCTCCGCAAGGCGTGGAGTCAGGCACAGCGCCCCCGGAGGTCCCTGGCCCACCGGGGCAATGGTGAGAGAGGTCCGCGCCTGAGAAGGGGTAAAGCGGGCCAGTTCCAGGGCCACCCGGCCCATGGTGTAACGCGGATTAATCTCCACCACCGGTTTCCACCGCACCGCCCCATCGCGGTCCTGGTAGAGGAAGGCATCCAGACCCACTGGCCCCGTATAGTGATGCTTCTCCAACAGGGCCGCCAGGGCCGGTTCCAGGACACCCTCCAGAAAATCGATGAGATGTCCGCGCCGGGAGGCCCCTTTGAAAAGGAGGCGACACACTTTCTTCTCCAGAAAATCGGTGAAGCGATCGGCCACCGTCGCACGGCGAAACTGCCCCCGATCCGTGTTCTCCACCACCACCAGTCCTCTCCTCCTCAATTCCCCATCGCCCATATCGTAGTGCACCGAAAAATCGACGAGACGCTGCAGCCAGGGCTCAATGACCAGCTCCCCCTGCCTGTCGATCAGGTCCCCGATGCGCGCCTGCAATCCGGCCGGGACTCCCTCCGCGACCCTGCAGATCACCCGGTCCCGTCCCGCCGTGCTGAAGGGAGCCTTCACCACACACTCAGGAAATGATGAGGACTCCATCCAGGTCTCTACTGCACCCGCCGAGCAGACCGTTTCCCCGACAACCCCGGGGGGGCAGAGCATCGGGTTGGAAGCACTTTCCAGCAGGCTCCGCAGAAACCCTGCATGCAGCGCCTTGGAAAACAACTCCCGTGGCGTCTGGGGACAATCCATCCCCAGTTTGTCGATCATGGGCTGGGCATCCGGAGTCCGCGCCCAGGGACGCAATTCGTGCAACTTGCGCTCCCCGATCTCGGGAACACGATCGGCAGAGACAATCTCCGGCAGCTCAATCCCGGCATCCAGCAAGTGGGTGAGAAAAGCGGTCGATGGCATCTCAGGCACGATCACGACATCTTCGTGACGGGCCAGGTAGGCTGGCAGCAGGGCCAGGTCGCACTCCACCTGCCGGGCGGCCCGGGTGGACGCAGCCCCTGACGAAACCAGGCTCTCCTCCGCCCCGGGGTTGAACCAGAAGACATTCGGCGTTCGCCCTTTCGATTGCGCATAAACCCGCAGCTCCCGGATGAATTCCTCGTCCAGTCCAGCCTCCCGTCGGCCCTCCTCATTGAACGAGAATGCACCCTTGGCCCGTACCGCCGAGAGGGGCAGGTGCAGGCCGGTCACAAACCTCCGCCAGTCGGAACCTTCCCTCTTCCACCTGCGGAACCACTTCAACCCGTAACTCACGTGTTCGATCTCGTCGCGATAGATCCGCTCCAGGATCGCTGCGGTCTCCGCATCTCCCGCCTCGCCAAACACTTCGGCATAGCCCCGTGCATAATCGAGATTGGCCTGTTCAAAAGTCAGTGAAAGCCGGGTGACGTAGTCGAGCGGAGTTGGCATGGTGGAGACCGTATCCCAGACGAATCCGTTGACCGGAAGATCCCCGAACTCCACTCCGCAATCAGCCATCCGCTTCATGTAGAGCTTGGTGTGCATCTGTTCCTCTTTCATGGTCTGCAGCACCCCGGCCCGGAACTCAGCCGGTGCCTCGGGAAACTTCAGCAGGACCAGGGCCATCAGTTCGGTCGCCAGCAATTCGTGATTGGCAAAGAAATGCAGCAACCTTCCCCTCTGCTCCTCGTCCTCAAGCCCCACCGTTCCGGGAAACTCGGCCCGGACGCCATCACGCCGCAACCTCAGTTCCTCCGGCCGACCCGGCGCTTCCGGAGTAGTGATCGGACCTCCGCGATCTTCATCGCTCACCCCCGGGAGTGGTGGGGCGAGCTTCTCCTCCAGGGTCGTCCCGAAGAGAATGCGTTCCGCGATCTCCCGCACCATCATGATGTCTCAACCTGCAAGGGAAGCAGGCACTTATCAAGACTTCGTGACAGAGGTGCGACGCGGCAACCCGCCCCTTCAGGGATCCCCCGGGCTACCGCACCCACAACCTCAAAATCGACACCCTGCACTACTCACCGAACACCACCTCACCCCACCGCGTCGGCAGGTGCATGTTGACCGCGCCCTGGGGACTCCACACCCAGTTATCCTCCGGGTGCTCCTGCTCTTCCGGATTGAGGCTCTCGGCGAGCGGCGTACCATGCGGCGGAATGCGCACGTAGCGACCCTCCACCACCTCGTGGCGCCACTGCACGCGCGAGAAGTTCACCTTCCAGATGTCTCCCACTTGCGGCGGGGTGGTGCCTTTTTTGTTGAACTGCGCCAGTCCAGCCCAGGGAAAGGCCACTTCCACCGACCAGCCCTCGTCCACGTCACCTGGATCATTGAGCGTGCCCCGGACCTGCACCGCACTCCGCAGACCAGGTAGATTGCACCCCAGGATCGGAACTCCTCCCTCTCCGTAGGGTCGGGGCAGGCTCAGTTCCCAGATACTTCCCAGGGCATTGATCTCGAATTCGTAATAATCCAGTCCGTCGCCGTCCGGATCGATGAAGACCTCGAAGTCGTTGTCCTCGAACATGACCGCGTTCTTCTCCGTAATCGTTCCCCACACATGTGGCTCCTCCAGCTCCGCCCCAACGTATAGGAAGTCGTCATCCCAGGCCATTTTCAACCGGGTGCGGAATCGCGGGCGCAACTCCGGAGCCCCCGTGATATCAACGAAGTCTTCCGTCCACGCCCGATCCGACCAGCCCGGATCGGATAGCGAACCATCAATGGCAATGGGACGATCCACCCGTCGGCAGAGATATCTCCGCGGCACCCTCTCTTTTTCCGTGCTCACCGATCTGTCCTTAAAACTTCAGCTGTAACTCCGCCGTCGCCACCGACGCCACATCCGGTCGGTCCTGCAGCGAATTCCAGATGGCCTGCACACCGCGCTCCACCTTGCCCCGGAAGACCTCCCGACCATCCGCCTTCACCACCACCGGCTGATCCAGATCCAGCAACTGGTCACTCAGGCGCAACTTGAGCTCCTTCCGGCCACCCGCACTGAGGGTGATCTCCTGCCCCTTCACCTCCGCTGTCACCGTCTGCCCACCCTTCGCCGTGCCCCTGGCTGCACCGAGCCAGTAAAACCGCTCGTGCGTGCGCCCGCTCTGATGCCACACGATTTTCTTCGGCCACGGATTGCGCGTCCTGGCGATCATCCACGGCAGGGCCTCGCGATCATCACGATTCATCCAATGCCCATGCTGGGGATAGATCGTAACCTTGTGCTCGTAGCCCCCGGGATCCTCCTTGCGCAGGTCACCGAGTTTCTTTCCCCATTCGGCGGCCACCCTGTTCCGCCCGTAGGCCCCATCCTTGCCACCCATGAAGATCATGAAGGGCAGATTGCGCAGACCGAGCGGGTTGGCATTGTTGGGATGCCCCGCCATCATGGCGGCCGAGGCCAAGCGGTCCGCCATCCGCGGCGCAAGCTGGTAGACACCATCACCACCCGCCGAGTAGCCCATGAGGTAGACGCGGTTGGCATCGACGCCGCGGGTTATCACGAAATTCTCGATCAGGCGGTCGAACAGGTCGTCAATATGCCCCTGGTGCCAGAGGTTCCAGGTATTGGTGGGCGCCCGCGGGGCCACCACGACTCCCTCCTCTGGTTCGTAGAGCCGGATCTGGTTCTGCCACTGCTGGTCGTTGACCCGGGCCGGGGCTCCTCCCCCACCATGCATCGAGATCCAGAGGGAACGCTTCCCCTCAGCTGCCTTCCCGAAGGTGCGCTCCAGAATCTTCATCTCCTTTCCGGCGGCCTTCACCACCTTGCCCTCCATCTCCGCCTTACGCTCTTCCGCGAGTTCCTTGCGCAGAGCCTGCCAGATCAGCGTCCTCGCCTCTTCCGCATCCTTCCTGGAAAGGGCGCCTTCCGGGACCGAGAGATGACGCTCCTCCGGCAGGAGAGCCAGCCACTGCCTGACCGCCTTGAGATGCACGCTGTCCTTTCCCAGTTCGGGCCAGACCAGGTCGATCGTTCCCTCCCCTTCCTTCACCGCCTTGAAGCTCTCCCAGCGAACTTCCTCGCCGTGCTTCACGCGCAGACGATACTCGGTCCCGGTCCTGACCTTGACTGCGGGCATGTCGTTGAGGTCAGTGGTCCCGGCCCTCGTAGTCACCGTCTCCAGGACCTTGCCCCTGCTGTTGAGCAGTTCCACCGTACCCACCAGACGTTCCCCGCCCTGCTTCTCCCGCAACCGGAGGTAAACGGTGGCCTCCTTCGCCTTCTCCCCCTGGTCCTTTGCATATCGCCCGGTCACGTTGACAGCGGCCACCTCCTGGTTCTGGAGATCCCACACCATCGGGAAGTGCGCACCAGTCTTCTTCCACGAAGTAGCCCAGATCGCATGCCGCCAGTCCTCCGCGATGGCCTTGGAAGCATCCCCCACGAACCAGGCACGATTCAACCCGGCATTGCTGTACTCGTCCGCCCCGGTGAAGTGCCAGGTCCCGGAATCGTAGACCTCAACCCAGGTGTGATTGCCACGCTTGTTGCTCCACAGGGCTGTTCCGGCCACCCGGGCGGGCACGCCCACCGAACGACAGGCGTCCACCATGATGATCGAGAGTCCGGTGCAGGTGGCCTTGCCTAGTTCAATCGACTCCGAGGGACTCTGGTTGGGCGCCTTCCGGCCCGTATTGTAATGCACCTTGATGAGCTTGAAGAAGTCCTTGTTGATGGCCTGGGCTGCTTCCGTGGTTGTCCTGCAGTCCTTCACCAGCTCCGCACACTTCCGGTAGAAGTCCGCCCGCCACGCCTCACGGGTCTCATCGAGAGAAGCGTAGGGAACCACATCGTTGAAAAAGACCTCCTCCGGCAATCCCTTCACCCACGGGAACGCTTCCCGCGCCTTGAGCGCCAGCCCCAGATTATCCAGCAGGAATTCGCTCTTGAGCGCCTTCAGGTCCGCCGCCGACATGCCTTCCACGAGGAAAACCGCCGCTTTCTCACCAAACTCGCCATGCTTTTCACGGGCCGTTTTCACGAAAGTCGAGATTTCCACCGCGTTGCCTGCTGCAACCGCGAGACGTTTCTCCCACTCTGCTTCCGCCCAGCCGGGACCAATCGAGAGAAACCCCGCCAGAAAGAAGATTGCCAGCTTCTTCATGGTGCGAACCTAGCGGCTGGGGGGACGCGGGCAAGAACCTAAGGACCGCTCTCCCGGCCAGGCCTCAGTCCACTTCACTTCTTCTCCGCATCCTTCCGCTGCTGGATGAGGAACTCAAGCCGTCGAAGTTCCTCTCCCACCTCGCGCAGGTCGGCGGTGGCGAGATCATAGGAAGCCTTGGCTGTCCCAAGGGCCGCCACGGCTTCCTCGGAGGCCGCATCGTCCTTCTCCTTCTGGGCCTTCGCCTGGGCGACCCGTTCTTCCGCCGTGTGCACCAGCCGCAGGGTGGCCTTGACGCGGGTCTCATGGCGCCGGCGGATGGCACGCGCCTGGTTGACAATGCGCTCCGCATTCTGCTTCAGCCGTTCCGCATTGCGGACCTGCTGTTCCCAGTTTCGCCGCTGGGTCGCATCCTCGCGTGGAATGGCATCACGCCTCTTCCTTGTTTCCTCAATCTTCTGCTCCGCCTGCTTTACCGCCTCCATTTTTCTCTCAATGTCCTCGGCGGCCCGCTGGACCATCCTTTCATCCTGCTCCACCCGCCGGGCCTTCTCCTTCACCTGCCCCTCCATGCGGGCCACGTTGGCCACCCCACGAGCGGCACCGGCCTTCAAGCGGGTGGCAATCTGCTGGGCCCGGATCCATTCCGCCTTCGCCTCGTTCTTGACCGCTTCCCGTCGGGTCCGTTCCTCACTCATTCCGGCAAGAGCCCCGGCAAACTCTGCGGTGGTGGCCTTCTCGCCCAGGGCTGCCGCAGCCAGTGGACGCTCCGGCTCAAGGGAGAGCCAGCGGGTGCGGAATAATTCCATCAGGGGCTGCGCACTCTCCTTCCGGATTCCCGAGAGTTCGTCCCTTCCTATGCGAAAATCGCGATAGGGCGAGTGCGGCAGGATCACGCCACCCTCTGTCAGAAGGATCTCCCTGCACCGCAGTCGCGACCCATCGGCCAGAAAGAGCGACCAACCCTCCAACGCCCCGGTCACGGGCGCCCGCAGGACCACTGCCATCGCTTCCGTCTCCACCGAAAAGGACTTCCGCCCCAGGAGGAGGGACTCGACAGTCACCCGCCCCTCTGCCAATCCGACCACGCGACCTTCCATGAAATCGCCGTCACGCAGGAAAACGCCCTGCCGGTCGAAACGCAGCACCTCGGCGTCCCGCGATCGCAGGGGCTGAAAGAAAAGGGCCGTGGTATTCTGCCTGGTCAGCAGCAGGGTTTCATCCTGCTGTGCGAAGGTCACTACCTTCCCGTCCATCTTCACCGCCGCCCGCGCCAGGAAACTGCCATTGGTGGTAAGCACTCCGGTTCCACCGATGCGCCACTGCTGGTCCCCGGGCGTAAGGTCCAGGGAAGCAAGATCCGCCAACGCAATCCGCACCTTTTCACCGGACCCGCTCGCCACCTCCAGGGCATCACCCTCCCGGAAGGTTACCGTCCCCTGATTGGTCTCCCCCTTGGTGGTGGTCACCACATCAGCCCACGCCCCGGGGAACAAACCCAACAGCGCAGCCACCATGGAAGCGAACCTCACCCTCACCGGGTCTCTCTGGGGCCTTTTCATTTTCGTCCCTTCTCGATCAAGGCAATATGCTCCCCGCCCTCCTTCTCAAGCTGTTCAGTGGATTTTCCGCCCTGGAGCCGGGACCAGGACCACCAGAGATTCATGTAGTAGAGCATCATGAATCCGATCAATCCGGAAAAGGCGGCAAAAAGCAGGGAAGGTGCCAAGAAGTCACCACCAAGGACAAGGCCGACGATCAGCGCCACCAAGGTGAACCCCAGAAGACCAACCATCACCGGTTTGGTCCTGGCTGGATTGAACATCGAAGACTGACAACGCACACAACTCATCTTCTCATACGTATCATCACTGTTGGCCCTGTAGGTTCTCCAAGTGAGGTGATCGAAGGGGTTATGTGCCTTGCACCGATAACACCAGTAGGCATCGGGGTTCGAAACCACAGGATTCGTGGTCAATGGCTCTTCGTCAGTCATCCTCCCCACCCTATCCGTCCGTTACCAGCAGGGCAACTCCCCAGGCATTCATTTCCGCCCACCCGGACCCGACACTGTGTTACCGGTCCTCAAGCTGTATTCTGCGGACCATTTCCAAGGCCTTGCGAGCAGGTTCAAGGTTCGGTTCCAGTTTCAGTGCCTCCTCCAGCATGCCCACCGCCGCTCCCAGGTTCCCGTAACTCGCCAGCATGGTCCCGTAATCAAGATAGAACTCCGCCTGCGGTTCGAGGGCGAGGGCGCGCTCGAAATGTGCCGCCGCCCGTTCCGGCTGCCGTTGTGCCTTGTATTTTTTTCCTCTCTCGTGGTGTCGGCGGGCGATTCCGGATTCAAGAGCCACCCGCCGGCTGCCACTCGCCTGCTCATGAGCGGCTTCCAGGAAATAGAGTGCCTCTTCCGGAAGGCGCTCCTCGAACTGCCGTGCCATGAATTCCAACGCGTAGACCGGATCCACCGGCTTGGTAAACCATCGCCCTGCCAGCGGAGGGGCCCAGGTGTGCCACCTCTCTCCATCCGCCCTACGAAGCGCCTTCAGGTCCGCCCCGATGACAGCCGCCTCGAGCGATCCTCGGTAGATCCCCATCACTTCTCCTCCTCCCCCGCAGAGGAAAGCCAGCGGAACGGTCATGGGAATGCTCACATCAAAGAGGGCTCGCTGAAATTCGTGCAGGGAATCCAGCGAGGAATTCTCGATACTTCCCCACTCGAAAGGCCAGCGCACTTCCGCCATCACACCTGTTGCCTTCTCACGTAACTCCTCCCCGTCCACATTGAGGGCAGCAACCAGCGGCAACCCCATCACCCGATAGGTTCCGGCCGCCCGGGCCATGCGCTCCAGTTCACGCCTCGAAACCGGACAATCCGCCGACCAGAGCACAACCAACTGGGGAGCCCCCTGACCCATGAGAAGTCCCGGCTCTCCATCCGCACTCCTGAAGGCCAGCGGCGGGAGCAGAATCCTGGCCGGAGGATTGATGCGGGCGGTGTCATCCCGACCTGCCGGAGAGGGAGTCGCGGGAGTGGCTGCAATTGACCGGGAGGTTCTCTCTACCGGCACCGCTCCACCACTACCCTGCTTCAGGCGAAAAGCTCCCCCTGCCCCCAATCCTCCAAATTCCTCCACCTTGCCTCCCGGCCAGATCACCCGTGCCCTGCTCGCCTTTCCGGTCTCTCCCAGTCCGAAATGCAGCCAGCGACTCGACTGCGACAGGAACAGGTCCCCCGCCCGGACGGACCTGACGGATCGCACAGTCCCCGCCGCTTCCCCGGCCATCAGTTCGACCACCGCGCCGATGGCATTACGATTGCACTCGCTGCCCTCAAGAAGCAGGGCCACAGAATCCCCCGGACGTGTCGAGTTGTGTGAATTCAACATCAACCGCAGGCGGGGTGCGGTCCGGTCACGATACCAGAGGTCCAGATCACCGTCCTGGTCCCAGTCCACCACCGCAAGCGCCCGTCCGTCGCCATCCTGATCCAGTCCGATTACCGAAGACACATCGGCAAATCCCCCCACCCGGTCGTTAAGAAGGCACCGGTTGCGTTCGCGTCCGCTCCACGAGCGCCCGTCCCGCACCATCTGCAGGAGGGCGGTCCAGGCATTGCCATAGATTCGAGGGTCGGCCTGCTGCTTCGGCGACACGACCTGCCGCCAGAAGAAACTTCACAGATCATCAGGCTCCCGACCGGTGAGGAACCCGTTTGAAATCACCAGGTCCTCCCATCCATCGTTGTTGAGATCCCCGAAACCCGAACTCCAGGCCCACTGGCCCAGATGACTGCGGGTCACTTCACTCACATCCTGGAATTCAGTTCCCTTCTCGCCCTGACCTCCCGCAAAGAGCGAATTTCCCCGGGCCATCCTCCGCAGATCTCCCACCAGCGCAGCATCGGCACCCTCCTTGAAGAACTCCTGCCGGCTCACCCGGTTCCCCGCCGCCGAAAACATGTTTCCCACGTAAAGGTCCGGGGCTCCGTCCCGGTTATAGTCGCCCCACGCCACCGACATTCCGGACGCCATGTCCTCCACCTGCAACGCACCCGCAATTTGCCGGAAGCGGCCCCCCTCATTCCGATAGAAGCAATTCCGACCAAAATCGTTGGCCACATAGAGATCCGGGTCGCCATCCCGGTCGTAGTCCTCCCAGGCCGCGCCAAAACTCCACCGGGTGTTGTCGACACCCAGGCCCACTGCTTCCGTGGCATCCGCAAACCCGAACATCCCGAGATTTTTCAACAGGACGTTGCGCCCGCCGTTCTCAGCATCATTAAAGGGGAGAGGAGCTCTCACCTCGAACCCCCGCCGTTCCGCGTTGTCCCCCGCACTGTAGACACAGACATAAATATCCAGCAGTCCGTCGCTGTCGAAATCGGCCGCACTCAGGGAGAAGGGATAACGCGCGCCCGGATGGCCACCCCGCAGGCTGAAAATTCCAGTGCCGTCATTCTCCAGGAAGACGACCATTGCGATGGTCGCCACCACCAGGTCCTCGTCCCCGTCATTGTCGAGATCGACCAGCAGTGCGCTTCGTGAATCTTCCAGCCAGTTCACTCCCGCCTCGGCCGAGGTATCCTCCACCGTGCCATCGGGCTGCTGGACATACAGCCGGTTCGGCAGACTTCCCGCGTCACAGACGTAGAGGTCCTCAAGTCCATCCCCATTGACATCTCCCACCGCCAGTCCGTGATGCCCTGTCAGCGAAAAATCTCCCAGGCGCGTCAGCCTGGTGGCCCAGTCCCCGGTTCCCCGCAGAACCTGCTCACGGTAATGGGGCGTCCCGCCCAGCACGGCCGGCCCAACATCGACGAATCCCTGTCCCGGATTTCCAACAAGGGATTCCTCATAGTGCCGCACCTGGAGAGATGCCAGCCGCGGAGGATCCTCCCGGGTCCAGCGGGTGTGCCACGAGGTAGTGACCTGGCGACGGGAGACTCCATCCACTTCCCCGCTTCTCAACTCCACCATCACCTCCGCGGAAAACCCTGAATCAAGTTCCTGCCCCGCCAGCACCTTGATCGACATGTCGGGAACCACGTCCGGGGGGACCTTCCCCAACCAGTCAGCGCGGGTTGCCGCGAAGCCCTCCCACCCGTGATGGCTCTCCGCATCGACAAGGGACTCCTCCGGGCGCAGGAACTGAATACCCCCGTGATTCTCCACCACCTTGAGTCTGGCGGGACGCAGATCCGAACAGACGAAACTCTCCGCCAGCATTCCTGCCTCACCTGAAGAAAATAAGGCGTGCAACCTCCGGACCACCGCCGCGCTTCGGTTCTCGGATTCCCATTCCCTCCCCGGTTCCAGCTTCTCCAGCTCGGCCTCGATTCCCCCGGGTTCCGGGCGCCGCGAGCTCTGAACGGGGGTCCCCGCCACCACCCGCAGCACTCCCGGTTCCCTGCCTCCCGGGCTTTCCCCCCGGACCTGGAGGGCCACCAACTCATCATCAAGGTTCAATGGCAGGGGCCTGGGATCAATCCCTCCCGACTCCTGCAGAGGATCCCGGCCAAGCTCCTCCTTCCTGTCACACCCCCCCAGACCCCACCCCAGCACACTTGTGGCGAAAACCAGAAAGAGACGAGCCGACATCGGACGGAACAAGCGTTGTCCCCTGCAACGCGAGCACCTCCCCGGAACTGTCCCGCCCTCCCCGGTTGCCCATTGCACAGTTCCTGCCAGCACCCCAAGGAGCCCGGGCAGCAGCAAACACAAGGAGGTCACGACAAGAACCTGACGTTTTTCGACCCCGAGAACAACGTCAAGAACAGGAGAGTCATTCCCCGAACGCTTCCCACACGGGAATATTGACGGGGAAAGGTCTGCCTTTCCACCCCCCCGGGTCCGGGGAGAGTGCCTACCTCCCCTTCCAGTTCGAATCGGGTTCGTGGGCGGCATCAAGCAGATTGGCGGCATGCCTGGCGAGATCAGGGCGTCGCTCACTGAAGTCATGCTTCTCACCCGGATCATTCGACATGTCGTA
Source organism: Akkermansiaceae bacterium UBA7890 (assembly GCA_002501065.1). Classification (GTDB taxonomy): domain Bacteria; phylum Verrucomicrobiota; class Verrucomicrobiia; order Verrucomicrobiales; family Akkermansiaceae; genus Roseibacillus_B. The sequence continues at coordinate 17,216 of DLRK01000087.1, forward strand.
GAGCTCAATCCTTCCGGTGAACATCGGCCTGCGAATAGCCTTCCACTTCCCGAAGCGTACGGCCTGGGCCGACCCGCGCTCGTAGAACTCCCAGTACATCCGGGACTTCCGATCCCAACGCTTCTCACGCGGTTGGCCACGCAGGGATCCCGCAAAGCTGTCGCTGTCGATGTCCCCCGGTGGTTCCACTCCTGCAAGTTCTGCTGCGGTGGCCATCAGGTCCCCGAAATACCAGTGGGCATCATCCTCCGTTCCCGGCGCGATGGTGCCTGGCCACCAGGCGATGGTGGGCACACGGATTCCCCCTTCGGTGAGATCCCGCTTCGTCCCACGCAAGGGGCCGTTCGAATCAAAAAAGTCGGCCTTGTGTCCACCTTCCTGGTGCGGTCCGTTATCTGAGGTGAAGATCACCAGGGTGTCCTTCTCTATCTTGAGCTCCTTCAGCAGATCGACTACGCGCCCGGTGTCCCGATCAATGTTCCGGATCATGGCGGCGAAACCCTTTTCGGGCTCGGGCCAATCCTTATCCGCGAACTCTCCCAGGTCCGGCACTTCCATTCCCTTCTGGCCCGCTTCGTTGTTGGCATGCGGCACGTTCAGCGAAAAGAAGAGAAAAAACGGCTGGCTGCGTTTGTCGCGAATGAATTTCTCCACCTCGGCAATGAAGAGATCCGGGGCATAGTCCACGCGCTTGACCGCCACCCCGCGACCCGCCTGCGGCCTGCCTGGATTCTGGAAGGCCTTCCACCGCGGGATCACTTCGTTTCGCAGTTTCTGCACCTGGCCGTTTCGAATGAGGAACTCGGGATAGAAGTTGTGAGCGTGCCACATGTCCACGTAGCCGAAAAAGTGATCGAACCCCACGTCGTTGGGATTGCTCAACTTGTCCGGTGTCCCCAGCCCCCACTTCCCGATGCAGGCCGTCCTGTAATCCGCCTTCTGCAGGAGCGAGGCCACGGTGGGGTGCTTCGACCGGAGGACGATCGGCTTGGTCGAATTCCCCCGCACAACCGTATGGCCCATGTGTCGACCCGTCATGAGAACGCTTCGGGAGGGCGCGCAGACGGTGCATCCCGCGTAAAACTGCGTAAAGCGCATGCCCTGGGCCGCCATTTCATCCAGTCGCGGTGTCTTCAGGGTCTTCTGGCCAAAGCACCCGAGGTCCCCGTAACCGAGATCATCGGCCAGGATGAAGACGATATTCGGCGGGCGACGCTCTTCGACACCCTGGGCCCTGATCAGAGCAGAGGCGGCAAGGGCCGGAATGAGGAGGACTAATAAAGGGCGCCAGGGTCTCACCCATGCAATCCTTCAGCCCCACCCGGTGAAGGCAAGCAAAAGGACAGTCCCGGTGGCATGGTGGGATATCCTCCGGAGACTGGTCCATCTCCTCTACCACGCCCCGGAACGTGACATCAAGGGAGGTTTCATCTATCGCCCAGCCTGCTCACTGGCTGGTTGCCAAATCACCATAATCACTCACACTACCTGCCATCATGACACCTCGCCTCACCCTCCCGGCCCTCTCCCTCTTCCTTGGCCTGAGTGTCCTCGCGGACGCCAGGGAGCTTCCAGCCGTCAGCTATGTGAAGTTCGCTTCCGAATTTGTCTCGCCTCTCTCCATGATTCCATACGGAAAAGGGGACCAGGCCTATCTGGTGGTGGACCAGGCGGGCGTCATTCACTTCCTCGACGAGAAGGGTGGCAAACCCGGCAAGGCGTTCCTCGATCTGCGCAAGTCCATCGTGAACCTGAAGAAGGGCTTCGATGAACGTGGTTCCCTGGGAGTGGCCCTTCACCCGAAGTTCGCCTCCAACAAGAAGGTCTACGTCTACTACAGCGCGCCGCTCGCAGGGAAAGGCAGGAAGGGATTTGACCACACCGCCCACCTCTCCGAGTTCAAGGTGAAGTCTGACGGCACGGCGGACACCACCAGCGAGCGTATTCTCTTCACCGTCGATCAACCGCAGTGGAATCACGATGGCGGGAGCCTCGTCTTCGGAAAGGACGGCTACCTCTACCTCGGTCTCGGAGACGGCGGCAATGCCAATGACCTGGACCCCAAGGGCAAGCCGGACGGTGGACACGAAAAGGGTGGTAACGGACAATCCCTCCGCCGGCACCTTGGCAAGATCCTGCGCTTTGACGTCGACTCGGGTGACCCCTACGCCATTCCCGAAGGCAATCCCTTCAAGGGCAAGGACGACGGACTGGAAGAAATCTACGCCTGGGGCATCCGCAACCCCTGGGGCATCACGGTGGATCCCAGGAACGGGAATATCATCGTGGCTGACGTGGGTCAGAACCGGTTCGAGGAGATCAATCTGCTCTCCGCCGGCAACTTCGGGTGGCCCCGCTATGAGGGATACGCCACCTTCAACCAGCAGAATCCCAGCGAACCTGCGACCCTGAAAATCACTCCCGCACCCGGGGATCTTGTCGCTCCGGTTATCGCCTATCCGCATCACGACGGTTTCGGGAAGGCCCCCGGCTACGGTATCAGCGTGACCGGTGGCCACGTCTACCGGGGCCAGGCCATCCCCGGACTCGACGGGGTTTATCTCTTCGCTGACTGGGCCCAGAGCTGGGCCGGCAAGAAGTACGGTCTCTACGCCGGCATTCCCGAAAACAAGACAACCTGGGCCATGCAGATCCTCCCCGGCGCCAAGACGCCCGCGGGCCCGATTTCACGCATGATCGTGGGTTTCGGATATGACCACGATGGTGAGATCTATGTCCTCACCAACACCGGCAAGGGCCCTTCCGGAAAGAACGGCGAAATCTGGAAAATCACACCGGCGAAATAACGCGAAGGGATCGAGGAAACTATCCGTCGGTCACGGCCCGGCAGCAGGAACCCCGGACCTCAATTGAGAGAATCCCGCCGGACCATGGCGGAATCTCCAGAAGGTTATTCTTTCCCCCGATATGAGCCCACGTTACGTTGCAACGATTTCCGGTTTCATGCAGAGCAACTTTCTTCCTGTCACAACCTTCGTCCTCCTTGCCGCTTTGGGATCCGGCAAGGGTCAGGCGGCCAAGAAAACCGAAGCGGCGTTTCCACAGACCGCAGTTTATTTCAGCGAAGACTTCGACTCGCTTGCCACCAAGCCGGGCCTGCTCCCGTTTCCCTCCGAACCCAACGGAGATGGAACGGACTGGATCGACCTGCCCACCGCCCAGACAGGCAAATCCCTGACCGGGTGGGCAATGACCAAGAACACCGGTCACGGGGAAGGCGGGGTGATCGAATGGTCGGGGTGGACCTTTGCCACTCCTGCCGCCTGGGCGGCGGCTGCCCCCGGCCAGGACCGGGATCAGTTTGCGCTCGGAACGAATGTGATCGCAGTGGCAGACAGTGACGAGTTTGACGATGCCGCGGGGGGGCGCCCGTTTGACGCAACCTTGAGCACGCCACAGATTGATATTTCAGGTGCCACTGCCGACAGCCTCACCCTCAAGTTTGACTCGGGATGGCGGACTGACGCCCAGGTGGGCACCATCACGGTATCCTACGACGGGGCCGAGGCAATCGAGATGCTTCGTTTGGACGCCGAGGGCAAGGCGAAGGCCTACAGCGAAACGGTTCGGGTACCGCTGCACAACCCGGCCGGAGCGAAGGAGATGAAAATCTCGTGGAGAAAAGTGGGCACCAACGACTGGTGGTGGGTCATCGACAACATTGAAGTCAATGACCAGCAACCCGCCACCTTCTCGGTACAACCCCGGGTTGCCTTTCCAGCTCCGGATTCTGCCACCATCTCCTGGCAGGCTGCCGCACAGCGGGCCATTCTCTACTACGGTGAGGGGAAGGAAAAAACCCTCAAGGAGAAGCGGGAACTGAAGGCCCGGGACGGAAGCTTCGAGGCAACCCTGACCGGACTGGGGTCGGCGACCACCTACCGCTATCGCATCGCGCTCCTGGAAGACGGCAAACCCCGCCTCAGCGAGATGTTCGATTTCGATACTCGCTTCAACCTCTCCCCCGCTCCGGTGGTCGCTCCGGCTGATCTCTCCCCCGACATCCGCACGGTCTGCGACAAGGCCCTCGAAGTGGCCGCCGAGCAAAATGGATACCTCCTGATCCTCGGACTCAGGGATGGAATGCTCGCCACCGCCCTGGCTGCCAAATCACGCTTCCACATTATCGCGGCCGACTCCGATCCCACCGTCCTCGCCGCTGTCCGCCAAACCCTTCACGCTGCGGGCATCCTGGGGCACCGCGTATCCGTCGTGTCCCTGGGCAATCCCGAACGCACCTCCTGGACCGACGGATTCGCCGACCTGATTCTCTCCGAGAAGGATTCGCCCCCTGTATCCGACGAGGAATGCCTGCGCCTCCTGCGTCCCGATGGCGGAGCGCTTCTTCTGGCCTCTCCACGCAACAGTTCCGCCTTTCAAAAGGCGGAAGGACGGTGGGAAAAAGCGGGTGCGCTTGCAATCTTCCGCCGCAAGAAACTCGATGGAGCGAAGGACTGGACCCATCAGTATGGCACCGCCGGCAACGCAGCCTACACCGGGGAGGCCCTCGGAGATGTGAGCGCTACTTCCGGCATGGCTGTCCAGTGGATTGGACGTCCAGGCGGTGACTTCGGCATCGATCGCCAACCGCGCATGCCCGCTCCCCTTGCCGCCAAGGGCCGGCTCTTCCATCAGGGCATGAACCGCCTTGTGGCTCTCAACGCCTTCAACGGGGCCGTGCTCTGGTCCTACGAAATCCCATCCCTGCGCCGCTTGAATGTGGCCCACGACTGCTCCAACTGGTGTGTCGACGACGAGCATGTCTATCTGGCCATCCGCGACCGACTCTGGATGCTCGATGCAAAGACCGGAGAACTGCGTCACGCCCTGCTGCTACCTGCCAAGGAACGTAAATCCCATGACTGGGGCTTCGTGGCACAGGAGGATGATCTCATCGTGGGATCTGCCGTCCGGGCAAACTCAGCTTATCGCAAATTCTGGGGTGGTGAGGCCTGGTACGACAAGGTCGGTGTGGCCGTTACACAGGTGTGCAGCAACCGCCTCTTCGGCTACCACAAATCCACCGCCAAGGGCATCTGGGCCTACGGCCGCGGTTTGATCCTGAATCCCACCCTCGCTCTCCATGACGGAAGGATCTACTTCCTTGAAAACCGTTCCCTGAAACTACCGGCCGAATCCAATTCACGAGTCTCCGACCGCAAGCTCTGGCTCGATCTGACCACGGTGTGCCTTGATGCCAGGACCGGCAAGGTCCTCTGGGAAAAACCCGGACCAGAACCAGTCCACCTCACCGAAAAGGTGGGATTCATCCAGGCCGCCTATGGCATCGCCACCGCTCACGGTTACCTTGCGGTATTATCGGAGGGGACGGTCAACGAGAGCGGTGCCTACCAGAAAAAGGGAGCTTTCCGCTGCACCAGCTACCAAAAAGACGGAGACGTGACGTGGACAACGGAAAGTCCCTGGAGTGCCGACCACCACGGAACTCACATCACTCACCCGGTCGTCACCGAGGATCGTCTCTACTTCTCGCCGCAGATCCACGATCTCAAGACGGGGCAACCTCTCGGCAAGAGCTATGGTCCACGCCGTGGATGCTCGACTGTGGTCGCCACCAAGAACGCCCTCATGTTCCGCATTCTCGGCGAGGGAAACTCCCCGCTGGGCCTCTGGAACAAGGACACCGGGTCGGTATCGCGCTTCATGCGTCTCAGACCGAGTTGCTGGCTCAACACCATCCCTGCCCAGGGCATGCTTCTTATCCCCGAGGGTGGCGCAGGATGTTCCTGCGGAGGTTGGATGGAAACCTCCATCGGGCTGAGTCCCCGCCGACCGGCCAACTCCCCGAGCCCATCTCCAAGCTCCAAATAATCCTCCCATGACACACCCGACTCCCAAGCCTCCAGGCAGGATCTCCCTCCAGAATCATCGGAGGTTGAATTCTCTCTGGAGCCTGTGGATTGGCGCTTTGCTCCTCCCCACCACGCTCCCCGCCGAGGACTGGCCCACCTACCGTCACGACTCACGGCGTAGTGGCGCAACCGAGGAAGCCCTGGCCTTTCCGCTCAAGCCGGCCTGGCAACACCGGGGCGGCACCCCGCGACAGGCCTGGAGCGGACCAGCCAAGTGGGATGCCTTCTCCGCCAACACCGGCCTGCAGTCCCTGCGTAACTTCGACCCCTGCTACTTTGTCACGGTGGCGGGCGGACTGGTCTACTACGGATCTTCCCATGACAACGCCATCCACGCCCTCGACATCGCCACCGGCAGGGAGAGCTGGGTCTACTTTGCCGAGGCACCGGTGCGCCTTCCCCCCACCATCCACGACGGCCGGGCCTTCGCCGGTTCCGATGACGGCTTTCTCTACGCCCTTGAGGCCAAGGAAGGGAAACTCCTCTGGAAGGACCAGGGAGCCCCGGAAGACCGTCGAATCCCCAGCAACGCCAGCATGATTTCGCTCTGGCCCGTTCGCACCGCTCCCCTCGTCGTCAACAATGCCCTCTTTTATACCGCTTCCCTCACCCCCTGGGAATCCAGTTGGCTCATCTCCCTGGATCCGGCAACAGGCGAAAGACGCTTTGCCCAGGAAATCGCCGACGTGACGTTCCAGGGCGCGCTCCTCGCCACCGTGAACACCCTCGTTGCCCCACAGGGACGTTCCGCCCCCCTCCTCTATGACATCGCGACCGGTCGATCGACCGGGTCGATCGGACACGGCGGCGGTGTCTTCTGCCTGGTCACTGAAAACAACGAACTGATCTCCGGTCCCAAGTCACAGAAAGCCAAGGACAACCAGCTCTTTCTGACCAATGCGGAAGGGGCCCGCATTGCCACCTTCAATGACACCACGCGAGCGGTGATCGCGGAGGGAGTGGCCTATCACCACACTCGCGGTGTGCTCAAGGCCCTCGCCCTGGACGCCACAAACAAGGAGGTCTCCCAGTGGAACGTGAAAGCCCCCGCACCCAACGAGTTGATCGTATGCGCCAATGCCGTATTGCTCGGACACTCCTCCGAAGTCCACGCTTACTCACGAAAGGACGGATCCCTTCTCTGGAAGACTGTCATACCTGGAGAGGGACTGGTCCACGGACTCGCCATCTCCAACCGGATTCTGTTTGTTTCCGACAGCCTTGGTGGAATTCACGCCTTTCGTCCTTGAGGACAACAAGCCTTCCGTCGAGATGATCCGTTCCCTGTTCCTGCTCATCCCGCTGTCTCTTGCTCTCTGGGCCGCCGAGCCCGCGGTGACTCTGGAGAACCACATTCCTCCGGAGGCCAACACTGCCACGGAGTCTCTTCGCAGCGAATTCTCCTACGAGTCCGCCACGCGCGCTGCCGACCACGCCGCAATGAACTGGCAGGAGTCCCACAGTTGCATCACCTGCCACACCAACGGGTTTTACCTGGTGGGGCGTGCCGCCACCGGCGCCAGGGCCCCGGCCTACCTTGAGGCACGGAAGTTCGCCCGGGGGTTCCTCGCTCCGCACGTCGACCCGGATGGCTCGAAGCCCGGACGCCGGGCCCCTGGTGCCGAAGCAATGGTCGCAACCACCGCCTTTCTTGCCATCAGCGACATGAAAACTGACGGCAAGCTGACTAAGACCACCAGGCAGGCCCTCGACTACATCTGGTCACAACAGGCAGAGTCCGGAGTGTGGGAACGGTGGGCCAAGTGCAATTGGGGACCCTACGAATCAGATGACCACTTCGGCGTGTCCCTCGTTGCCCTCGCCATGGGGGTGGCAACCGGAGACGAATACCAGAAATCGCCGGCCGCGATGGAGGGAGACCGCCGCCTGAAGAAATTCCTCCGCGAGCACCCGCCCGTTTCCCTCCACCAGAAAGGCATGCTCCTGTGGGTTGCGGGTTATCGCGACGACCTCGCCGACAACAAGACGGTGCAACAGTGGCAGAAGGAACTCTTTGCCGCCCAGAAGGAGAACGGAGCCTGGGTTCTGCCCGAATTGGGAGATCGCCACTGGAAGCGTTCGGACGGCAGGAAGCAGTCTACCGAGACCGATGCCTATGCCACCGCCTTCGCCATACACGTCCTTGCGCAGTCCGGAATCGTCGATGACGACCCGCGCCTCGGCAAGGCCCGTCAATGGTTGAAGTCCCAGCAACGCGAGAGTGGTCGCTGGTACACCCGCTCACCCCGCAAGGACAACAAACACTACATCTCCAACGCAGCCACCAGCTTTGCCCTTCTGGCCCTGCAACCGCGGGAATAGTTTCCAGGAGCTTCATTCGCACGGGCAAACCTAGGCCAGGATCTTCCGCACCACCCGCCCGTATACATCGGTGAGTCGAAAGTCCCGCCCCGCATAACGGTAGGTGAGTCGTTCGTGGTCAAGACCCAGAAGGTGCAGGATCGTGGCATGAAGGTCGTGCACGTGCACTTTATCCTCCACCGCGCGAAATCCAAACTCGTCCGTCTCGCCATGGGTCATGCCGCCGCGCACCCCGCCTCCCGCCAGAAACATGCTGAATCCGTAGTGATTGTGATCACGGCCATTTCCGTTCTCCGAAACCGGCGTGCGTCCAAACTCTCCGCCCCAGATCACGAGAGTATCTTCCAGCAGTCCTCGCCGCTTCAGGTCGGAGAGGAGGGCTGCAATGGGCCGGTCGATGTTCCGGCAGTGCTTCTTCACCAGTTCATTATGATTACGGTGAGTGTCCCAGGGTTGACCATCGCCGTAATAAACCTGCGTGAAGCGCACCCCCCGCTCTGCCAGCCGCCGGGCCAGGAGGCAACCATTGGCAAAGTGCCCCTCGCCATACTCTTCCCGCACGGATTCGGGTTCACGACCCAGATCAAAGGCCTCGCTGGCCTCAAACTGCATGCGGAAGGCCGTTTCCATGGAAGCCAGCCGGGCTTCCAGTGCGGCATCGGGCCCCCGCCCTGCCAGATGCCTTTGATTGAGTTTCCTCATCAATGCCAGTTGCCGCAACTGCGCTTCGGGTCCCAGGTGCGCATTGTTCAGGTTGGGAATCATCTCGTGCGGATCGAGCTTTGAGTGATTAACGTAGGTTCCCTGATGCTGCACGGGCAGGAAAGCACTGTTCCACAGGACCGAGAAGCGCACCGGTCTTCCTGGACATAGCACGACGTAACCGGGCAGATTGGCATTTTCCGTCCCCAGTCCGTAGAGCGTCCAGGATCCCATGCTCGGCACGGTCGGCCTGATGGTGCCGTTGTTCATCATGAGGAGAGCCGGCCCATGATTGGGATTGTCCGAGTGAAGGGAGCGCAGCACACAGATGTCATCGATGACTTCGCCCACCCGCGGCAACAGTTCGCTCACCGGCACACCACTCTGTCCCTGCGGAGTAAACTTGAAGGGCGAAGGCAGGATCCCCGCCGTCTTGCGCTCGGTGCGTAATTCGACCTCCCTGGGACGGTCACCCGCATGCCTGGTGAGAACCGGCTTGGGGTCAAAGAGGTCGCCCTGGTAGGGCCCCCCGTTCATGAAGAGATGTATAACCCGTTTGGCGCGCGCTCCATTGTGCGGCTGTGCACTCGACGCAGACCCCAGCAGGTTGGCCAATCCAACCGCTCCCAGACCACCTCCGGTTTTCTGCAGCCAGCGACGTCGTGAAAGATTCTGGATAAACTCATTCATGACTTAATCGACGAAGAGGAACTCGTTACTTGCCAACAAAGCCTGAGCATAACGCTGCCAATTCTCACGGTCCGAGGCACCCTCCAGAGCAAGAAACGACCGGGCCATAGCGATCTCATCCTTCGTGACCAGGCGACCGTAGAGCAACTTGTAGGCGAGTTCGATACGGGCCTCCTCACTCTCCGGCGCCTCGCGATAAAGCCGTGCCGTCAACGACTCCGCCTGCCGTCGGACGAACTCTCCATTCAGCACGAACAACTGCTGCAGAGGCGTAATGGTTTTCTCGCGCATCGGGCTGTGCGCACCGGGATCAGGAAAGTCGTACATCTGTAACACCGGTTCGAGGTCACGACGGTCGATCCTGCCGTAGATCGTACGCCGATAATTGTCCGCACGAGACAGATCCAGAGGCGCCCCACCCACCTCCAGAACAAGCTGACCCGTCACCTCCAGCATGGCATCACGCCAGGCTTCCACTTCCAGACGCCGTCGATTCATGCGCCAGAGCCACTTGTTGTCCGGGTCCCGGAGGGCCATCTCCGGTCGATGATCGGCACTCTGCCGGTAGGTGGCCGAGGTCACAATCTCGCGATGGAGCCATTTCAGAGACCATCCCTCCTCGATGAAGCGCGCGGCGAGGTCATCAAGAAGTCCGGGATGGGACGGTCGCTCTCCCTGGGCTCCGAAATCGCTGGGCGTAGTCACCAACCCCCGCCCGAAGTGTTGCAGCCAGACACGGTTCACCATCACGCGGGCACTCAGGGAAGCTCCCTCGTCAAAAATACAGTTCGCCAACTCAAGCCGACCACTTCCCCCTGTGAAAGTCCTGGGCTCACCCCGGGAAAGTACGCGCAGAAACCGCCGCTTCACCACCGGCCCCAGGGTGTCCGGATTCCCACGAATTTGCAGTCGGAGGTCCCGGGGCACCCCCGGTTTGTAGTCCAATTTGGTTCCGAAGTCCTCCTTGGCCACCACGTGAATACTCGACTCGATGACAACCGGGACGAGGTGATCGTAGTCGGGGGTCGATTCCTTCAGATGGCGGACCCTCTCCTCGATTCTGTGGAGCTGTTCATCGCGATCGGGTGGGGGAGACTTCGCATCCCTCAGGCCCTTGGCCTCCTTATCTAACTTCTCGACCTCCTTGCGCGCCTTATCGGCAACCTTCACCCGCTCATCAGGAATACTCGACCGGTCCGAGCGCCGCACACTCGCAAACACACCGGCCAGGGCGTAATAGTCGCGACTGTCGATCGGATCGGACTTATGGTCGTGACAACGGGCACAGGAAATCGTCAGGCCCAGAAAGGTCCGTCCCACCGCATCGACACGTTCCTCCCACTCTTCCGCCACAATCATGCGGACGACCTCCGCGGCAAGCAGAAGTTCCTTGTGGTAGACCGGACTGATCCCCAGGAACCCAAGGGCCGGAGTATCCGCCACTCCCGTCTCGTCCATGAGGTCAGTGGCCAGTTGTCGCTTCGCAAACTGATCGTAGGCCATATCCTCGTTCAAAGCCCGCACGACCCAGTCGCGATAGCGGTAAGGACTGCCACGAGTGACGATCCACCGCTCCCGAACATCGGTGTAACGTGCCAGATCGAGCCACGCCCTTCCCCAACGCTCTCCGTAGTGCGGGGAGGCCAGAAGGCGATTCACCAGCCTGGAATAGGCCTCCGGAGATTGATCGGCGAGAAAGGATCCCACCTCATCCGGCGAGGGCGGCAGGCCAATCAGGTCATAGCTTACCCTGCGAATGAGAATACGTCGACCCGCAACCGGGGAAGGCTGCAACCCCCGCTCCCTCATCCGGGCATGAACGAAGCGGTCAATACGGTTTTGCCCCCAACCATCCGTTGCAGGCGGCGATTCCACCCTCTTCACGGGCTGAAACGACCAGAACTTCCTCCCCTCCTCAAAGTCGATGGAACGGCCCCTCGGTCCCTCCTCCGCCAAAACAGGACCGGCGGACCAGACGAACACAACCACCAACGCCATCGCGGTCATCACAGTCTTTTGGTCAAGGGTTCCCATCGGAAAGAAGGCGCCAGAACAAAATGCCAGTCCACCGCCAATGGTGCAAGGATCCCGCTCTGGCTCTGATATTCCCAGCCAACCCATCCCCCCGGTTACTCTCTCCATAAAACACTGTTCTTAAACCCTTTGTGATGAATCAAAACTGTCTGTTCATCCCTCCGGTCCTTCCGATTTAGGGTTGGCTGGCAAAGATCCATCCCGAGACTCCTCCCCCCTTCACCTTCCGGCACCCCATGCGTCGGCCATCTCACCCGAGAGAAGGTAATATGAAAGCAGTAGGCGTCACCCCCAGGCAGAGAGAAGTCGGAATCCTCGAGTACCCGGCTCACGGACTTCAACACGATGACGAGGTCAGAATCCGCACCATCGATATGGGCATCTGCGGTACGAACCGCGAAATCTGCACCTTCGTCTACGGGGATCCTCCGGTCGGCTCCGACTACCTTGTGCTCGGGCACGAAGCGATGGGTGAAGTCGTCGAGGTGGGCTCTGGAGTATAAAACACCTCAAGGTCGGGGATTTCGTGGTCCCCTCCGTGCGCCGTCCCTGCACCGATGAGAACTGCCTGCCCTGCCGGGAAGACCTGCAGGATTTCTGCTCGACCGGTGCCTACATCGAGCGCGGCATCAAGGAATGCCACGGCTTCATGACCGAGTCCTTCGTGGAGCGGGAACGCTATCTCACCTATGTGCCTCCCGAACTCAGGGATCTCGCTTACTTCAGGAAACACTGGCCGGAGGCAATCGAGGCAGTCATCACCAGGCGTTACCCCATCGATTCCTGTCGTGAACTTCTCCTTGACCAAGCCACCGGGATCAAGAACGTCATCTCGTTTGACTAGCGCAACGGACGCAACGGTTCACCTGTCGGCGCGTTTTCGATGAAATCGATCAGGGAACTAATCTCCTCAATGTGCGTGGCAAGGGCCTTCTGTTCCCGATGCTCCCTAAGCTGACTCTCCACCTCGCGCAACCGCGGCAGGAGTGGCTTGGCGGCGCCACCGTAGTTGCGGAGGATCTTGAGACAACGCATCGCACGGTGACGCTTGCCCCAGGAATCAAGGTCAAGGATATCCAGGCACAGTGACATCCCTTCCCGGATACGATGACGAGCCAGGAGCTCCAGACCTTCCAGTCGAATACCATTAGAGAACATCACCCCGCTTGGCGCGCGTTCCACGATGGCCTTGTGGACTGCCGGGAGAAAAGGCTTTATCTCCTCGTAGCTGAGCTGACGGTAAAGGGATCCCACCGCCGCCCGGGCCCGCGCATCCGGATTTTCCAATAGCTTCTCGATCGCAGGTCGTAGTTCCCCGAGATCCACGCCATCCATCGAGCGTGCCAGGAGCCCCTCCATCCCGAGAACGCCACCCCGGCAGAAAAGGCAGAAGGCCAGATAGCGCTGGGTCATCTCACGTGGATCAGATCGATCGTCCCTGGCGATCAACTTCACGAAGTCGGGAACAACCTCGGATACCGGCGCTCCAACCGCAGCCAGGGTCCGCGCAACCTGAACCCGCAACCAGAGATCCTCACTCCAGAGCAGGTCTCGCAGGGGGGTGACCGCCGGCGCCCCGCGTTCGCCAAGGGCGGCGAGCGCCCGACAGGCCCCGCAACGCGATTCGTAATCCACTGCATCGAGCCGGTTGATCAGTTCCTCCACAGGGGGGGCCTCCTGTTCAGACAGGATCTTCGCAGCCCGCTGACGCACCACCGGCGACCAGCTCCCGAGGGAGCGCAGCAACTGCCCGTCCGAGAGTCCACGGTAGGGACCAAGGCCCTTGTCCCAGGAACTGAATCCCCTGCCATCCATGATCGTTTCGCGGAGTTGATCACGGTTCAGGACATTCCGTGCCCTTACACCCCTCCCGGTCATGAAGAGACGCCCCTCGGGAAGAAGATAGGAGAGAAGGAAGGCCCCGGTGCAATCCCAGCCCGAATACTTGTGCTCCGCACCGGAACTGCCCGCCCCGCCCTGATAGGGAAAATGGCCATCGTGACTGCGGTTCAGATCCAGGAACCAACGCTGCTCCTTAAGATAAGCTCCCACCGCCTCGGGACCGGCTCGCATTGCGCCCAGCCCTCCCCAGAGGTAACTGAAGTAGTTGCCCGTGTGACCGCGCGCGCGTTCACCGTAGGAAGCCACCGTCATCCTTGAAAAAAACTTCGCTCCCGCTTCGTGGCCCTGAACATCGAAGAGGAGGGCCGCAATCCCGTTCTTGCCATTGTCATCGTGAAAGCGTGCCTCGGGATGATGATCGCCATAGGGAATCGAGCCTTTCCCGATAAAGAATCCGAAGAAGGCGCTCCCACGTTCGATCGCTTGATCGACAACAGGCTCCTCCACTCCGCACTTTCTGCCAAGGATGAGCGAAAGCTGACAAACCAGTCCTGCCTGGTTGAGTGCTCCATATCCACCCAGGCGACCATGTTCCTTTCCCTCGTTAAACTGGGGCCAGGCCATGGCATGGCCCCAGGTGCCCGCGCTGCTTTGACCCTGCGCCAGTCGTAACGTGTACTGCCGGATGGCGGGCAGAACTTCGCGATCACCGGTAACAAGATGGTATTCCGTCAGGAGAAGGTTGGTATAACCCCAGTGCCATGATGCCATTGCACTGGCTGGAGACATCTCGAGCCGGAGATCGGACGGAGCCAATTGTCTCACGTAGTCCTTTGCGACAGGCAGGTACTCCTCCTTGCCTGAGGCCAACAAGGCCAGAACGTTGATCTTGCCGTCCACTCCTCCCTTCAGATTATCCACGATATAGGCGCACCCGGCCTCCACGATCTTGGCGGACTTCTGGCAGTCCCAGGGAGAACGATCATGATAGTTTCCCAGAATGCGCAATTGGATCGTCACCGCCTCCGCCTTCCCGTCGCGCCATCGCACAAGGTTCAGTTTGCCTCCCTTCTGGACCGTCTCCGCCGTGGTGACTGCCGCGCCGAAACTCTTGCGCGCATCACTCGTGAACAGGTTCCCTTCCACCCCTACAACCACATCTCCCTCCCGCAGGACCCCATCCGCCGGCGACTTGGGAGCCACCGAGGTGATCAGGATCTGCCGGCTGTCGGTGGTCTCCAGTTTCCATCCCCAGATCCATCCGCGCGCCCCCGTAGGTCCCAGGTTCCAGTCGTGGGTGCCGTCGGGGCGGTCACCTTGCGTCAAGTCTGGGACAGGCGGTTTGGCGGCCAACTCACCCAATCCCACAATGAGGAGGCCAATCAGGGTTTGGAGGAATGGGTTTCGCATTCTCTTGTGGAGAATTACTACGTTCGTATTAGCCCGTGCGTTTCAAAACCAAACCCTAAAGATCAAATCTTTCACCTTTATTCACAATCGTCCCGGGCCGATCGTTGCCCAAGCAGCAGATAACCAGATACTTATATCATGTGAGATCGATTTCTCCTCAATGATCACACCTCCGATTCGTTCCTCTCGTGATTCTGTCCCAAATCCGATTAACCTCTTTCCGATGCTGCGCTCCATCCTGATCGTTCTGCTTGCGCTACCGACTGCTCTCCCAGGCGTATTCGCCACTGAAACGGGGATCCAGTCCCTGGAAGACCGCGTCGCTCGCCTGGTGAGTCCGGGAATACGCCAGATCGACAAACACCTGGACCGCATCGAACGCAAACTACTCTCTCTTCCCGAACCCTACAACGGACCACGGGGATCACGGTTCGGATTTCACAGCGAGACAATTGCCCACCAGGAAGAACCTCATCATCTCCAGATAGACCTGGGCAAGTCCCACCCGATCGATTCGGTGATCCTCGTCCCCGTCCATCTGCCTACCCTTGGCTCGGCGGGCGAAGGCTATGGGTTCCCCCTGCGCTTCAAGGTTGAAGTCTCCGATTCCGCCAGTTCCGGGTTCCAACTCCTTGTCGATCACACTGATCGCGACTACCCGAACCCGGGACGCTATCCCGTAAAGTTGCCGGCCGAAAAACTGAGTGGACGCTATGTCAGGGTGACTTCCACCAGGCATGTGCCATCCAAGGAAGGGTTCATCTGGGCCATGGAGGAAATCATGGTTCTCTCCGGCAACTACAATATAGGCTCCACCATGCAGCGGTCCGCCACAAGCTCTCAGGAACTTTACCCCAACTGGTCTCTACAAAGGGTCAATGACGGTATCAGCCGTCTGAGTAATCCCCACAACACCGACCCAAGCCCCTCCAACGGATTCCTGAGCGCGCCCTCGGCTTCAGGGACCGATCCCAAGTGGATCGTCATAGACCTGGGAAAACCTCTTCCGATTGAAGAGATCCGCATCATCCCCACCTCGTCCGACGATCCCGAAGTGATCGGGGGACGCGGCTTCCCAGAACGCTTCATTGTGGAACTCTCAAATGATCCGAAATTCGAAACCACGGTGTGGCAAGCGGGAACTCCATCCCGGTATTCCCTGGGCTATCCGTGGAATTCCGCCTTCATACGTAGCTGCAATGGCAAGCCTGCCCGTTATATTCGAGTGATCTCCAGCCTGCTCTTTGCGCGGGGAAAACGCCACAGCTTTGCCCTTGCAGAGGTGCAGGCCTACTCTGGCGGAAAGAACGTGGCCCTCTGGAAGGACGTCCATGTGAGTGATCAGACCCCCAGGGCCGATGCCACCCGCTGGGCTCCCAAGTTCCTGGTAGACGGCTACTCCAGTAGTCACAAACTGATCGAAATTCCCGACTACATTGATCTCGTCATCGAGAAGGGGAAACTTGAGCATACGCAGGATCAACTCCTCCGCCAGCAGGAAGAGAACATTGCGTTTGCCCTGGCCAGTATGACTGCCGGAACGGGGGTCATCGGCGGAATAGCCATCTTTGGCTGGATCTGGGGTTCCTTCCGGCAGCGAGCGGTGCGCACGCGCGATGCCGAACAGTTGCGCGAACAGATCGCCCGGGACCTGCATGACGACATCGGAAGTAACCTGGCGGGCATCGTGCTCATCAGCGAGGCCGGAAGTAACATCAAGGGGATCGCCACCGAGGCACGTGATGACTTTCGCGAAATCAAGGAAACCGCCAAGCACACTTCAGACGCCATGCGTGACATCGTATGGCTCACCCACGTGGGTAATCCCACCACCTCCGACCTCTTCATGAAGATGCGCGAATCCGTGGGTCTGATCGTGGGACACCTTGAAACGTCCATCCAGGCCAGTCCTCCGTCCTTCAAGGCTCACCCGATCGCGCTACAGGTCCGCCGACACTTTTTCTTCGCGTTCAAGGAGGCCCTCAACAACGTGCGTAAGCATGCTCATGCGACCCACGTTCAAATCCTTTTTGAAGTATCACCTCATCAGGTGACTTTCGTGGTAACTGACGACGGCAACGGATTCGATCCTGATTATATAGTAGACAGTTCAGGTCATGGACTGGAAAACTTTCGTCGCCGCGCGGAGCGGGTGAATGGACACTACGAAATAAAGAGCACCCCAACCCAAGGGACTACTGTAAAATTCTCCACTCCTTTGACTCAAAAAAATTAAAAGAGAATCAATGACAGAATCAAGCACCGCTCAAATCCGGGTTTGGCTGGTTGAAGACAACGAGGTATTTCGCCGTAATGTCCAGCGCGTCATCAACGGTCTGGAGGAAATGATCTGCGATGGCAGTTTCGACTCCGCCGAGAGCTCTTTTGCGGCCCTCCATGACAACCCTGCTCCCGATGTCATTCTGCTCGACGTGCAACTCCCTGGAATCGACGGCATCGCCGCCCTCGGCAAGTTCAAGGAAGTTGCCCCCGACACCCGGGTCATCATCCTCACCGTCTTCGATGATGCCGCCAAGATCTTCCGGGCGGTTTGTGCCGGCGCCTCGGGCTACGTTCTCAAGGCCTCCGGCACAGACAAGATTGGCGATTCCATCCGCCAGGTCATGCGTGGCGGTGCACCCATGACGCCCGAGGTGGCTAAGAAAGTGCTGGATGCCTTCGCCAATTCGGATCTCATGCCGGGAACGGAAGGCGATTATGGCCTGACTGCACGCGAGCAGGAAATCCTGCGTCTTCTCGCCGAGGGAATGCTCAAGAAGGAAATTGCCGATGCGCTGAGCATCAGCGTGAACACCGTCTCCACCCACCTGCGACGCGTCTATGACAAGCTCCACGTCAATACCAACACTGGTGCCGTGGCCAAGGCGCTCAGAGAGGGTATTATCTAGGGCCACGTGTCCCGGCTGCGGAGGAAGCCGTAGTTACACAGGGTAATCCGGCAGACCCGTTCCAGGGTGATCAGGATTCCCCTTTCCCGGGGGATGATGCTCCCAGCTCGCGCAGGTACGAGAAGGAATAAATCCCTGTCCCGTGTTCGTCCGCAAAGTGGAACTGCAGGGCGTATCCCCCGACAAGTTGGTAACCACCCAGCAAAAAACTTCGCTCGTTGTAACTCACCTGCGGCTTGACCACGCGACCGGTGGCATCGGGCTCGCCCTGACAGCTTGCACAGGGACAGGCCCGGCGCAGGGTCTCAAGGTCCAGATAGCTCTCCTTGCCGTCTGCCCATGCAATGGCCAGTTCATTTCCTGCCACCACGATATTTTCGATCGACAGCATGATCAGCGCTTGTGGGTGGACACCGCCACCCCGCGGGATCCGAAGATGGAGGACCCCACCCGCACGATGGTTGCTCCCTCCTCGATCGCAACCTCGAAGTCGTGGCTCATACCCATACTGAGGCCCGGCAAGGATGCTTCGAATTCCGCCTCCAGATCATCACGAAGCTTCCGCAACTCCCGGAATGAAGATCTGGCGATCTCAGGATCTTCCGCTGCCGGGGGGATACTCATCAAGCCAGCCAACTCAACATTCTCCAGGGAGAGCAGCCCCGGCAACGCCTCCCGCAACTCCTCAACCGCAAAACCACTCTTGCTTTCCTCTCCAACAGCGTTGACCTGGAGGTAGATCCGTGGCCGCTTTCCCAGTTCCCCTGCAACGCGATCGAGATAGTGCGCCAGGCGCAGGGAATCAACACTGTGAATGGCCTCGAACAGGTCAAGCGCCTTGCGTGCCTTGTTTCGTTGCAGATGACCGATGAAGTGCCACCGGGCGGATGCAGGCAGCTCCGGGATCTTGGCCCACGCTTCCTGGAGTTTGTTCTCTCCAAGGAGTTCGTGCCCAGCCTCCAGCACTTCTGCGATCACCTCAGGCGGCCAGGTCTTGGTCACCACCAGGAGCTCCACCGCTGAAGGATCACGACCGGATCGTCCGGCAGCCCGGTCCACACGCTGCCGGACGGCACACAGGTTGGCGCCGATTTCCGCCATATCAAGGAAGTCCCACAGGTCTTACTCCTCTGCCGGAAGAATTCCCGCAGTGCGCGCCTTATCCCGTTGATCCACAAGATCCCCGATGATCTCGAGAGTCTCCCGCTTGACCGGATCAAGGCCACTGGGCCAGAGAGGGGTGTCGTCGAGCGCATCCTCCTTGTCCTTGGCACGGCGCATAAAGGCCTCTGCGTCCTTCTCGCGATCCACCTCCGGAAGTTTCTCCGCCTTCAAATCATCAAGAGTGAGGCGGAAGAACTTGAACTGTTTCTTATCCCTGGCCTCCATCTCCGCAAATCGCTTGCGGCGCTCCACGTTGCGCGTCTTACGACGCTTTTCCGATTCAGCCAACTCCGTCTCCCGCTTGCCGCGATTGAGCGAAACGGCATTTTGCTTGATACGGTTCTTGGTCCGGTCCACATCCTCGACAATATACTGGAAGTCCTTTATCGCCTTCACTCGACCTTCGTTGCGCTTCCTGAGAACGGGCAGAAAGAGCCCCTTCTGGTCAAGAGGACGCAAGTCGGGAGCCTTGCGGATCAAATCGTGATCGAGTGGGTGCTTGAGGTAGGCTTCGCCTATTTCCAGGGCATCGGTAAGGGAAGGAAGCACGATATCGGGTTGCACTCCAAGCTTTTGGGTGGAACTGCCCGAAACCCGGTAAAACTTCTGAATGGTGACTTTCAGATATCCCGCTCTGCTGTTGTCTTCAAAGAACCGGAAGTAACGTCCGATCTCCATGGGTTGCTGGACCGTGCCCTTCCCGAAGGTGGAGCTGTCACCCACGATAACGGCCCGATTATAATCCTGCAGGGCACCCGCAAGAATCTCACTCGCCGAGGCACTTGATTTGTCGGTGACCACTACCAGCGGTCCATCGTAAAGCGGTCGGCGGAAGAGCGCCTCCTTCGACTCGATGCGCCCGATGGTGTCCTTGATCTGCACGACTGGCCCACGTCCCACGAAAAAGCCAGTGATCCGGCGCACTTCCTCCAGGGACCCTCCACCATTGCGCCGAAGATCAAGGACCAACCCGTCCACCTGAGCCTTGTTGAGTCTTGTCAGGAGCTTCTGGATATCTGCAGAGACACTGGGATCGCCATCTTCAAAGTCCAAATAGAAGGACGGGAGCTGGAGCCAGCCGATACGACGTTTACCGGTCTCATGCAGCATTTCGATGACCTCCGCGCTGGCCAGCTCGTCCTTCAGATCAACCCGTCCGCGTTTGATGGTGATGAACTTCACCTCCCCGGGGGCGCCGCCGGAGGGCTCCACCTTGAGGCGGACTTCGGTATCAACCTTTCCCCGGATCATTTCCACCACGTGATCGATTTTCATGTACATGATGTCGGTCACATCTCCCTTGTTGAGTGAATCAACTCCCACGATGCGGTCATTGAGCTTGAGCTCGCCCTGCTTGTCGGCCGGTCCACCCACCACGATCCCCATGATCTTGGTGGCTCCATCATCCTCGGCCTGTAGCAATGCGCCGATGCCTACCAGTGAATTGGACATCCCGGAACGAAAGCGCTCCATCTCGCGGGTGCTCATGTAGTCCGTGTGCGGGTCATGTGCTGCCGCCACGGCGCTAAGGAAGTAATTTGCGATGTCTTCCTCATCCGCTTCTCCGATACTGCGATGAAAGCGGTCATAGCGTTGGATGATCTTCTCCTCGGGGCTCTTCTCGTTGGCAAGCGGGTCATTCTTTCCCTGTTCCTCGGCGAGACGTTTGACGGCCGCACGACGGAGGATCTCGGAAAGCAGGGCTTCTTCGATCTGTCGTTTCCAGATCTCCTCTGCAGCCTGCTGGCTGGTCGGCCAGTCGGCACCCTTGCGCGTGCGCATCACGACCTGGTCGGATTCAAAACTGAACTTCTCGGTCTTCAGCAGCTTCTTAGCGTAATCCACCCGCTCCTTTACGCGCTGGGAGAAAACCTTGTAGATCTCGTTGGCCGGCTCCATGCAACGGCCCTTGATGAGTAGTTCATGAAGGCGTCGCCCATACTTCTTCTCGAAGGCATCGATATCCTGTTGCGTAAAGTAGAGCCGCGCCGGATCCAGATCGGTAAGATAGTCCGAGAGAATCTTGGCACTGAGATCAGCATTGAACTGAATGCGGGCGTAGTGGCTGTTCTGCAACATCCCTGCCATTTCGCGTCCAACGACGTTGAAATCCGTCTTGGCATGGAGGGGCAGGCAGGCACAGCCCATCACCACGCCCAGAACAGCCGCGAGAGGGGATGAATTACGAACCATGGTTAAGAACACCGGTTATGAGGGGGCAAAAAGATCCCGGTCAGCCTCGACGATTTGGGGAGATTTGTCGAATTCTTTCCCCAATCCCATGAAGCCCGAATCCCGTACATACTAACACTTGTTCTTCTTTCTCTCCTTCGCTGACCGTTCCCGGAGCCATTCCTGGAAATAGTCCTCATCCATCTTTGATTCGTGAGGCAGAACCGGAAGGAGTCCCCACTGCTTGATTTCGTCAAGAGCAGGCGGGCGCCGCCGGAGAGAAGCGGTCAATTCAAGTCGTTCCATTCCGCGGCGCACCTTGAGAGTAATCTCGTCTCCCGGCTTCTTCGATCTGATGTAGTCGGCGAACCTGCGGGTTGGTGCCAGATCATCGAAGACCACCTGATCTACTCCGATGATCAGGTCATCCGCTTTCAACCTGGCCACGGCGGCGGCCGTTCCCTCTCTGACATCCGTAATCAGGACGGCTGGCTGCATCACACCCTCACCGTTCTTCCAGCGGGCGGTATCCATCTGGATGCCGAGATAACCCTCCCCCGGGAGGGGCTGTTGAATGATGACAAGCGACTTCAGCACCTCCCGGCTGCGCAAGCGCACCTCTGGATTTTCCGCTTTCCGATAGAGCCCGTAAAGAGATTCAATGCTCCCGCCCAGGTCCTTCCTTCCCCAGGCCATGAGAGATTTCTGGGCGGCGTGTCTTTCCTTGAACTTCTCGTGTCCGAGAGCCGCAATCAGTTCGGCAGGCACCTCCGGAAGTTCCTTTCCCCCGACCCGTTCGGCTTCTTCACCTTCCTGCGCCCGCACTCCAGCGATCTGGCAGAGCAACGCGGCCAGATAAAGGGAAAGAACGCCAAACCCGTTCCACATGAAGAACTCCTACCTCCCAATGGGTCAAAACGCAACCGCTCGAAACGCAAAATGGCCGGGAATCACCCCGGCCATGCATATGTTCAAGGTCTCCGACTCCGGAGGAAGGTCGCTAATTCCCAAAGACGGTCTTCTGCGGAATGTCGATGGTGTCGCGGGGATAGATCTTGAGCAACTTGTGCTCTCCCTTGTTCAGATCGTAGATGTAGCGCTTGCCGCCACGATAGAGGCTGATGCGGTTGATCGCTCCAAACTCGGTGGGCCCACCTGCCGACATGACCGCCTGGTAGAGGGTCATTCCACGCCGGTAAGGCTTTGGACCCGGGGCCCGCACCTTGCCACCGATGGTGATGACGTGCACGGTGAGATTATCACTTGAATCCGCGACGATCTGGATTACAGGGCTGGTGTAGATCTCGGCCTCACGGTAGGCGGTCTCGATTCTCCGGGCCAGGGCCTCGGAGTCCATCCCGGCAACCTTGATAGAGCCGACCTTCCACATGGTAATGAATCCCTTTTCGGAAACAGGATAGCCGCCGTTGATACGAGCCTGCTCACCGGTCGGAACACCCTGGATTGTAATCGAGATAGCTCCCCCGGCTTCAATCTGCGCCTGCAGGGAGGCGGGAATGATGACCATCAGGAAGAGAGTAAAGGAGAGGAGGATTTTCATGAGATTACCAGAAGTTGGAGGTTTGGGATGGGAGTGTTGCTGTCTGCCGCACAATTAATAACTGAGTCCATCGTCGTCCTCCTCCGGCGTTGAAGGCGTTGCCGTTGGGGAAGCTCCTGTGGAGACTGTCATCTTTCTCGGCGGGCTGGAAATCGGATCAACATCTGAGGAGGGAGCATAGTAGGTGTAGTAGCTGGTATAATACTGGTACTGGCTGTCGCTACGGACATCGACATTGTTGAGCACCACGCCAATCACCTGACCTCCCACGTTCTCCACCGCGGCTTTCACACGCATGAGCATGTTGCGAGGCAACTTACGGTGCTGCACCACAACAATGGTGAGATCCACTTCGGAAGCGAGCACGGAGGCGTCACTCACCCCAAGGATGGGCGGGGAATCCACCAGAATCAGGTCGAAGCGCTGTTTCACATCCTGTACCAGTTCCGACATGCGACGGGAGTTCAGGATTCCGGCGGCGTCCGCGGGGAGGATGCCGGAGGGCAGGAAGTAGAGGTTATCGACCGGAGTTTGCAGAATGACATCCTCAAGCATGAGATCGGTGGTCAGATAATTGGTCAGACCCACCGAGTTGTTGATGTCGAAGAAGGTGTGGAGAGTCGGACGCCGAAGATCCGAGTCAATCATGAGGGTGGTGTATCCACCCTGGGCACAGACGTAGGCCAGGTTGACCAGGGTCGTGGACTTTCCTTCCCCGGCACCCCCGGAAACGATGGTGATGGCGTTGTCCTCAGGATTATTTCGGTTGAACTCGATATTCGTTCGAAGAATCCGGTAGGCCTCTGCATCCGGGCTCATCCCGCTCTGCTTGTGCAGGGTTCCCACATCTTTCGGAATGACCGCCAGCACGGGAACCTGCAGGTAACGCTCTACGTCCTCCAGGCTCTTGACCGAGGTATCAAGATATTCGAGGAAGAAGGCGATCGAGATGCCGAAAATCAATCCGACTGCGGCACCGAGGGAGAGGAAGAGGGTGACCTTGGGATAGACCGGATTCTTGGACATCTTGGGGTCCTCCAGGATGGTGATCGGGTTCTTGGGAATCTTGAGCGCAATGCGGCGGGCCGAGTTGGTGAGCTTCATCTGGGAAAGCATGGCCTTCGCCGTTTCGTAGTCCTGCTTGGCCTCGACATAGTCCTGCGACTGCAGGGCCTTGTCGACGGCATCAAAGCGACGCTCTTCCACCCTTTCCTTTATCTTGGCCAGTTGCCCATTGACGAGGCTCAACTGGGTCTTGAGCAACTCCCTGAGAACGACCACGGCACCCCCGAGATCCTCCTGCATCTTATTCTGGGCAATCAGTGACATCTCCATCGATGGATGCTTACGTCCCAGCCCGGAAGCCTCCATGGCCGCCATATTGAGTTTGCTTTCCTGTATTCTGGCGCGCAGGACGGGCACCTGGCTCCCCGGCAGCTTGAGCCCCTCGGCAAAATCAATGAGTTCATCATCCCTCAGGGTAAGTAACTGCTGGATCTGATTTTCCAGCTCGGCCTTTCTCTCCTCAGCGCCGAACTGCTGCATCTCGGCACTCTTGAGAATATACTCCTCGCTCTGCCCCATTCGCCCGCTGGAGTAGACCCCCTCGATATACGGGATCCCCACCGCCTTCACGATAGAATGGAAATGCCGACGCTTATCCTCCACCAGATCCTCCTGGGAACGCACTTCCGCTTCCAGGGCATCAAGGGCCTCGCCGGCACGATTGCGCTCATCCGCGTTGCGCCCGAGCTGGTAGGACTCCGCGATCTCTTTGGCGACGTCACGGGCATCCTCACTGTTCTGGTGCCGGATCCGGATCTCAATGTGATCGGTATTACGAATCTGTTCGGTTTTGAGAATCTGCTTCAGCTTGACGAGTGCCATGTCGCGGTCGTAACCCCTCCAGCGCGTGGTGAGGTCGAGTCTCTCCACCACACGCAGCATGGTCTTCTCAGATTCAATGATCTTGAACTGGTTCTGGATATAGGCATGCGAGGGAGAGGCCCCGGTCATGGGATGACCAGCAGCGCCATTGAGCGGATCCAGTTCGACAAAGGAGTGGTTGACCTGCAGCAAGGCCGTACTCTCATACTTCTTTGGCAGGACGTAGGTGATCACCGCTGCCGTCATGAAGATGAGGAGGAAGGTCAGCAGGATGACTCCATAGCGATTCTTGAGAACCTGCCAGTAATCGACGGCGTGCAGCGAAGCTTCGCTGGCGGCAGTTTGGCGATCGGGATCGTTTTGCATAACCTGATATTTTAGGGGATGAGGGGGATTTACCTAATAAGGCGAACGGGCAAGACGGAGAGCCAAGAGGCAGAAAACCCCCGCAATGGAAGCAGACATTGCGGGGGCCGATCTGTTCGGATTTTTCGACAGGAAATCCTTAGAAAGACGACTGAAGGCCAATTTGGACCCGATTCCGGTCGTAATCACGGATATCAGCGTCTGAAGAGGATTTGGTATAGTTGTAGGAACCAGTCACGAAAATATTGTCGGCAACCTCGTAGCTGGCACCTGCATTAAAGTTTACGACCCTCTCATCCAGACTACCGGGAGCCACTCCCCATCCCCCAGAGTTCTCCAAGCCATCATAGGCGAACGTCATGACGTTTACGCCGCCAAAGAAGGTCAGTTTGGGGGACACTACGTAAGACCCCTGCAAGCCGAGGCGGAAGGTCTGGCGTTCCTCATAACGAGCAAGTGTTGTCCATTGCCCGCAGTCGTTGGTGGAGACCCACCTGGAGCGATCCTCCAGTCCGTAACGAGCAAAGGCGCGGACCTGAACGGATTCGGTGAGGGCCGCACGCACGGTAGCCTCCACGTAGGGAGACGAATTGCTTGCACCGCCGTCGATCTTCTGGATCTGGGCACCGGCTCGCAGCACCACCACGGTGGTCGGGCTTACCTCATGCTCCGCACCAACAAGAAAATAGTGGGAGTTGGAATCCCTGCTAGAATCGTTGCTCTGATCCTGGTTACGGTAGGCCGCAGTCCACACCGTGCTGGGACTGGTCCGATAACGGAACTGGTTGTAGAAGAGGTGACGCACGTAATCGTTGCGGTCCACCTCATCGAAAGTCACACCACTGAGGCGGTAGCCCGTGTTTGTTCCGAGACGCTCAGTCCACCGGTAGCCCACGCTGTTATCGGAGCTGTAGCGGAGGTAACTGCCCTGGCGACGATCGGTAGCGATCCCGAAATCGTAATCCGGTTCCTGCTCGAGTGTCACATGGTTGCGACTGCGCAGGCGCAGGGTCTCATTCACCCGATGCACGAAGTTGACCCCCCCCCGGAGCTGCGGGAAGAAGTCCTCCGTGCCAGTAATCTGGGGAATCTCGTCAAGATAGTAGGTCGCACCCGCCCGACCCCAGAGGTCAATGGTGGTCTGGGGCGTTTTGCTGACAAAATTCGCCTGCACGAAGGCCGACATGTAGACCACATCATCGGAATCAACACCATCACACTCAGTGAACTGAGGCGCGGGATTGGAATCCCAGCCGAGGCTTGCACCAGCAGTCCAGTTCAAGGGAAGCGAATCAGACGGCTCATCATCAAAGGGCATGATGTTGTACAAACCCTGGGCGGAAAGAAGGCCGCTCGCGGCCAAGCCAAAAGCGGAAGCAAGAAACGTTTTGTTCATGATTGAATAAGGTAGAGTAGCGTTGCGTAGGGGATCAGCGTTGCCGCTTTGATTCAGAGTGGGGAATCCGGCAAGTTGAAATTTATTCGTCTTCCTGGGAGATTAATCGCGATCGATAGCGGTACTCAGATCGCTGGGAGTACTGATGGCTGGCACAAGGGGCGGATGGATGGGCGGCAGG
>DLRK01000063.1 GCA_002501065.1 Akkermansiaceae bacterium UBA7890
CAGGGGCAGGAGTGGGCTGCGGGAAGAGGGTCTGCAGGTCCACTTTAAAGACGCCGGGGGGCGTGGGCTGCGGCGGAGTGACGCTGCGGGATTCCTGGTGCTCGATCGGGGCGACAGGCGAGGGAGGGTTCCTCTTTGGGGCGTAGACCTGGACGGCTTCGGGTTTGTTTCCGGGAAGCTCCGGAAGTCTCTGGTAGCTCTTGCTGTGGGGAAGGAAATCGCTGAGGTCCAGCACGAGGTAGACCATGATGCCTGCGAGGAGGAGGAAGAGGAACGGGAAGACGATCGCGGTCCAGTGGAGGTGACGTCGTTCGTTCCTTTCCGGGATGGCTGCTGCGCACTCCCTCTGCTCCCTCACCTCGTCTTCTGGGAAGGAAGGGCTGTCGGAGTGGAGGGGGAGGATGTTCTCGGGATCGAGTTCGTTGGGGTCGGGAGCGGGGGTGAAGCCGGTTGGCGGGGCAGAGGTTTCCGGAACGGGATCGCCCTGGAGCGAACGGCTATCCGGATGGCTGAAGTCCGGAAGGGCCGAACCGGTAGGATCGCCGGAGAGAGAAGAAGGCGATGCATCGCCGAGATCAGGCGGGGTCGGGGACTGGTCTGCAGCAGGGAATTGCGGTTCGGGTGGAGGTGCGACTGGAAAGGTGTCGAGGGAGGGGAAGGGCTTGCTGAGGGGTTCGCCAGGATAGCTTGGAGAA
This sequence comes from Akkermansiaceae bacterium UBA7890, assembly GCA_002501065.1. Taxonomy (GTDB): domain Bacteria; phylum Verrucomicrobiota; class Verrucomicrobiia; order Verrucomicrobiales; family Akkermansiaceae; genus Roseibacillus_B. The sequence continues at coordinate 696 of DLRK01000063.1, forward strand.
GTCTCCGGAGGTGAGAAAGAGGAGAGGCCGGGCTGCAGTCCCATCGCCACAGGATCATTGTCGGGCGGATTGGGGATCGGAGTTTGAGCTTCGGCCAGGGGAATGCCGGGGGAAGAGAGGGAATCCGGAGATTCGATCTCCGGCGGCGCTGTAGCGGGCGACGGAGTGGCCAGGAGAGCGGAAAGGACCGAGGTTTCGGGAAAGCCCGCAGGAGCCGGTGCATCCTGTCGGGCTGGAGCCTGCAGAGGGTCATTGGTCCACAGGTTGGGAAGGGGGCCAGTAGGAGCGGCAGGTGCAGCTGGTGCACTGAGATCCGAAAGAGGACGGGATTTCGGCTGTGGCGAGGGTGAAGTCAGGGCTCCTTCCAGCTCAGGCTCGGTCTGCCCGGAAGCGAGAGCCGGAAGTTCCATCGCAGGGGTTGGTTCGGCGGGTGGAGATTCAGGGAAGGGAGCGGCGACTTCGCCGTGGGAGGTGGCTGGAACGGGGAACCGGCTGGGGGCTGTCTGGGGCGGGGTGAGAGCCTGAGGCTCCAGGTTGGCCGGAAGCTGATCAGGGTAGGAGGATGGGATCTGGTTCTGGGCCTGGTGAGCTGGATGGCCTCCCTGAAGGAGAGGGGCTTGGATGGGACTGCTGCAAGCGGGACAGGGGCCCTTGATGCCAGCCATGGACACCGGAACGCGGAGTTGCACATCGCAGTTCGGGCAGCCGAAGGAGATCAGGTCTTGGCTCATGGGCGTTTCGTAGAGAGAGGCCAAGGGTGAAGGTAGGGAGTTCCCCGGCACCGTCAATTGCGCAGTCCAGATAGCAGGCGACCACAAGGGGAGATCATAATTGCCCCGGTAACCATGAGGGATGTGAATGTGAGCGAATGTGAGTAATTCCGGTTTTCCCGCAGGGGCCGGGATGCCCTGGTCAGCAGCGGGCGGGTGGATCGCGGGTGGTGAGTCTCTCCAACTGGCCACCGGGCCTTCCCGCGTTCTGCTCCGCGGTTAGTGTTCCATGGGGTTCTCGCCCGAGGCTTCGCCGAGTGCGGCATGCTCTTCGGGGAGGAACTTCTTGAAGCGCGTCTTATCGATGGCCTTCATGTAGGCCTCCTGGGACGTTACCGTGCCTGAGCGCAGTTTTCCCCAGATGGATTCGTCCATGAACTGCATTCCCTCGGCTTTTCCACCAATGATAACGTCATAGAGCTTCTGGGTCTGTCCTTCCCGGATGATGGCAGAGACCGCGGGGGTGGCGAACATGATTTCGTTGACAGCACAGCGACCGGGTTTGTCGCTGCGTTTCATGAGTAACTGGGCCACCACGCCGCGCAGGGAGGCAGCGAGCATGGTGCGGACCTGCGATTGCTGGTCGGCCGGGAAGACGTCAACGAGACGATCAACGGTCTTTCGCGCGTTGTTTGTGTGCAGTGTGCCGAAGACGAGGAGTCCGGTTTCCGCGGCGGTGAGAGCGAGGGAGATGGTTTCGAGATCACGCATCTCACCTACGAGCACGATGTCAGCGTCTTCCCGCAGGGCGGCCCGCAGGCCGTCAGCAAAGGAGGGAGTCTGGATGGGGACTTCCCGCTGGGTAATGATGCTGCGCTTGTTGCTGTGCACGAACTCAATAGGTTCTTCCACCGTGATGATGTGGCGGGAGAAATTCGTGTTGATGTAGTCAAGGAGGGCAGCGAGAGTGGTGGATTTTCCGGATCCGGTGGGACCGGTAACGAGGACCAGTCCGGAGCGCATGTGTCCGAACTCCTTTACCACGGTGGGAATATTCAACTCCTCCAGGGAGGCGATCTCGGTGGGAATGAGACGGAAGACGGCGGCAAGTCCGTTCTTCTGCTGGAGGTAGTTACAACGGAAGCGTGAGTCTTCGTCCATCTCGTAGGCGAAGTCGAGGTCGCCGGATTCGAGATAGCCCTGGAAGGATTTCTCATCGCAGATCTCGGCCAGAAGATTCTTGAAGTCATCGCCTTCGAGGACGGACTGGTTGGGGATGGCCGAAATGGATCCGTGGATTCGAACCTTCGGGGGAGCCCCTTCCGCGAGGTGCAGGTCCGAGCCACCGGACTCGATGAGGTGCTGAAAATATGCGTCGATTCTCGCCATGAGGAGAGCTGTTCAGGACTGGAAAAAGGTTTTCATCTGGACCTTGTCTTCGCAGCGGAAAAGCGCTTCCTCCTGCGTGATCTTTCCTTGGACGTAAAGGTTTCGGAGCGACTCATCCATCGTGATCATTCCGACGTTCTTGCCGGTCTGCATGATCCCCGGGAGCATGAAGGTCTTGCCGTCCCGGATGGTGGCGGCCACTGCGGGGGTATTGACGAGAAGTTCGAGAGCGAGGCAGCGGCCGTCCCCTTCAATGTTGGGGACCAGTTGCTGGGAGATGACGCCGCGAAGCGACTCGGAGACCATGACACGGATTTGACCACGTTGATCGACCGGGAAGACATCGAGGATCCGGTCGAGGGTGCGCGGGGCATTTCCGGTGTGAAGGGTAGCGAGGACGAGGTGACCCGTTTCGGCGGCGGTAAGGGCCAGTGAGATGGTTTCTAGGTTCCGCATTTCCCCAACCATGATGACGTCGGGATCTTCCCGCAGGGCTCCCCGCAGAGCCTTGGGGAATGATTCGGTGTGAGAGTGAACTTCGCGTTGGTTGACGTGGCAGTTCTTGGAATCAAAGACATACTCAATGGGATCCTCCAGAGTGAGGATGTGATCTTCACGGTCCTGGTTGATGAAATCGACGAGAGCAGCCAGGGTGGTCGATTTTCCGGATCCCACCGAACCAGTGACCAGCAGGAGGCCGTTGTGGTAGCGGGTGAGCGGGATGAGATGGTCGACTGGCAGTCCCAGGGCGGGAAGGTCGCGCAGCTCCGTGCTGATGATGCGGAAGACGATATCAAGGCCGAGACGCTGCTTCACAACGGAGGCACGGAAGCGGCCCTGTTCGTTCTGGTAGGCAAAGTCCACATCCCCGATTTTCTGGAGGCGGCTCCATTCCCGCTCTGTCAGGAAGGAGCGAGCGAGACGCTCGGTGTCCTCAGAGGTGAGGGGGGGGTGGCCTTCCCAGATCGGGGCCAGGCTGCCGTAACGGCGCCAGGCCGGAGGATACCGGGCGGGAAGGTGAATATCGGAGCAATCATACTCAATGCCGATGGCAAGGTATTCATCGACGTGAGCAAGGACTTGATGTTCGGACATGGAGTTACAGGCGCCTCACGTTGCGGCGGAGTGGTGGCGATGTGGAAACCATAGAAACCGCTAGGGGCCAAGCAAGGAATCCGTTTCCGATTGTTTCGTTCGGAGATAATCCATGACCCGGGTGAACAACCAGTTGCGAATTGAACCCTTCAAGAGCACGATAATCCAGCCCGCAAGGCGTCGGCTCGGCGATTTTGGAAGTTTTTGGTCCCTGGCGCGGCCGCGGGGGATGAGGAGCCAGGTGAGCAGAGCTACTCCTATAGAGGTAGCTCCGAAGATTTGCAGGGGGTGGCGGCGCAGATAGGAGGAGGCGATGTGGATCGGGCTGAGCCGCTTCCGCAGGTCGGCCGAGCCCTCAACAAGCCGGAGGCGCGAGGCATCCAGACTCAGGACGAGCTCTCGTTTTCGTTCGCGGAGGTTTTGCTTTGGTTGAGCCATTCGCGGTCTTTGTTGAACTCTGCGCGCGTGAATTCGAAAAGGTTGAGTTCCCGCTTCTGTTTCAGTTTCCTGAAAAGGGCGAGGGCGACGAGGAAATGCAGGAAACCGGCGGCGAGGGCAGCCAGTTGCCATCCAAGTCCGGAGAACTGACTGGACAGGCTCTCCAGCCAGCGACCGAGGAGAGAGACGACGGTGGCCAGGACGAGAGCATAGGCAAAGAAGAGAAACACGACAGCGGCGATTGCGAGTGATCCCTTGCGAGCCGCCACCTCGCCCGCTTCACGCGTCTCGATGGAGAGGAGTTCGGCGCGGGCTTTCAGATGATCGCCAAGACCTTCTCCGAACTGGTGGGCTGATTTTCCGGCAGGGTCATGTTTCCCGCTTTCCGGCGAGGGATCGGAGGAGGAGCCGGACTTTTGAAACCAGCCGGACATGACGCGTCGTAGGAGCTAGGGAAGAGGAAGATGGACCGGGGCAGGGGGACGGAGATACGAGGTTGTTCACCTGCGCACGATCAGGCCGAGCAGGAATCCCACTCCGGCCGCCACCAGGACGGACTTGGTGGGATGTTGCCGGATGTAATCTTCCAGGTCGGCGTGGACTTCGCGTGCCTTGACCCGGGTTTCCTCCCAGTGTTCGCCGGCAGCGTCCTTGAACTGGGCCGCTTTCTCGCCGGCAACATCGGCAATCTGGGAGGCCTTCTCGCCGGCATACTCTCTGAAGTGTTGTGCTTTCTGGGCAGCGGATTCCTTAAGTAACTGTGCCCGTTCTTCCGCACTCTGGGCGATCTGGCGCGTCTTTTCGCCAGCTGCCTCGCGCAGGTCGTTGGCCGCTTGCTGGGTGGAAGGGGGAGTCCCAGACTGCTCCTCCTGATTGGCAATGGGTTCACTCATGGTTCTTGAATCCTCTGAATGGACTGAACGTGACGCAGAATGTGCCGGGGCGCAAGCTCTGGTGGAGCCTGGCCTCTGACCGGGTCGGATCGCTGCCTGCTGCTGGTTTCGACAGGGTCTCAGCGTTCGGGCACGATTTGGGCACGAGGGGTCTTGAAAATGGGGTGGGCCCGGCCCCCGGCTGGCTGGGTGAAGGGGGCGCTGCGCCAGACGGGCTTACTGAGAGGACCCTGCCCACGGAATTGGAAGAGGCCCCTGACGGGAGTGAGGGGGAGCGTTACCAGGCCGAGCAGGCCCCGCGCATTCATGCGCATGGTCAGGTCCACCTGCTTGTTGGCCAGGTCGATGGACCCTTCTCCGACGAAAGTGGTGGAAGGAGTGGAGGTCAGGAAGTCCCTGGTAAAGGCAACGCCATTCTTGAGGACGAAGGTGGTAGAGGCGTCGCGGGCCTGCTCGTGGCTGAACTCCTTGCTCAGAACCGTGCCGAGAGGAAGGGAGAGGGGGCCGAAGATGGGCACGTGAAAGAGTTGCCCGTTGCGCAGACCGATCACGCCCTTACCATTCAGCGTATCGGTTTGTCCGGCCAGGGTGGTGAAGTCAATGCGTCCGGTGATCTTCCCCTGAGCGGCTTTCTCGAAGGTAAACTTCCGGCCGATCTCGGAGAGGTTCAGGTCATCCCAGCGCAGGCCGGCCTCGATGCCGGTCGGTTCCCCTGGCGTTGACGTGATGGTGATCTCTCCGCCGGCAGTTCCGCCAAAAGTGCCGAAAACGAGTTCTTTCACCTCGTGGCGATGCGGGGTGGTCTTGATGGTGGCAGACACTGAAGTGAGCTGAAGAGTCCGGTTGAGAAACTCGTAATCGATGGGCCCCTGTCCCTTTACGGTCGATGTGAGGAGAGTGCCGGTCCCCCGTTTGCTGTGATCGACCCGGCCGGAAGTGCTGATGAGCGGTGGTTGGTGGAAGCCGAACATTTCGTTCACGAGGTCCGCTCCCTTGGAATCGACGAGACGGAGGAGGGGGCCGGGCCAGGCACTCCCGCGGAGGTTGGCAATGTCTGTCGTGAGGTTCTCCCGGTGGTGCTGGATGCGATCGACCTGCATGTTCGCCCGCCGGGGTCCGCTGTAGCGCTTTCTGAGGAGATAGTCGGTGTAGTCGAACTCCAGTTTTCCGTCCGTGAAGGTGTAGCCCTCCGGGTTGATGGAGAACCGGGTGGATCCTCCCGCGATGAGGACCCCATTGTAGGAGCAGGTCCCCAGTTGACAGGATCCCTCGACTCCCCATTTTCCTGTTCCGTCATCGTGCGGGGCCCTGGTGGCCTCGGCCGCCACGGACGCGGTGAGGGAGCCCGGGACCACCGTGGAAAAGTTGTAGGTGGTGCTGACCTTCGAGATGTCCAAATCCTGACACTTCAGGCGGACGGAAAGGCGGTCGGGGTGCGAGCGGTGTGTGACGCTGCCGTCGATCTTGCCGCCCAGGGTTTCCATGGTGAGTTCGGTAATCTCGTTCTGCCGATGGCGGACGTTTATCTTACCTGAGAGTCCTGAGATCTCCACGGATTGTCCAAGGAAGGTGCAGTCTGTCAGGCCGTCGGCCGTGACTTCGGTGAGCATATCGGTACGCGTGTCAGGGTTGCGGTGATCGATGACACCGTTGGCAACAAGGGAGGGAGGATTGCGGAAGCGGTAAGTCTCCGCGATCTGCTGGGCAGTGTCAGGAATGAAGAGTTGCAGGAGGGGGGCAGGCCAGGCTTTGCCCTTCAGGGTGACCAGGCTTGTAAGGTCGGTCTCAGTGTCGAAGTGGATCTGGCGTGCCCGGATCGTTCCCGATGCCGGTCCCTCGAATTCTTTCGTGCGCTCGTGCGCCCGGTAGTCGAAGACCGCCTCCACGTTGTCAAAGATGTAGTCGAGAGGGGATATGTAGAAGTCTGCAGCGGCGAGGACGATCGGGACTTCGTTGTAGGAGAAATTCTCGACGCGAAAGGTTCCGGTAGCATCCCAGTCACGCAGGTTGCTCCTCTGGATGGATCCCCGGGCATCTATAAGAATGCGGCTTTCGCTGGTGAACTTGCTGTCTGCGAGGACCCGCTCAAGTCCGCTTTTTTCCTTCATGAACGGCTGGTAAGCAGACAACGGCAGGCTGGTACGTGCACGGTACTGGACGAGGTCGTCCTTCAATTTGACTTCGCCGGCCAGTTCACCGGTCTCGTGCTTGACGATGAGGTTTCGCAGGTAGATATCGCCATTCTGCCAGGAAAACTCGGTGTTGATCTTCTCGAAGGGAATGTCCAGGAAACGGAAGTGATTGCAGGACAGGGAACCGATGGCACTGAGGCGGATGCCGGTCTCGCCCAAGGCGAATTTTCCGCGGGCGTTCAGCCTGGGTGCGTGGGGGGATATGAACTGAGAAAGCGAGTCATCCTGAAGCCCATTGCGCAGCAGGTCCGTGATCTGAATGGAGGAAGAGCCCTGGTATCCGCCGGTCTTGTCCTCAAGGTCGTAGTGTGCCTGCAGACTTAATTGCCCTCCATTGTCCGAGAAGCGCAGGTCATCAATGGTCAGGGCCCGGCTGTCGAGTTCTCCGGAGATATGGACATCCTCCATGGGGTAGTCGAGTCGCTTGAGTTCGTCGGCGGTGAGGGAGATGGTGGTGCGGATGTCGGTCGGTCGGTCGAGGCTGCCTTTGACATGCAACCGGAGGAGCGGGGGACTGTCGGCGGGGAATGACCAGCGGGCCAGTTCCTTGAGGAGATCCCTGGTGAAACCGGCCCGGCGTTCGGAGTCGGTTTTTGTGTCGAGTCCATCGGGCAGCTTGCCGAGTTGGAAACCGTCCAGCTCGATTTCCAGCTGGAACTTCATGCCTCCCAGGGTGCCCCGATCAGCCTCCAGTCGGAGACGATTGTGGCGGTCCACACTGGCCCGCCCGGTCAGGTCATCAATCTGCAGGGAAATATCCTCGCCCACCGGCACCATGAGTTGGGCGTTTTCCATGTTGATCCGTCGAATCTGGAGTTTGCCCCGGAAGGCCTTTCCGCGGTCGACATCGAAGCGCAGGACAGGGATGCGGGCATAGACTTCCTGCCGGGTCTCGTCGGTGAAAAAGCGCACCTCTTTCGCGACCACTCCACGGGTGGGGGAAAAGCGGACCGACTCGAATTCGGCGTGGATGCCCCGCCGCGTCAGTTCCGTCGCGATGCGTTCGCTCCAACGCCCGGCGAAGCCATGGCTGTTCAGCCAGTAAAGCCCCGCGAACGCTCCCAGCACGGTGAGGGTCAGGGATACCAGGACGAGGGCCTTGAAGTGGTGAAGCCGGCGGAAGAGGTGGACAGATTTCAAGGCAGTGGCTTGTCAGGGAGAGGAGGGTTGAGGAGCGAAGCGGCTGTAATGATGAGCAGATTGATTGTAGCACAGGGATTGCGGTTGGGAATATCTGAAAAACTGGAGGGAAATATGAAATTCAATCTCGCAGGGGAGGAGGAAGATCCTTAAGATTTACGGAGTATGAGGTTGGCGGTCCTGGGAAGCGGTAGCGGCGGAAACGCCGTCGTAGTGGCTGATCGGGAAACCACCATCCTGATTGACGCAGGCCTCAGCGCCAGGCAGCTCTGCCAGCGGTTGCAGGGTATTGGAGTGGATCCCGATTCCATTGACGGCATTCTCCTGTCGCATGAACACAGTGACCATACCGGGGGGTTGAAGGTATTCCTGCGCAAACGCCCCATACCGGTCTATGCCAATGCGCTCACTCGTGAGTTACTGGAGGAGCGTATGGGCGATCAGATCGAGTGGCGGATCTTTCAGCGTAGCCAGTCGTTCCAGGTGGGTGGAATCACGGTGGAGGCCTTTGCCCTCCCGCACGATGCGGTTGATCCGGTTGGGTTTGTCTGTGAGGCGAATGGAGCGCGGATCGGCTTCGCAACGGACTTCGGTCACGTGACCACCCTCGTGCGTGAGCGCCTGCGCGGGGTCTGCGCTCTCCTGATAGAGGCCAACTACGACCAGGGAATGCTGGAGGAGGACACCAGACGGCCCTGGTCGATCAAGCAGCGCATTTCCTCACGCCATGGTCATCTCTCCAATACGCAGACGGCGGAACTGGTGGAGGGGCTTCTTGCGCATGGACTGGAGACGGTGGTCCTGGGGCACCTGAGCCGCGATTGCAATTGTCCCGATTTGGCTGCTGCCGTGATGCGGGCAGCGGCATCAGAAGGACGACTCGATGTCCATGTAGCCTCGCAGGATACGCCCACCTGCTGGGTGGAGATCATGGAGGAAGAGGGGGAGTCCGGGTGCTCTGCTCCGGTGGTCATGGATCAGATGAATCTGGCCATCGGATAGCGCTTCCGACGGGCTTTTAACCGTTGCGCTTCGGCGGTTCCCGGTCATGCTCTCGCCCCTTGTCCCTTCCGGCTGTCAAACCGTCGATTGAAGAGTTCCGCGAACTCGCGGAGCAGGGAAACGTGGTGCCGGTCTACGCTCAGTTGACCGCGGATTTCGAGACGCCCCTTTCGGCCTACCTCAAGATTCGGGACGGGCGTCATGCCTTTCTCTTTGAGAGCGCGGAGAGCACCGATGCCAGCGGTCGCTGGTCAATCGTGGGGAGCGGTCCGCGCCGGGTTTTCGAGGCCCGCGGCAAGGAGGTTCGTATCCGGGATGGCAGTGAGGAGGAGACGATCAGCGCCGAGCGTGATCCCCTGGCTGAACTCGAGAAGTTCATGTCTCGTTTCCAACCCGTGGCCCACGGGAATGCTCCCCCCTTTTTCGGAGGAGCGGTGGGTTACCTGGCCTACGATGCGGTGCGGCAATTCGAGCCGAGTATTGGCGAACCGCCACCGGATGATCTCGAATTGCCCGAGGCAGTCTTTCTGATCACCGACACGGTACTTCTGTTTGATCACAAGTTACGCCGCCTGTTGGTGGTGGCCAATGCCATGCTGGCCGATCATGATACTCCGGAGGAAGCCTACCTCGAGGCCGTGGGACGGGTGTCTTCGTTGATTGAAATTCTCGATCGTCCCCTGCACGTCCCGGCTCTCAATGGTTTGCAGGACACGGTCACTCCGGATCCCGTGAGTAACACTACGCAGGAGCAGTTTGAGGCCATGGTGAGCAAGGCCAAGGAATACATCGGGGCCGGCGATATCTTCCAGGTGGTGCCCAGCCAGCGTTTCGAGGCGCCCTTTGAAGCGGCCCCCATCGATCTCTATCGTGCCCTGCGTCACGTCAATCCCTCCCCCTACATGTTCATTCTTGAGTTGGGTGACTTCTCCCTGGTGGGCAGTTCCCCCGAGGTGCATGTGCGTTGTATCGAGGGCCGGATCGACATCCGGCCCATCGCGGGCACGCGGTGGCGTGGCCGGACCCCTGAGGAAGACGATGCCCTTGCCGCCGACCTTCTGGCCGACGAGAAGGAGCGCGCCGAGCATGTCATGCTGGTGGATCTGGCCCGTAACGATGTGGGACGCATTGCCACTCACGCCACGGTGGAAGTAGACGACTTCATGATCGTGGAGCGCTACAGCCATGTCATGCATATCGTCTCCAACGTTACGGGTGAACTCTCCCCGGAGCACAGTTCCTACGATGTCCTGCGAGCCACCTTCCCGGCAGGCACAGTAAGCGGGGCCCCCAAGATCAGGGCCATGCAGATCATCAATGAACTGGAGCGCAACAAGCGCAATGCTTACGCAGGGGCGGTGGGTTACTTCGGTTGGGACGGTGCGCACGACTCCTGCATCGCCCTGCGCACGTGCCTTCTCAAGGAAGGCAAGGTCTACGTGCAGGCGGGCGCTGGTGTGGTGGCGGACAGCGACCCTGTCTACGAGTACAACGAAACGGTCAACAAGGCGATGGGCATGCTGCGAGCCATTGCTCTGGCCAGGACCCTGGAGGGTTGAAGGAGCACCGGAAACCATGAATGAATTGATTGGAGAAGGGGACATGGTGGTGGCCATTGTTTCGTTCATTACCGGAAGGACCCGGCGATCCCGAGCTCAAGTCCCCAACGACTGATTCTGTCCAGTTCTCCCATTTCCAACCACCACCCCAATGCTGCTCGTCATCGACAACTACGATTCCTTCAC
>DLRK01000214.1 GCA_002501065.1 Akkermansiaceae bacterium UBA7890
GCGTAGTGGAACTCGCGGAACTCGGAACTGTTTTCCGGGAGGTGCTCAATTTGAGCACGGATCAGGAGGCCATTCTCGGAAGTCAAACCCTCCAGCAGCCGGGAGAAGGCAAGACGGCGCTCAATAGGGTTGCTGTTTGCCTTGAAGGCTTTTCCGAGAGCCAGGATCTCCGATGCGGTGAGGGCTGTCGCCGTATGGCGCAGGAGGTCTCCCTTTTCCGGACGTGAGAGAGCAGAAGAGTTGCCATGGAGAGGGGTCTGTCCTGCACCTGAGTTTCGATCTCCCCGTAGAGCGGTGCTCTTGGCATCACCTCCGGAGGTGTGGGTGCTGGGCATGTCCCGCCGCCCAGCGATTGCACCGGGAAAGTAGTGGGACCCGAGGACGAAGGCCGCGATGGTCGCGCATGTCCAGGATCCGTGAACCAGAGAGGTCTTTGGCATACTTGATCCTACAACGGCAGGAGGGACTCTTCAATACTGTCATGGGATTAACTGGGAGAGTCTGCCAAATCCTGCTGGATCTGCAGGAAAGGCGTTATCTGATTCTCCGGAGAACAACGAAGAAGCAGGATGCCGTGACCTAACAGTATTAATGTTTGATAACTGAAGAGAGAGGCCTGCAATCGGATGCAGGATAACCTAACAGGATCTAACAGATGACTCGGACGGACCGGGAGCAGCAGGACCTTCCCGGGGGAAAACGATTGCTACGGAGGGGGGAAAGCGGGCCTTTCCTGTGGCTGGCGGGCTTCTCCACCGATTATTCCCAAAGCCTTTCCAGAAGGTTTGGAAGGCAGTGGGATTGTAACTCGTTCATTCTGAGAAGCTGTCACAGGTTTTCCCTATCGTATTCGCAACTTACTCACTTTTAATGGTTTATGCAGTTTTCCAGTTGACCGGTTTTTGCCCCTGTGTTTAGATCATGGCGTTCCCGAAAGGGGACTTGCTCTTTGACAGAACAAGGGCGCGAGCGAGGCGCAAGCCAAGCTCAAGGCGCTCCGGGATAAACCCAGGTGCAAACCTGGACAATGGTCGGGAGGAACTGGCGTTCCCGGCCCCTGGGAAACCAGACTCATCATCTAATGGAGAATCTGATTTCACAGGCCACATATCACCGGCTTCCTCGGAGAGGGTCGTTCCTTTCCGTGTCTAACGACCAGGAAGCCAGGCGGTGAGCGGTCCCGTCCTGCGATGCAAATCAAAGTGGCGCGGAATGGAAAAATCAGCCGCAAGCCGAGTTACGCCTCAGCTGGTCCGTGGTTTCGGGCCTTGAGGCGGACGCAGTCAGTCGACCTACGACTGTCAGTTGCTACTGTGAGCCAGTGTGGTGATCCACTACCCGGCGGTTTTGAACGAACAAAACGCCGTCGTATCCGTCCGGTGTCGCAACCGGGCTGAGAAAAGGGGGGAATGGAACACCGCGGATTGAGCGGTCCGTTGTGAAGGCGTCGGGAGGCCGGCGGGAAGCAGGGGGACGCGATAAGATCCGATCGCTGGGAGGCTCTCCCCAAAAGGAGTGGAGTCGTCCAGGCGAGAAGGGAAAGGCAACTTGAGGGGTAAGAGACAAGACCCGTGGCGCGAGGCCAACGATCCGTGACTTCCAGCTGTTTACAGCCTGTCGCAGATGCCGACCTTGCGGAAGTGGTGAGGGATGCACTCATTCTCAGAAGCATCCTGAGCCGGGTCCGGTGGACGCACGCTTGCAAGGTGTGCAAAGACCGGGCTGAGAAGTCTCACCCGACAAGCTGGTGGTGGTGACACCGTCGGCCGGTTCCGCTGCGGAACCGAAACGGAATGCAATCGTTCATGCAGACCAGCGCAGCGTCGGGAAACTGACAGCCAGCGACACTCGACGGGTGAAGCTGGGCGCCAAATGCCAGTGTTCGGGGAAAGAGAGCGTGGCGAGCTCCCAAGCCCCATCTTTTCACCAGGCTCCGGCCTGACTGGAAGGACCAACCAAAGATCGAATTCGAAGAATTGGCCCGCGGACATTTGTCGGCGGGCCTTTTCACGTACTGAACCAGGCCCTGCGGACCTCCGTCGGAGAGCCTGTTGGGTGTCCTGACTGGATGGACGGGCCCGGGAAATGGCGTTCCGGGCAAAATGACCGGGATGTCCGCTGTTTTGTGCGGCTAAACACCCCGCAGGAGCGTCACCGCGTGGGCGGGTGACCGGAAGACCGTTGTTTTGTGGGGATTCCACTCGCCGCGGGCCGCCAATGTTTCAATGATCCAGTCAGGCTTCGGCGAAAGTTTGAGCACTCTGGCGCCGTTTGATTGTCACCGTTCCCGTGAAGATGATGTCCTCTTTTCTCCCCGTCCTTGCATGTGGTTTTCTCCTTCTTCCGTCTCTCCAGGCCGGGGCGGCTTCCTGGTCTGAGTGGGGTGGTAGTCCGGACAAGAATATGGTCTCCGCTGAAAAGGGCCTGCCGGTCGTTATCTCGGGCGGGGAGGAATTCGAGGACAGGGAGGGCGAGATCAATCCCGCCACCGTCGAGGGCTGCAAGTGGGTGGTGACTCTCGGCACGGAGGCTTACGGGACGCCCACCATCGGCAATGGGCTGGTCCTGGTGGGAACCAATAACGAGAATCCGAGAAATCCGGCCATCGTGGGCGACCGGGGAGTGGTCATGGCATTCCGGGAGCAGGATGGGACCTTCCTCTGGCAATTGACCGTTCCCAAGCTGCCGGGAGGCGATGAGGTGGACTGGGAATACCTCGGGATCTGCTCTTCCACCCTCATCGATGGTGACCGGGGTTATGTCATGACCAATCGTGGCGAGGTGGCCTGCCTGGACCTGAAGGGTCTGGCGGACGGGAACGATGGTTTTCCGGGCGAGGGTCACTACATGGCCGGTCCGGGCAAGGAACCCCGGAAGGTGGGGCCGACTGATGCCGACATCCTGTGGACCTATGACATGATAAAGTCCCTGGGAGTGGTACCGCACAATATCACCAGTAGTTCAGCGGCCCTGGCAGAGGGCAGGATTATTGCGACCACGTCGAACGGCCTCGATGAAGAACACGAACACAACTCGACCCCCGACGCCCCCTGTCTGATTTCCCTCGATGCCGTCACCGGCAAACTCAGGAACGTGGAGCAGGCTGGAATCGCAAAAGCGACCATGCATTGCAACTGGTCGTCGCCCTGTATCGGCAGGCACGGAGGACAATCCGCGGTTTTCTTCGGGGGCGGGGACGGCTTCCTGCACGCCTTTGATCTTGATGGGGAACAAACGGCGAAGGGGCACAGGACGCTCAAGGAGCTTTGGCGGATCGATGCCAACGCACCTGACTACCGGGTCGATGACAAGGGCAAGCCCCGCGAGTATCCCTCCTACAAGGGTCCCAGCGAGATCGTGGGGACGCCCGTTTACCACGAGGGCAAGGTCTACGTCACCATCGGACAGGATCCCGAGAACGGTGACGGGGTGGGCATGTTGAGTTGTGTCGATGCGGAAACCGGGAAGGCGGACTGGACCTACCGGAAGATCAACCGCTCACTCTCCACACCTTCGGTCAAGGACGGCCTGGTCTACGTGGCCGACTTCACCGGGCAGGTGCACTGCGTTGATATCAGGACCGGCAAGCCCGTCTGGGTTCACGATACCCTGAGCCGGATCTGGGGCTCCACCCTGGTGGTTGACGGCAGGATCTATATCGGAACCGAGGATGGGGAGGTGGTCATCCTGAAGGAGGGGCGCAAACTTGAGGAGATCGGGATCGCCGAGTTCTCGGGGCCCATTTATTCCAGCCTGGTGGCTGCCAACGGAACCCTCTACGTCCAGACGCAGGATCATCTCTACGCCTTCGGGAAGTAGAAGAGGCGGGGGCCTTACCGGTTGCGGATCCCGTAGAGGGCCTTCTTGGTGCGTACGATGAGGAGGTCGCCCGAGACGGCCGGCGATCCCATGCACCCGGCTTCCAGTTCGTTGGTGGCAATCACCTTGAATGCCCTGTCGGCTGCAATGACGGTCCCCTTGCCATCCTCGTCGAAGAGGTAGATCCTGCCGTCAGCCAGGATGGGAGAGGCCGAAAAGTTTCCCCCGATGCGCTGCTTCCAGATCTCCTTGCCGCTTTTCGCATCCAGGCAGGCCGCAACCCCGCCGTCGTCGACCATGAAGAGGAGGTCCCCGTGCAGGAGGATGGATGGTTTCTTGGGAGCGGCCTTGTTGTACTTCCACGCGACGTGGCTCCCACTGACGAGGCCCTTTCCGCCGGGTCGCACGGCGATGAGAAGGCCCTTGCTGAAGCCCATGGTGGCGTAGATCAATCCGTGGCCGGTGACCGGACGGCAGGAGGAGGAGTGGGTGCCGATCGTTTCCACCCGCCAGAGTTCCTTGCCGGTCATGGGGTCGTATCCGTAGAGCGCCATTGCCCCGGCGCTCACGAGGAGGTCGTGTCCGCCCGCGGCCTTCAAGATGAGCGGGGTGCCATAGGCCTTGCGCATGTCGCCGTCCCGCTTGGGCTTGCCGTTCGCATCGAGATCACGGTAGTCCACGCTGCGGGGCGTCTTCCAGATGGTCTTTCCGGTCTTCTTGTCCATGGCCACCACGAACTGGTGATCGGCGCCGTCGAAGTTCAGGATGAGGAGACCCTTGTAGAGGATGGGCGACGAGCCGGCCCCGCGGAAATGATCGCAGACGAAGTCGCTGCGCTTCCAGACGACTTCACCATCCGAGGCCTTGAGACAGGCCGTGTAGGGCGATCCAAAGGTGAGATAGACCAGGCCGTCCTCGAGGACCGGGGTGGGAGAGGCGTAGGAATTGAAGGCGTGGCAGAACTGGGGATCCTCCACTTTCCAGAGGAGCTTGTCGTAGAGAACCTTCCCGTTGGACTTGTTGAGGCAGACCACCGACAGTTCCGTTCCCTTGGGATTGGCCTTGGTCACCCAGATGCGATCTCCCCAGACCACCGGGGAGGACCAGGCCTTGCCTTCGACGGGTGTTTTCCAGGCCACGTTCTTCTTCTCGCCCCACTCCGTGGGGAGGCGGCTGGCCTCTGCCTGTCCCTGCTCGCCTGGGCCGCGAAACTGGTCCCAGTTTTCAGCTGCGTGGGATGCCGCATTGATCGAAAGGGAAAAAGAGAGGGTAAGGATTCCGGCTCGGATGGCCATGCCGTGATCCTTGTCTGCCCCCCACTCCCGGTCAAAGGAGAAATATTACGGACCCGCAGGGCCCTTGCGGGTGCGTCCACCCCAACCATGCCGGGGCGAGGTCGTCGGGAGGATCATGGAGCAGGCTTGTCCCGGGAGAGGGAGAGTGCGGTCCCTTCCTGATACAACTTCAACCGTTCCCGGTGTCTGGCCAGTTCGGGTGTCACCCCACGCGACTCCAGGATGTTGATCACGCGAGTCGTGGTGTTTGCCGCCTCGGGGAACTTTCCGGCGGCGGCGTAGGCGGCCGCGAGGGTGCCGAGCAGGGCGGGGTTCTCGGACACCCCCGGGGCCTGCATCATGAAGGTGGCGTGTCCCAGGGCCCGCGGACCGTCCCTTACGTTCGGATCGGATGAGGTGGCCCGCAACCAGGCGAGACTGTTGAGGGCCGGGATCTGCCGCGGGTTGTAGCGCAGACTCAATTGATAGGAAGCAAGCGCCTCGGTTTCCCTGTTTTCCAGGAGGGCCACTTCACCGAGTTGAAAGTGGACCCCGCCCAGTTGCATGTTGCGCTGGTGCTCGGCGGGAATCTTCGGGTCACCCGGCGGGGTGTCGTGCTTCTCAAGGAACTCCAGCAGGGTGGTTCGTGCCTCCGCAAGATAGCCACCCTCCAGGGAGGCCGCCGAAATCGCCATTGGATTGCCGGGGAAGTGCATCTGCGCCCAGGTGCCCGGGAAGGGAACCGCGGCCGCCAGCGCAGCCTCGGGACTCCGGCCCAGTTCCTTCCGGTCGGCAAGGACCTGTGCGACCTTCACCGGTCCCTTGTAGATCGCACTGAGCCAGCCGCCCCGGTCGATGAGAAAGCTGACCGGGACCGGCATGCGGTGATGGCGATAGACGCTGGCAAGGATCGATTCTTCGAGGAGGGCGATGAGTTTCGTATCCGCCATGCCTCCATTTCCCCGGAACCCGAACCTGGCCAGGGCCCGGGCCGCCTGCGCGGGAGTGACCTGGTCGCCGGGGCCGAGGTGATCGACATTGAGAGCAATGATCTCGACGCCTTCCTTTGCGAAGTCCGCCCTGGCCTTCTCGAAGTCCTCCAATTCGGCGGCACAGGGGTTACACCAGGTTGCCCACAGGTTGATCAGGACTGCTTTCCGGTTGGCGAGATCTGTAATGCTTCGGGGCTGTCCGGAAAAATCGCGATAAGTGAGTTCGGGAATCCTGAGCGGTTGCGAGAGGCGGATTCGGGCAACTTCGGTAGGCTCCCCCAGGTCGAGTCCACCCTCCGGCAGGGAGATCTTTTCCCGTTGCTTGACCGGTCTGGCCTGGCCGCTGCCCTGCACCAGCAGCCAGCGGCTTCCGGATTGCAGTCCTGAGAACTCTTCGGTCACTCCACCTGCCCAGCGTACTTCTACCTTTGAGACTTCCCGTTCGTTGCCCCCCAGGCCGAAGTGCAGCCATTTACTGGACTGGCTCATCAGACCGTTCCCCGCATGGAGCGTCTTGATCCGTCGCTGGGGCGAATTGCCGGTGACCAGCTCGACCTGCGAACCGATTCCATCTTGCGGGCAGTTCCTGGAAGGGTCTCCCTGCAGTCGAAAGGCAATCCACCCTGAGCCCTGCGGCGGAATCCTGTTCTGCAGGAACTGAGCACGCGGGGCGGAGCGGTTGGAAAGCCAGAGGTCGAGGTCGCCGTCATGGTCCCAGTCCGTGATCGCCAGCCCACGCCCGTCGGAGGGCAGGCCGAATCCGCTCACGGCCGAGATATCCGCAAAGCGGCCCTGTCCGGTATTGAGGAAGGCACAATGCCGTTCCCGGCCGCTGAAGGAAGCCCCGTCGCGAATGCGCTGGGCCAGTTCGGAGAAGGCGGTGAGGTACTTGCCCTGCTTTTCCGTCTTTGCGGTGGTTTCCGGGGCCTGCGACACGACCTGCCGCCAGTAGAAACTTCACAAGTCCCCGGGATCCTCCTGGGTGATGAAGCCGTTGGCGACGAGGAGATCCTCCCAGCCATTGTTGTCGAGGTCCACGAAGAGGGAACTCCACGCCCAGCGTCCCATGGTCGTCCCGGAGGATATGCTGACGTCCTCGAACCTGCCGCTACCAAGGTTGCGGAAAAGCGAGTTGCCGCGGGCGTGGCGCTGATAGAGTGCACGCGTCGTTGGGTCTCCTCCCGGTTTGAACTGATCCTGGAAGGTGATGCGGTTTCCTGCCGAGGAGAACATGTTTCCCACGTAGAGGTCGACCAGGCCATCGTTGTCAAAATCTCCCCAGCAGGTGGACATTCCCGCCGCCACGTCCCGCACCCCGGCCTCTGCCGCCGTATCGGTGAAGACCGGTCTTCCGGATTCCCGCAGTTGATTCCGGTAGAGATTGTTTCCGCCGAAGTCGTTGGCCACGTAGAGGTCCAGGTCGCCGTCTTCGTCGAAGTCCTCCCAGCTTGCGGAATACGAAAACCTGCTGTTTCCGGGATGGAGGCCCGTTGCTTTGGTCACATTGCGAAAGCGCAGTCCCCCCTCGTTGCGCAGGAGTTCATTGCGTCCACCGTTGGTGGCATCGTGATAGGGAAGGGGGCGGGCCACGAATGAGTGGCGGGTTGCTCCCGAACGCTGCACGTAGCAGCTGGCGAAGAGGTCGAGGTCACCATCCTGGTCGTAGTCGGCCGCGGCCAGAGAGTAGGGAACGGCGGCCGGGAAACTCTTTGCCTCCGCGCTGGAGAAGATCCCGGTGCCGTCATTCTTCATGATCAGGACGCCGGAGAGCAGGGCGATGGCCGCGTCCTGGTCACCGTCGTTGTCGAAGTCCGCAAAGAGCGAGCCGAAGCTGTGGTCAAGAAAACCGAGTCCGGACTCCCGGGAGCGGTCGAGCACCGTGCCGTCTTCCTGCTGGACAAGAAGACGGTTGATGAGTCCGCCGCCATCGCAGAGATAAACATCGTCCAGTCCGTCATTGTTGACATCCGCGGTGGTGAGTCCGTGCCATCCCCCCATTTCGATGCCGAGGAGGGTTTCGATCCGGCCCATCCAGTGATCGATGCTGCGGACGAACTGTTCCCTTTCCCTGAGGGAGGCCAGGACCGGACCCGTGGAGTCGACCAGTCGTCCCGTGCCGTGGCGTTCGCACTCTTCGTAACGCGTCGTGTTCAGCTGAAGCAGGGCGGGCGGGTCGTCCCGTGTCCATTCCGCATTCCACTCCGCATTGATCTGCAGCGTCTCGCCGGCGAGGTGGACGGACAGTTCAGTGGTGGCCGTATTGCCGGAGAGATGCACCCGGACAATCTTGATTTCGGCCAGGGAGGCGGAGGCTCCGGGAAAACTCTCCCGCAGGGCCCGCAGGGCGGCCATCAGATCGCGTTCCGTGCCGGCAGTCTCTTTCGCCCGCCGGATGTGGAAGGCCCCTTCGGGCACCACATCTGTCAGGGGAAATCCGGTCAGTCCCTGCGAGGTGCCCTGTCCGATGACCTCGTTCTCCCCCTTGAGAAAGCGCTTCAGTTCGTCAAGTTGTTGCCCGGCTGCGGCGGAAAAGACCTCCACTTCCCAGTTTGCCAGAGATGGGTCGGGGCGCGGGGCCTTGCTTTGCGGAGGGGGAGCTGGCTCGTTCTGCCCCGGCGCTCTCGAGTGCTCATTCTCCTCCTTCCGGTCGCAGGCGGTGAGGAGGAGTGAGACGGCGAACAGGCCGAAGGGACGGAAAATTAAGCGCATGCAGAGCGTCGAGCTTCCTGCAAGTAGAGGGCGGCGTCAACAGTGAGCCCCGGACCGGCACGTCGTGCCGAACTCCCTGAGTTCGAGGGGTGGTTTTCCCGGGCCCGGGGTCTTGGGGCCATCCCGGTTCCACCGCCGGCCGGAATGGCCGCAGGGGATTTGGCGCTACGGTCCCACCGCCACGGTGATGCGCCCGAATCGCGGGGTGTCGGGGCTGACCGCCGCATTGTCCCGGATGGTGACGGTCTCGGTGCCGTCCCCGTTGTCCACCGGGGTGCCTGTCAGGGTATTGACGGTGGTCCAATCGGACAGATCGCTGGAAACTTCGACGAGGTAGGTGAGATCGAGGGAGTTTTTCTGGCGCCTGAAAGTCATCGCCAGGTAATCGGTTCCGCCGTCGTTCACGATCGATGCGCGGTAACTCTCTGCTGCGTCACTGGTCCGGGGGTTGCGTCCAAATCCGTATTCCAGGACGGTTCCGAGGGTGTCGGAATCCAGATCAAGCGAGTCGCCTGTGACGAGGGGATCGGACATCTCGTTTTCGGTGAAGTGCTGGTACTTCCAGAAAGCGTAGGTCATCGAGGTGCCGGTGGATTCCGTCCCGGGATCCCCGCCTTCCGTGAGGCTGACACCCCAGTTCGCCGGGCGATCGAAATCGGTAACCGGCGTGGTGGCTGGATCGAGCAGGACGAGCGAGTAGCCGTCATCGTCGGTGGGATCGTGCCAGACGTCGTTGTAGGAAAACTCAAGGATGTTCTCCCCCAGGGCGTCAAGGATCTGTAGCTGCTCGCCGTCGTTGTCGAGTTTGCCGGTGTATTCCCCGGCGATATTGAGGCCACCCGGATGACGCAGGCTGAAGGCCGCCAGGTTGGCTACCACCAGGATGTGGTCGCCCGGGTTCAGGATGGTGGCAGCGGGGAAGGTGAAGGAGATGCCCTCCACAAACTGTGCCCCGCTGATGTCGAGCGGCGAGGGGCCGATGTTGGTCAATTCCACAAACTCGAATTCAGACCCGTTGAGGGTCGCGATACTCGCCAGTTCCGCGGCGGTGGGTGCCGCCGGAGCATAGAGGATCTCGCTCACCCGCAGGAAATCCTGCCCGGGAGTGGGGTTTCCGGTGTAGGCAACGCTGTCGATCAGGTTGCCGGCATCGTCAGTGAGGGTGATGGTTTCTCCGCGGGCTGAGAGTTGTCCGTCATAGCCGCTGATCAGGTAGCGTTTCTCGTTGGCCTTCGGACTGATACTGCGGGCACGGAATCCCGTCGCCTCACGTGCCACGTAAAGGCGCCCTCTGGCTGGAATAACCGTGCCGGCCGGGAGGGTGTGCGAAATCCCGCCTGAAATCACCCAGTCGGAACAATCGACTGCGGATCGGTTCGGGTTGACGAGGATGAAGTATTCTCCTCGCTGATCCGGGGAGGCTCCGTTGGCGACCGGGTTGTAGTCAATGCTGCTGATCCGGATGGGGGACGCAACCGGCTGGGCGGGGGGGATTTCACTCAGGCCGTAAAGATGGGCTCGCCGGGAGGGAACGTGTTCAAACTTGATCCGGTCCGCAGCTGGCCGCATGGCGTTCTGGTTCCCCCACGATCCCCACTTCTGGTAGTCGAGATCGGCGTCGTCAGAGCCCCTGCGCTGGCCGTTGTCGCGGGGATCAATCAGGGCCACGAGGTCATCGACGCGGTTTACGAGGTAATTGACCGGCGAAGCGGGAGGGCCGATCTGTTTATCCATCAGGGAGCGCATGCGGCGCAGGTACATCTGGTTGAGGATCGAGTCGCTGAAGATGAACGTCTTCAGGCGGTTGGATGGTCCGGCCCGCAGGTTGTTGTTGGTGAAACTGTCATCAAAGTAGGCGGGACCGCTCACCCAGTTGCGTCCGAGGCACAGATCGATGTCCCAGACCAGCGGGCGCCACTCCCGGCTGCCATTGGTGTCCCGGTAGAGATAGTAGTTCTTGTGACCGTGGTCGCGGTTGTTGGTCAGGTCGAGAGCAGCCAGGTAGTTGATCGTGCCGGGGATGTCGATATTGTCGTAGCCGTAGCGCAGCTTGGCATCCCCCGACTGGCTCAATCCGCTGACGAGGGCCTGCAGGTCGCTGTTGTTCTCGTTCTTGCGCGTCTTCTTGTTTACTCCGCTGGTTGACGAATCGAGACGGTTGTACATCTTGTAGAGTGCACCCTCGCCATCAAGGCCGACGCGTTCGAGGTAGCGCTCGTCACCATCCTCCACCATGTCCGCGGTGCTGAAGAAGGCGGCATTCTGCTGGATGCGGACCGGGAAGGCGAAGTGTGCTGGTTCGCCCGCCCTGTTCACGATTTCATATCCAAGGGTGTTCCGCGTCTTTGACTTGTCGGCCCAGTTGGTCAGCATGTTGAGGTCCTTTACCCGGGCTTCGCCCTCCTGGTACCTGAAGCGGTCACCCTTGTTGAAATCGAAGTCGTAGCTCTTCTTGGGGAAACCACCTGTGGACTGGCCGTGCCGGTCAGCCTGGATGTTGTCGTAGAACTGCCCGAGAAAATAGACCGACCCGCGGGAGCCGTTGGTGGTATTGGCACCCCCGGGACTGGAGGTGAACCAGTGGAAGACCGGAAGGTTGGATCTCGCAAGGGAGGGATCTTCCGCGATCGTCCCGAAGTATTCGGGAGAGTCGAACCGATCGGGGAACTGAGGTTGGCGGGAACTTCCGTCGGCTGTATCGGTGGCGGTCACCTTCCAGCGGATCATCTCCCCGTTGGACAGGGTGCTGGTTGAAATGGTGGTGGTGTAGATGCCATCTCCGGAGACGGCATCGTCTCCGCTTCCATCGTCAGTCATTGTGACAGTGTTTTCCGTCCCGTACATCACCCGCCATGTGAGAGTAACGGTGTTGATCGGATGCATGGTGGGAAGAACCTCTGCCTCTATCACGAGCGGGTCGGCGTTGAGGGAGAGGGGAGGAAGATTCCTGGTAACACTCCGGATCAGGGGGCCGGGGGTGCTCCCCCCGCTTGTGTTGGGTGCATTCGGGGTCGGGGTGGTGAAGTAGGCGGGCGTGCCCATGTCCGTCACGCTGGTCGCTTCCAACTCCGGCAGGATCAGGAAATCCGAGCTTCCGGTGGAGGTATTGAGGCCGTGGATACAGAGAACGTTGGAACCCACCGTGAGGAGGGAGGAGGAGAGAGAGTAGTTGTCGTAGACCAATGCCTGACTGTCACTATGGGAGGACGTGGCACTGGACTGGTAGTCGAGTTGATCGGGAGAAGGGGCATTCTCTTCGGCAACCGGGAGAGGATCCCCGTTGAGGTAGACCACGAATCCGTCATCCCATTTCATTTTCAGGTTAAGTCCGGAGATCGCGGAAGGATCCGTGATCGTAAAAGGAATACGGAGGTAGATGGATGAGCGCTGGGTCCACATCAGGGCCTGGACGTCGGTCTCGATCAGCGGATCATAGGCATCCGGGCTCCCGGTGGCATAGCCGACTCCCGTAGTGCCGCTGTTCCAGGAACTGTCCGGGAATTCCGTTCCGATCCACGAGTTCGGGTTGGTTCCTTCCCTGACGTCGTCGTCGCCGTTGACAGGCACCTTGTATCTCATCGCCACTCCGGGGGAGATGAGGGGCGAACTCGAGGTGGATTGCTGGAGGCCGTAGGAAACATCCTGAACCTGGAGGGGAAAGGTGGGGGCGTAGTGGTGCTCAACGGTGGAACCGTCGGGGCGCACCAGGGCGAGGTATTCACCCTGGCTGGTCAGCTTGAAATTGGTGTGAAGTTCGCTTGCCGGATCATTGCGGTTCTTGTTGGAAGCGAAGACGAGGAGTTGTTCGCCGGGACTGAGAATAATGCCGGGGAAGGCCCACTTGTTGAGAGTAGCCGCGTCATCCGTGAGGAACCAGCCGTCCAGATTGATCGCCGCTCCACCCGGGTTGAAGATCTCGATCCAGTCCTCATTGTCGCCATCTTCGTCGTTGATGGTATCCTGGTTGGAAGCCATGAACTCCTGGATGACCAGGGACTGAGCACGCAGGGGAACGGAAGTGATCGTCGTGCAGGCGAGGGCAAGATAAAGCGCCGCCCCTGAATAGCGGGTAATGGGTCTCATGTGCTGTGGGCCGGGGGGATTTTGCAGGCCAGAGGAGAATTCCCAGGGGGAATTCCCGCGGTGAGGGTCGCCCGGGATGTCTGGAAAGGCAATGACAGAAAGGGGCCAGCGGGATGCCGCCCCCCCCTTAGAACAGATATTTATACCTCGATTGGGCGGTCAGGGATCGAGTTCGAGCAACCGGTAGTAGCGGGGCGAAGCGGGAGCATTCAAGATTGTTGCTTCTGTCACCCCGCCCGCGGCAGCGGGGACGGTTGCTCCGATATTGTTCCAGTTCTGGAGATCGACGGACTCCTGGACCTGGTAATCGTTTCCATTCCGGGAGATCCAGCGGAGAGTGACATTGGTGCCGTTGTAGGAAAAGAGGGTGAGACGCAGATCTTCTCCGCCGTCCGGAACAAAGGGACTGCCGTCCGGTTGCAGGGGGGTGGGTGGGATCGTCGGGTCGACGATGAGCCAGAAGTTTGACCCGTCGGCCCCATCGTGATCGGAGCCGTCGATCCCACGCGGGCTCAGTGCCACCTCGACGTGGTCGCCAGCTCTGGCATCGATGAAGGACCATCCCTTCCTGCCGGCGGTGTCATTACCTGCGATTGTCGTGCGGTGCAGCTGTTCCCCGTTGTGGAGGATGATGGCGGTCACTCCACTGCCATTGGGGTTTGTCTTCTGCACGAAATAGTGCAGGGCGAGCTGGGCGTCCTGGGGGACCTCCCACCTGCGGGTTGCCCAGTGCACCTCCGAGTTGTTGTCCCCGTTGGGGTGTCCACCCAGTTGTGAGATTTCGGTCCATGGCGGGTTCTGGGCGTTGCCGACCGCGTCGGACCAGTCGAACTTCAATCCGTCCCAGAAGTTTCCGGCGCCTGGGAAGAAGCTGCCATCGGTCGGGAAGGGAATGAAGTTCGAGTTCGCGGGCGGCTCTCCATCCTGGGTGGTGTTGTAGTAACCGTAGGTCCAGCCGAAATCGCCCTGGGGGTCGGCGCTGAACGGAAAGTCGAACTCCGAGTCCGCAATCGCGGTGAAGTTGTCAGCCACGTTGGAGAACGCATCAAGGGGATCGAAGCCGGTAGCGATCTCGTGGAAGTCCTCATAGGTGTCTCCATCGGAATCGGTGTCGAGGGCATCGGTGCCCGCCGTGATCTCCGCCCCGTCAGAGAGCCCGTCCCCGTCCGTATCGGCCTGGAGGGGATCAGTCCCGGAGAGGGCCTCATCCCCGTCATTCAACCCGTCTGAATCGAAGTCGCTTCCGGCTGAAAGCTGGCTCAGGTCTCCCGGGAAGAAGAGTTCCTCCCAGAAGTCGGCAATGCCGTCGTCGTCGCTGTCGGCCGCATCGGCCGGAATGAAAATTGTTCCGTCAGGTTGGATCGGCACGGTCGGGATCCGGTTGTCTATCCTGATCGCATTGGCGGATCCGTCGCTGCCGTCGCTTCCATCGGTCAGGCCGTGGGGACTCAGAATCAGGTCGATGCGATCGCCGTTGTTGAGGTTGGCATAGAGGATCCGCGTGACGCCGGTGGTGTCACTGACGACGGCGCCGTCGAGCTGGACTCCGTTGAGGTGCACTCCCCCGGTCACCCCGTCACCATTGGGATTGGTTTTCTTGGTGGTCCAGCTGAGACGCACTGCGGTGGTTCCCGTGAGGTCACTTGCGGTCCACCGGCGAATGGTCCAGTGCTCGTCCCCGTTGTTTGTTCCGTTCGGGTGGGTGCCCTCTCCGCCGAGGAAGGTCCAGGGAGCCGCTGCTGCGGTGTTGAGGTCCCAGACGGTTCCGATCCACTGCTGATCCACCCCGTCCCAGGGACCCGCTCCGTCCCCGCCCGTGAAGGGGATGAAGTCGTTGTCCGGATCGTAGTCCCGGCCCCCACCATCGAGAGAGACATTGCGGTAGCCCGATTCCCATCCATCCTGGTCCTGGATTCCGGAGAACTGCGTCACGGAATCCGCCAGGGTGCCCGAGAGGGGAGTGTCCCCGGAACTGTTGGGATCGCTGCCAGCCTCCAGCTCTTCCCTGTCGTTGAAGCCGTCACCGTCTGAATCGGCATGCGCCGGGTCGGTGGCGGGGTCACCGTTGACCTCGTCGAAGTCATTCAGACCGTCTCCATCACTGTCGGAGAGGCAGGGGTTGCTCCCGTAGATTGTCAACTCCTCGCCATCAAGAAGCCCATCATTATCGGTGTCCGCCAGGGTCGGGTCAGACCCTGCCGCCACCTCGACCTCGTCATCCGCCCCGTCCCCGTCCCAGTCCTGCCCGTTGGTCAACTGGTTCAAATCACCGGAGAACAGGTCCGCCTCCACGAAGTCGGCAATGGAATCACCGTCGAGGTCGGGTGCCCCAACCGGAATGAAATACTTTCCATTCGGCTGGACGGAAGTTTCCGGGATCCTGGTATCGATCCGCATCCAGTTGTAGGAGCCGTCACTTCCGTCGATCCGGGTTCCGCTCACCCCCACCGGAGTGACCACCTGGTCGATGATGTCTCCGTTTTCAAGATGCACATAGTATGAGCGAATTCCGCCGACCGTGTCGGAGACCGCGAGCGAATCGACCTGCCGGCCGTTCAGATGAATGGCGCCTGTGGTGCCGTCCCCTGCCCCGTTGGCGGACCGGTGCTGCCAGTAGATCCTGATGTCGGTCGGTCCATCCAGTCCGCCGGCGGTCCAGCGTCTCACGGTCCAGTGCTCCTCATTGGGCGCACTGTTGGTTCCATTCGGATGGGTGTTTTCCGGTCCCAGCGTGGTCCAGGGGGCACCGGAGGAGGCCAGTCTCCATTGTGATCCCCGCCAGGTGTCCGGGGGGAAGGCAATATAGTCACTGGCCGGGTCATAGTTGTTCCCGCCGCCATCAGCGGTATAGTTGCGGTAGCCGAAACTCCATCCGTCCTGGTCCTGCACGCCGGAGAATCCATCGCGCGAATCAGCCAGTCCCCCGCCGGGTGGCAGGGAAGATGGACTGCTGGCGTCACTCCCGGCGGTGACTTCCTCGGAATCCGGGTATCCATCGCCGTCGGTATCCGAGGCTGCGGGATTAGTGCCGTTGGCAAACTCGTCCTCGTCGGTGATGGTGTCTCCGTCGTAATCATTCCCGCTGGCGAGCTGGGTGAGGTCGTCGGGAAACCAGAGTCTCTCCCATGAATCCGCCAGTTGGTCATTGTCGACATCGACCACGGTGGAGATCACCATGGAAGTGACCGAGCCGTCGCTTCCGTCGCGGGTATTGCCCCCGGGGCCCGTGGGGGTATGAACCAGGTCGACATGATCCCCGGACTCGACGGTGACGAAGGACATCCGGTTCACCCCGGTGTTGTTGTTGCCCGCGATCGAGGCCCTGCCCACCATCGTTCCGTTGAGATGGAGCTGGGCGGTGACTCCCTCCCCGTTTGTGTTCGTCTTCGCGATGAACCATTCGACCTGCAGCAGGGATGAACTGGCCAGATCAGCTGGGGAAGCCGTCCAGCGTCTCACGGTCCAGTGCTCCTCGTTGGGCGCACTATTGGTTCCATTCGGATGGGTGTTTTCCTGTCCCAGCGTGGTCCAGGGTGCTCCACTCGGAGCCAGCCGCCATTGTGCACCCCGCCAGGCGTCCGGGGGGAAGGCGATGAAGTCACTGGCCGGGTCGTAGTCGTTGGCACCACCGTCCAGGGTGAGATTACGGTAGCCGTGCCACCAGTCGTCCTGGCCCTGCACACCGGAGAATTCAACTATCGAGTCAGCCAGCACCTCCTGGCCGTTGGTCTGGGCCGTTGCAAGCAGGGTGGCCGCTGCGAATATGGAAGCGCAAGCGGTGAAAAGAAGGTTGCGGAGTGGTCCGGATTGAGGGGCGGTCATGGGGTGATCTCAAGGCGAGGTTGTTCCTCCAGCGACTATTGCTGCCAGGACTCAGGAGGCAAGGCGAGATGGCGATGAAGTCGCCGGGCGCAGGGAACGATAGTTGAGGTTGCTGAAACAAGATCGGGACTGCGGTTCCTGCCTTGGCAGGCCGGTTCCGTCGTCAGCAGACTTCTGGTGTCACTCGGGTCCAATATAATTTGCCCGGGAGATTTCCTGGTGGGATTTGGGATGCGAGGGGGTGGTTGAGATGCTATGGAGACGAGAGATGACCCGGGACGAACTGTTTGAGCGCTACGTGGCGGATACGCTCGACGAAGAGGCGTTGGTCGAGTTGGCCGGGCTCCGGGAAGAGGATGCGGAGTTCGCCGCCCGGTTCGATGCGGACCTGGTGGCAACGGGAAAGTTCCGGGAAGCCGGGAGTGGAGTGGAACGGATCGAGAAAGAAAATGAAGGAGCGAAAGGTGCAAAAGATCCCAAGGTTGATGAGGACGGGGTTGAAGGTTCCGACCAGAAGGAGGGAAGGGAGGATGACGGGAACAAGCCCGCCTCGAAGCGGCCCAGATTGCTCACGGAGGTAGACGCGGATGCGGTGGCTGCGGCACCCAAGCTGATCATGGGAACGTCTGCGGAGATGCCGAAGGCGTTGCAGTTTCTGGGCGTTGGCGAGGAACCGCCCGCGGGGTTTTATGACAAGCCTGCGGCGGAAGCCACGTCCGCACCGGAAGTGGTGGCGGAGGCTGCTCCCGGAGGACAGGGGGGGGCGCTGCTACCGGTGGTGCAGGCGCAACCGGTCAGCCCCGTGGGGCCCCCCGCTCCGCCGGAAGTCATGGCCGCGGAGGAGGCTCCGCGGCCGGTCGCAGAGATCTTCGGGGGGGAGACTCTCGAAGAAACTGTCGAGGGTGATGCGGAAGCAGAGATCCTGGACGGGTTGGAGGCCGTCGTGGAAGAGGGAGAGGTCGAGGAGGCCGAAGTGATCGTGGCCATCCATGAGGAAATGGCGGATGAGGAGGGACCTCACGGAGGGGAGGAGCAGGATTTCACCGAAGAGCCCCGTGAGGAAGACGGGGAGGAGCGAATGGAGACGGCAGAGGAGGATGGGGTCGGATCCGGAGGGATCGTGGCAGAGCCGGTTGCGGAGGATGAGCAGGACGAGGAGGTGGAATATGAGTATGAGTATGAGTATGAGTATGAGGTGATCGAGGAAGAGGTTCTGGAAGGGGAGGATGAGGTGCCGGTTTCAGGGGCGGCAGTTCCGCCCCCCCCTCCGCCCCCGCCCCCGTCCCCGGTTGCCACAATCGCGCTGCAGGACAGTGGCCAACCGCAGGGGCAGGCGTGGCCGATTCAAGCACAGCTGTTGCCCCCGGAGCCTTATGACCAGGGGTATGTGGCCAATCTGTATGGACAGGGAGCCGATCCCATTCCGGGATACGGCTATGCCGATCCACATCCCGGAACGCCTCAGGGTCATTCCCCTCCGCCAAGGCTTCTTTCTGCCAGCAAGAGCAATCCGACTGTGTTTATCGTGATAGCGGTAATATTGATGATCGGGATCGGGGGAGCGCTCTTTTTCGGGTTGACCCGCAAGACGCCCGGGCCGCCGAAGGGAGACGGCGTGATCGCCAAGGTCGACTCGGTGGACGGGGAGGGGATTATCATGCGGGAGCTCGGCAAGCAGAACGAATTGCGGCGCGGGTCCGAACTCAGGGAAGGGGATGTCATTACGGTGCGCGAGGGGTCTGTGCGAGTGGCCTACGTGGAAGAGAAAACGTATCTGCATATCCGGTCGGGAAGTGAGGTCACATTGGAAAAACAGAAGGAGGGCAAGCAGCTTCGGCTGGGGCTGGGGGAACTGACGGTGGAGGCGGCCTCGCAGCCGGTGGGCAAGCCGATGGTGATTCGCAGCGTGAACGCCAGGATCACGCTGAAGGGCGCGAGGGTGACCGTGCGCAGCCGGGCGAAGGAGACCCTGGTGGAAGTGGCAGAGGGCTCGGTGCAGGTTGATCGACCGAAGGACGGAGCGATGGTGCAGGTGCGGGCGGGCGGATGGGCCCGGGTGGGAGAGCAGGCGCTGCCCCAGGCCTGGGAGTTCATGGCCGGGGTGAATCTCAATGGCGGTGAGGTGGCGGTGGATGGAGGCACCTGGATGTCCCATGCTCAGGCCCAGTCGGCGGGGCTCAAGGTGGAGGTGGCGGGCAAGGACGCGCCTGCGCAGGCGGCTACCTCGCTCCAGCAACCACTCGGATATGTTGCAGGCCCGGGATTGCGAGGCATGCTGATGAGCAAGGTCTCGGTGAACAATGCGAAGCTCTCGATCAAGTGGCCCCAGGAGAACGGGCGCTATCAGGTCTTTCTGTGGATGATGGAGGACGAGGGAGACTCGGTGCGGTCGCTGCGCTTGAACGTGGTGGGAAAGCTGGTCGCCAAGGAGCTGGGCAAGGAGCAGACGCTGGGAGCCTGGAGTCGTTTCGGGCCCTATGTGGCGGACGTCAAGGAGGGCAGTCTGGATCTCCTTCTCAGTCCGGATTCGAAGTTCCAGAACAAGGAACCCCATCTCTCGGGGTTTGCAATCTACCGCCTGGCGGGGACGGGGCCACCGGTGCAGCCGCAGAAGGACAAGGGTGCCGGCGATCTGGAAGTTGACTCCTCTGCACCCGGGGCACCGACAACGCCGCCCGCAGTAGTGCCCACGGTTCCCGATTGAGTGGTGTGGATCCGGGCGTTCCCCGCCGGTGTCCGGGAGGACTGATTTGCGGATGCCTCAGGGGGAGGTCGGTCTCATTGGTTGGGAGCGCTGCCGTGGGAGCAACCGGGTGACGAAGGCGGTGCCGAGGAGGGCGATCACCATCCCGAGAATCATGCGCCCGGTCACCTCCTCCTGCAGCAGGAGGGCACCCCAGAGGATGCCGAAAACCGGGATGATGAAGGTGACGGTGGCAGCGGCAGTGGCGCCGTTGCGCTTGAGCAGGTCGAAGAAGAGCAGGAAGGCGAGGGCGGTGCAGAGCAGGGCGAGGGCGAGGGCGCTGGCGAGCGCTCCCTTGCCGGGCAGGGCCGGGGGAGGGAAGAGCAGGACGAGGGGCAGGACCATCAGGGTGGCCGCAAGGAGGCTTCCGGCTGAAACCGCCAGGGGGGGGACATGGGCGAGCCTGGTCCGGGCGTAGTGCCCGGCGAAGCCATAGCAGCAGGTGGCCCCGAGGACGGCGAGGATGGGCCATCCCGCGCCGTCCCGGCTGAAGTCGAGCTGGTCTCCGGTGAGGAGGGCGATTCCGACCAGACCCACCAGGAGACCGAGGCCCTGGAACCTGGTGAGAGGAATGCGAAGCCAGCAGAACCCGATGAGGGCGGTGCAGATGGGGGTGGAGGCATTGAGCAGGGAGCAGAATCCGGAGGTGAGATGGAGGCTGGCCCAGCAGAAGAGGCTGAAGGGCAGGGCCGAGTTGAAAAGGCCCAGGATCGCGAGGGGGAGCTTGCAGTCGCGGAGGGCGCTACGGTTTTCCGGGCGCAGGAGGAAGGGAAGGAGGGCCAGGGTGGCTCCGGCAATGCGGGTGAAGGTGGTGGAGATCGGCCCGAATTCCGGAACGGCGATGCGCATGAACAGGAAGGAGGATCCCCAGATTGCGGAGAGGAGGATCAGTCGGCTGGCGTCGGAAAGGCTCACCGTCAGTTTGGCGCGGGGGGGTTAAGGCGGGGATGGTCGGGCCGTGGAAGCGGGCGGGAGGTTTGGTCCCGGGGAAGGCCATGGGTGCGGCCCACGGGTTTGGCAGGGATTGCGCACCGACCACCGGAGCCAGGTCGGGGTTCCAACTACGCCAACTTGAGCGGTTCGCCCCGGCTGTGCTTCTTGTTGCCGAAGGACTTCACGTGATGTCCGAAGGAGTGGGCCAGCGACATGAGGAGGCGGTTGTGGGGCTGACCGCCATAGTCGTGGGAAAGCCCCATCCTGAAACCGGCACCCCCGCCCAGCAGAAGGAAGGGAATGTTGTTGTGAGTGTGAGAGCTGCCCTTGCCGAGTTCGTTGGTCCACACGATGGTGGTGTGGTCGAGCATGGATCCCTCCGCTCCGGGTTCGGGAAGGTTGTCGAGCTTCCTGGCCAGGTAGGCGACTTCGCCGGCGAACCACTTGTTGATGCGCAGGAGCTTTTCCTGGGCTTCCTTGTTCTTGTCCGGTTCGTGGGAAAGCTGGTGATGGCCCTCCTGAACGTCCAGCCAGCGCATGCGGGTCTGACCGACCGAACGCATGTATTGCAGGGTGGCCACGCGGCACATGTCATTGGCCAGGGAATTGACGAGGAGATCGATCTGCATCCGACTGACTTCCGGGGTGTTGTCGTTGACCAGTTCGATGTTGGGATCGAGTTTCGGTTCGGGGTGGGCCAGTTCCTCCTCCTCTCCGCTACGCTTGAGTCCACTTTCCATGGCCCGCACCAGCTCAAGATGATCCTTGAGGCGTTGGCGGTCTTCCGCGCTGATCCTGGAGGACACCTTGCGGAGGTCTTCCCGGACATCGTCGAGCAGGCTGGCCAGGGTGGCCTGGTCCTTGCGTTGTCCGTAGAGCTTGTTGAGCATCTGGTAGGGATCGTCGATGGGTGCCAGGGGTTTGTTGGCACCGGCGTAGACCATCCGGGTCCAGTTGTCGGCCCGGTCGGGGACCGCCACCCCGAACTCCAGGGATCCGAAGCGGGTACGGGTGTCCGGGTTGTTCTGGAGAAAATTCCGGATTTCCTGGTCGATGGAGATACCGTTGGCCCAGCCTGCGGGGGTGTGCGAGCCGCCCTGGATGTTTCCGGGGAGGAGTTCAATGCCGGTGAGGAGGCAGCTGATCCCACGCTGGTGACTGTCGCCGTCGCCCCGGATCTGGTTGCTGAGTCCCTTCAGCATGAGCATGCGCTCCTTGAACCCGGCCAGGGGTTGGAGGATGGCCTTGAGCTCTTCGAGTGGGCCCGGTTCATCCTGCCAGAAATAGGGGGGCAGGGTTCCGTTGGGAGAGAAAACAATGATGAGACGCTGCCGGCGGGCAGCCGCTTCAGCCGCCTGCAGGCTGGGGAGGCCGGCTACGAAGGGCAGGGCGGCGGCAGAGAGACCGAGGTTACGGAGAAAGTCACGGCGGTTTCGCATCATGATTGGTCCTGGTCCGGGAGTTGGGAATCTGGTCAGTGCGCTGCAAGCGGTTTGTCTTCAGCCTGATGGCTGACCGCAAGGGCGGTGCACTCTATGAGCAAACTCTGGATATTGTAACCAGATTCCGTGAACTTTGCACGGAGAGATTCGAGGGTTCCGGGACCATAGGCGTTGATGGACTGCTTGGTGAAGTGGTGGAAGAGGTGGGTGATGAAGGCCCGATGGGCGGCCTTGCTCCCTGCCGCCAGGGTCGCGAAGTCGCGCGCGCTTGTAATGTGCACCTTCTCGTCCTTTTCATCGATATAGTCGGTCACGGTGTTGACCGGTTTCCTGTTGTCCTGGGAGCGGGAACGGCCGACCGCGTCGAAGTTCTCAAGACTGAATCCGACGGGGTTGATCACCCGGTGGCACTGCATGCAGGTATCCTGCTCGGTCAGTTTGGTCACCTTTTCGCGCATGGTGAGGGAGGGATCGAACTGTTCGTCCTTGAACGCGATGGCTTCCGGTGGCGGCTTGAGCAGACGGCCGAGAACGTAGCGGCTCAGGAAGACTCCGCGGTGAATGGGTGAGGTATTGTCATGATAGGCGTTGAGGGAGAGCAGGAAAGGGTGGGTGAAGATGCCGGAGCGCTGATCATCGGGGAGGGCGACCTTCTGGAACCCGCTGCCCGGCAGGGCCTCGGTCCGGTAATAACTGGCGAGGCGTTCGTTGAGGAAGAGGTGCTTGTCGAGCAGGAGTTGACGGTAGTCGGAGGATTCGCTCCAGACCACGTCGTCGGTGAAGTGTTCCAGCGAGCGGCGCAGGTCGACAACCAGGTGGTCATCGAAGCCGGGGTAGAGGTCTGGATCCTTGCGGAGGTCCTCGCGCTCGTCCATGGCCAGCCACTGGCGGAAGAAGCCCTGCATTTTCCTCCGGGTCTTGCGGTTGGGGAGCATGCGTCGGATCTGGGCAGAGATCTGTTGGGGCGTGCGCAGCTTGCCTTCCCGCGCGGCGTGCAGGAGCTGTTTGTCGGGCAGTCCGTCCCAGAGAGTGAGAGCGAGCCGTAATGCCACGGTGTAGTCGTCCGGGGGACCATTGTTTTCCGAAAGCCCGGGGTAGAGGAAGCGGGGAGAGCTCAGGACCAGTAGCATCGAGTGGCGCAGGGCCACG
Source organism: Akkermansiaceae bacterium UBA7890 (assembly GCA_002501065.1). Lineage (GTDB taxonomy): Bacteria > Verrucomicrobiota > Verrucomicrobiia > Verrucomicrobiales > Akkermansiaceae > Roseibacillus_B. The sequence continues at coordinate 22,967 of DLRK01000214.1, forward strand.
TGGGGATCGGACTGCTTGTCGAAACGGGAGTCCACAAAGATTCTTTTCTGCTCCGGGGTCAGGGGCCGCCGGAAGGCCCGGGCCGCGAACTCGTGAGCATAGCGGCGGAGGGCGGCAGGATCCTTGCGCTCCTCTCCATCGAGTCCGGAGACAATATTGAGATATGTGATGAGGTGGTTGACGAGGTCGACGGCGGCGTAGGTGGTGGCCTCCTGCCATTCCCTGGAGATATCGGAACCGCGTTCATAGCCGAGGCTGCGGTCGTCTGGCGGAAACCTGGCGCCCACCACGGTGACGGTATCAACCACCTCGGGCATCAGGTAGTCATTCGGGATCGCTTCCCAGACCCCGTGGGGCGGTTTCCACTCAAGGCGCAGGGAGGCGATCTTTTCCTTATAAGTGAAGTAGCGGAGGTAGAGGGGGTAACCGCGTCCGCCCAGAAGGAACTTCCTGCCTGTCTTTTCATGCAATTCATTCCTGGTGCTCACGTAGGCGTCGATGAAGGCGTTCTTGTCGTCATCCCCGCGGAAGGAGTTGAGAAGAAAGAGGGCGCTGTTGTGGGTCTTGATCCGGAACTGGTAGAGCCCGGTGTGAGGTGCAAGGAGGGATCCGGACCAGCGGATGGAAAAACCCTTCTGATTGATTTTTTCGGCCGGAACGCCTGATCCCCAGTCAAAGTCGATGGCAGGATCAATCCGTTCGATCACGTGCTCCTTTTCCTTGTTCATCTTCTCGACGTTGAAGTAGCGGCCCCGCAGACCACGTTCGGCGGTGATGGTTTGGGGTCGCTTGAACGACTCGATGAGATCGGCCACCGATTGCCGGTACTGGTTGTTGGTCAGACGCAGGAGCTCGACGCGGGGCGGGCGGTTCCGGGCCTGGGCCGCGGGACCATAGAACTCGTCGTAGATGTACTGTGCTACCGCCCGCGCGTCCTCATCGACAACAGTTTCCTCCTCGTCCTCGGGCATGGACTTGTGGATGTAGCGTGTGAGGGAGTCGACCGACTTGTCGCCCCACAGAGGTTCCTCATGTTCATCCTCCACTCCCTGTCCCTTGTCGCCATGACAGGAGGCGCAATGGGCGGTATAGACCTTCTTCCCATCGGGTTTCCCGAGGGAACTCCACGGTGCAAGGAAGGCGGCCATGAGAAGAAGGGAAGCGGATCGCATTCGCGGGGTATACGTGGATAAGGGAGGGATTTTTCGTTCGAGCCTGAACAAAGTAATACTCCCAAAGGAGCATGATTGCATCCGATGATTCTTATGATGTGCAGAACCCGGGGAACGGGAGGAGTCACCATTATCAGCGCCGGGTGACTGAGACGGGGAGCGATGGTCCGTCTCATTCATAGAGCTTGAGCGGATAGCGCTTGTTCTTGCTGCGGTCAGCCAGGAAGGCCTTTTCCAGCCGCCTCAGGACGTCGGGATGCTTTTCGGCGAGGTCGCTGGATTCCGCACGGTCAGCCTCCAGATCGTAGAGTTCCCAGTCCCCGGGTTGCTTGGTGCGGACCTTCTGGCGGACGGCCTTCCATCGGCCTTCCATGACCGCGAGCTGGCCCCGGTAGCCATGAAATTCCCAGACCATCGGTTTGCGGCGCCGGAAGGCCTTTTGCGCTTTCTTCTCCCGTCGCAGGAGGGGCACGAGGGTGTCACCATCAAGATTCGCGGGTTGTTTCGCCCCCGCGATGTCGCAGAGAGTGGGGAACCAGTCCGGGAAGTAGGAGGGGATCTCATTGGTTGCGCCCGCTGGCGTGACCCCGGGCCAGCGCACGATGCAGGGGATCCGGATCCCGCCCTCGTAGACACTGCCCTTGAAGCCGCGCAGACCGGCGGTGGAGTTGAAGAAATCGGCGTCGACCCCACCCACTCCAAACTGTGGGTCACGGGAGCGGTGAGTGGTTCCGTTGTCGGAGGTGAAGATGACGATGGTGTTCTCGACCAGCTTGTACTTCTCAAGGCGGTTCAGGATGGCCCCGACGTGTTCGTCGAGATCGGAGATCATGGACGCGTATCCCGCCCGGGGACGGGGATGCGGGAGGTAGCCGTTCTGTCCGCGATAGGCCCCCTTTTCCTCGTCCCATTCTGCCGGGTAGCGATCGACCCATTCGCGGGGCGGGTGCATGGCGACATGTGGCTCGACAAAGGGGCAGTAGAGGAAGAAGGGTCCTTCCCTGTTGGCATCGAGAAATTCCAGGGCCTCGGCGAGGATGCGGTCAGGAGCGTAGGTTTCGGACCGGTAGTCGTCTGCCACGATCTCGCCGTTCGCTTTGCGCTGGTGTCCGGGAATGGGTTTTTTGTTGATGGTCTCGATCCCCTCGTCGTCATCGAGGAAGGGAGGGAAGAAGGAGTGGGCATTGCGCTGGCAGTTATAGCCGTAGAAGCGGTCGAAACCCTGCCGGATGGGAGAGCCGGTGCTGTCGGTGGGTCCGAGGCCCCATTTGCCGAACCCCCCGGTGGCGTAGCCGGCTGTCTGGAGGGCTTCCGCAATGGTGACCGCCCCGGCAGTGATGGGCCACTGGCCGGGGAATTTGCGTCCGTTCCCGGAGTCCCCGTTGTTGCGGATTTCAGCGTGGCCGAGATGGCGCCCGGTCATGAGGACGCAGCGGGCCGGGGCACAGACCGGTGCCCCGGTGTAGTGCCGCAGGAAGCGAAGGCCTTCCCCGGCCAGGCGATCGAGGTTGGGAGTTCTGATTTTCTGCTGCCCGTAACAACCCATCTCACCCCACCCGAGATCGTCGGCCATGATGAAAACGATATTGGGTCTCGCCCGGTCCGACCGGGAAGAGGGATCCGGTTTGGCGGCGGGAGCGGGGACAGCGGCGGCGCAGAGAAGGGCGATGGCCCAGGTGCAGGCAGGGATTTTCATGGGGCTGATGACGTTGATTTCCACGCGGTGGTATTGGGGTGAGAAGGCGACAGCATCAACAGGGCATGGCAAGTCCGAAGGGCGGAGTTTACCGGTTCTTCCGCTTCGTGCCCTTCTGTTGCCGTTTCTGGAAACCTGCCTTCCGGGTGTGTGCAATTTCCTCGGTGGCGGCACCCTTGTCGCCCTGCGATTTCATCCAGGTGTCCAGTTGTCTCGAGAGGTCGGTTCGGATCTCGGCGAGCTTGGAATCGCCGATGAGGTTGACGAGGCAATGGGGGTCCTCCTGGACGTCGTAAAGTTCCTCCGCCGGGCGCTTCTGGTATTTGGCGATCATCGCTTTGGCGTGGGCGTCGCCCTCCCCGGCCTTCCGGTGCCAGCTGGCCCAGAAATTCGCTTTGCCGTCTCCTTCCTTGCGGGTCACCGCGTTGGTGAAGACCGTTCCGGGATGGAGATTGCGGATGTAGCGGTGGCGCTTCGTTCCGCAGCTGCGAATGCCGAAGGCCTCGCTGCCGTTGATAATGCCGCGGGTGGTGTGCAGGCCATAGGTGTAGGTCTTGTGCCCGGTGGACTTTCCGAGAAGGAGGGGCAGGAAGGATTTGCCATCCAGGCTCTGCGGTTTTGCGCCTGCGGCCTCAAGGAAGGTGGGAGTGATATCGACATACTCGACGAGGGCATCGGTTTTCGTGCCGGGCTTCACCCTGCCCGGCCAGCGCGCAATCATTCCCGAGGCCAGGCCGAGTTCAAAACAGGTCCATTTCGCGAATGGAAAGCCCGAGCCCTGTTCGGAAACGACAACGACGAGAGTATTGTCCCGCAGGCCAAATTCATCGAGGAGGGAGAGAAGGGCCCCGCACTGCCAGTCGTAGTAGGTGATTTCCGCAAGGTACTTTGAGTAGGAATCGCGCGTCGCCGGGGTGTCGACCCACGACGGGGGCAGCTTGAGCGATTCGGGCGGATAGGCGGAAGGATCGCCCTTGGTGTAGGGCGAGTGGGGCTCGTTCGAGCAGGCAAAGAGGCAGAAGGGGGAGTCCGAGGACCGGCACTGGGCGATGAACTTCCTGAGATTGGGGAAGAGGGGCCTGGTCTCGGGGCCGTTGTTGCGGAAGTCGCTGGAATACTCGAAGGGAAAGGACTCCTTGGGCGCGATGTGGGTTTTCCCGCTCAGGGCCACCCGGTAGCCGGCATCCTGGAGGTAGTGCGCGACGGATTTGGTGCCCGGATAGACACAGGTGTGGTTCGGCCAGGCGCCGGATTTCACCGGGTAGAGGCCGGTGTAGATGTTGTGCCGGGTGGGGGAGCACATCGGGGCGGTCTGGAAGCAGCGCGTGAATTTCAGCCCCTCGGCGGCGAGGGTGTTGAGGTGCGGGGTCTTCGCCTGTCCCCCGTAGACCTCCATGTCGAGGTAGGTGCAGTCGTCCGCAATCATGAAGACGAGGTTGGGCCGGTCTGCGGCGGTGGTCGGGAGCGCCATGAGTCCAAAGACCAGCCCGGGCAGCAAGAAGAGGGTTTTCATGGGGTTGGGGGAGGGATACACGGTGCGGATGAGAATTGTTTCAAGGGGGATGCGGGAGCTTGTTGCTGGAGAATCTCCGCGGAAAAGGGGTGCCTCCTAGGGAATGGCGGACCACGACTTCCCCAGGTGCTCAAGTGATTCCAGGAGGCTCCCTTCATCAAGCGATCTGGCCCTGGGGGTGGCCGAACTGATGCGTTCAAGGACCTTCGTCCGGCGCGCGGCAAATTTCCTGGCAAGGTCTTTCGCCACTTCCGGATCGGGTTTTCCCACCGCATCGGAGCGCGCGGCAATCTCGTCGAACTCCTCCACCAGTCCCTCGATTTCGCGAGCGGCCTGCCGGGCACTCTCATTGTCCCTGGCCTGTTCAAGGGCGGTGGCGAACCGCTCCATCAGGCCCAGGGTGTCACCCAGGATCCTTTCGTGAGTGTCCTTCTGCCCGCAGGAGGGCAGGACGAGACAAAGGCCGACTGCCGCCAGGGCAGCGATGTTGCGGGATAGGCCGGACACGCCCCAGCCTCTGCAGTCGTTCCTCTTCCGTCGAGCAGAATCGGGCCCTCACCTGGCAACCGGCACGAAGCGCACGGCGTCGATGATGACGTGCCCGTCGGTTTCCCTGTTGCTGATGGTGAGGGAGGTTTTGCCGGCGAGTTTATGCCTGCCGAATCCGTGAAAGGAGCCCTGGGTTGAACCCTTTTTCTGGTTGAGGGTAAAGGCCCGGTCCCCGGACCCGCCCGAGGTGGCAAGGAGGGCCGGGACATTGGTAGCGCGGTTGGAATGGGTCACCCAGGCCACTTCCACTTCGTAGACTCCCTCTTTAAGGGTGGTGCTGAAAATGGCCCGGCAGGATCCGTCTGCCCGGGCATCGTCGTGGTGGTAGCCCCGGTGAACCCCGGCGGCCGTGCTCGACTTCTGCCAGGGCCCCTGCAAGGTGGCTTTGGTCTCGTCGATCACGACTCCCTTGAGGGAGGAAAGGGGAAGATGGGTGTCTGGGACTTTGTATTGGAGGGCCTGCCGGTCGGCGAGGAGCTTCCGACGGAGGATCTCATAATCCAGGTCCTGTACCGCAATCTTCCGGTCGAGGCAGAGGGCCGCAGCGGTGGCCGCGGAGTGTCCCAGGATCATGAAGACGGGTTCCATCCGGATGGAACCGTAGGCAATGTGGGAGGAGGAGAGGCAGACAGGAACGAGGAGGTTCCGGCATTCCCCCTTCTTCGGAATGATGGTGCCGTAGTCGATCGGGTAGGGCCCCCCGGGGTTGACCTGGATGTCGCCCTCGTTCTTGACATGCCCGTTCTTGTCGACGTAGCGCTGCACGTTGTGGGAGTCCATGTTGTAGGATCCCATTCCGATGGGGCGCGGGGTGGGCTTGAGACCACGCAGGTGTGGTTCGGTCTGCACCCAGTCGGAGACCATGCGGCGGGCCTCCCGCACGTAGATCTGGTGTGGCCAGTTTCCGTTGTCCACGAATTCGTCCTTCGAAAGTCCCCACTTCTTCATCCTGTTCTGGATGTCCGCCGGCATGCGCGGGTCGTTGGCGAGGAACCAGAGGAGCCCCTTCTGGTAGGTCTCGTGCTCCCGGACGATCTCGCGCCGCCTCTCGTAGGATCCGTCCGGATAGTCGTAGTTGTAGCCAATGTTATCGAAGGAGAATCCACCGTGGTTGTTCGTGTCGGTCTTGTTGTTGGGGATGGGGTCGAACTTGCGGAAGGCGTTCCGCCAGCCGGTGGCGTAGTAGCGCAGGGCCAGTTCGTACTGTCGGGCGTCGTAGCCCTCCGGTCTGGGCCAGGGAACAAGGTTTTCAACGACGTTGGTCAGGCAGGTGCGGAAGCAGTAGGCCTGCACGCGGTGGTCACCTTTGCCATCCGTCCCGGGAGCGCCCTTGTGGATGCGGGGGAGCAGCCCGGACGAGGGATCTCCGGGCACGACATGGGGATCGATGGGGGTGGTGAACTGGTGCTTGATCGCGTGCCCGGTCTGGACGCCGTTAAGGGTTTCGCCATACTGGCTGTTGGCTTCCCGGCCGATCGTATAGCTCACTCCCGCGGTGGCCATGAGATCGCCTTCGTAGGTGGCATCAATGAACATGCGGCCGGGGAAGGTGCGGCCCGAGAGCATTCTGATGGAAAGGATGCGCCCGTCCTGTTGTTCCACTCCGTTTCCGCCGCGGTCCAGCCACTCGTCGCGGTGTACCACGATACCGTGCTCCTTGACGAAGGTCTCGAAGATCTGTTCCGCGACGTGTGGCTCGAAGATCCACATGGTGCGCTGTTTGCCGTCAATGGCGGGTGACCCCTGTCCCTTGTTCCCATAGTCCGAGGGGTTCTGCCACTTCCAGGCCTCCTCTTTCTGGTAGTGCTTCCACACCCGGTGGTAGAACTCACGGGCCAGGCCGCCGATGATCTCCTTCTTCCCGGAGTCGGTCCAGCCCAGGCCACTGGCGGAGAGTCCACCCAGGTGTGTGTCAGGGCAGACGATGACAACCGACTTGCCCATGCGCCTGGCCTGCACCGCGGACATGACTCCCGCGGAGGTTCCCCCGTAGACCACCACGTCGTGGATCCTGCCGGCGAGAGCGGGATCCACAGTCAGGAGAGTGATGGTCAGGAGGAGACGAGCGACATGAGGCATGAGGAAAGTCTCGATGTTCCCTTTCCAGTTTTCAAGTCACGCTTTCCGGCGACGGATGATGCTCCGGGCCGCGGGTGAGCAGGCGATTCCTTACGCCAGGATACCCTTCGCCACCTTGCCGTAGATGTTGGTGAGACGAAAGTCCCGGCCATCGGACCGGTAGGTCAGCTTGGTGTGATCGATTCCGAGGAGGTGCAGGATGGTGGCGTGCAGATCATGGATCGTGCAGCGGTTCTCCACCGCATGATAGCCGAACTTGTCCGTCTTGCCGTAACGCAGACCGCCCTTCACTCCTGCTCCGGCCATCCACATGGTGAAACCGTCCGGGTGATGGTCACGTCCCACGGGGCCGTTGCCCTGCTGGGTGGTGGGGGTTCGTCCGAATTCCCCGCCCCACAGCACGAGAGTGTCATCCAGCAGGCCGCGGGCCTTGAGGTCGAGGATGAGCCCGGTGATCGGTTTGTCGATCTGGCCCACGTTGATTGAGTGGCCCTTCTCAAGGTGGGAGTGCTGGTCCCACTGTTCGTTGTTGAACTTGAGCGAGTGGGCGTGGCTGACCTGGATGAAGCGCACGCCACGTTCGGCGAGGCGGCGGGCCATGATGCACTCCCGGGCAAAGTTCCCGGTGCGGGGATCGTCCATCCCGTAGAGCTTGCGGGTGGCCTCGCTTTCAGTGGAGAGGTCGGTCGCTTCCGGGGCCGCCATCTGCATGCGGAAGGCGAGCTCAAAACTGCGCAGGCGGTCTTCCAGCTGGGCGCCGGCGTTGCCGGCGGCAGATTCGCGTTCGTGCATGCGGCGCAGGAGGCCCAGTTGCAGGGACTGCTTCCGGGGGCTGACGCGCTCGTTGCTCATGTAATGGAAGCGGGCATCCACCGCCGGGGTGTTGGGATAGCCTGGTGTGCCGAGGGGAACCCCGCCGAACTCGGCGGGCAGGAAGGCCGGTCCGAAATTGTCGGAACCGCCATGCAGGGAGGTCGGGCAGATGGTGACGAAGCCGGGCAGGTTGCTGTTCTCGCTGCCGAGCCCGTAGTTCACCCAGGCCCCCATGCTCGGGCGAAGGAGCGCTTCGTCTCCGGTGTGTATCTTCATGCAGGCTCCTCCGTGGGAGACGTTGGTTTCGCACAGTGAGTGCAGCATGCAGAGTTCGTCCGCCACCTCCGGGAGATGCTGCCAGAGCTCGGACATCCAGTGGCCGCACTGGCCCACCTGCCGGAGCGGCCAGGGTGGCTGCATGAGATTGCCGCGCTTGGCGAACTGCACCTTGCGTTCGGGAAAGGGGAGCGGTTTCCCGTTGTAGTCCTGGAGCTTGGGCTTGTAATCGAAGAGATCCACGTGGGAGGGCCCGCCGTGCATGAAGAGGAAGATCACCCGGCGGGCGCGGGCGGGAAAGAGTGCCTGCGGTCGTGAGGTTCCGCCCGCCCGGGCCTGCTCCGCCAGCAGGGAGTTGAGGGCGAGACCACCGAAGCCGAGGGCCATGCGCTCAAGGGCGGCGCGGCGGGGAAGCAGGTCGGCAGTAGCGAGCGAACCACTCATCGCAGGTAGAAGAACTCGTTGGAAATGAGGAGGGTGTGGCAGAGAAGGGTCCAGGCCTCGTCCTCCTCGCTACCCGTTTCCTCGAGGAATTCCCTGGCTTCGCGGCGCTCGTCCCGGGTGACGGACCGGGCGAAGAGGCGCAGGTATAATTCCTGGAGCGGGTCGGCGTGGGAGCGCAGCTGGGCGGCGACCTGGGCCGACTTGTCGATGAGGAAGGGGCTGTTCAGCATGAGGAGGGCCTGGGTGGCCACCGTGCTGCTGTTGCGGCGGCCCACCGGGGTGGTGGGATTGGGGAAGTCGAGGAGGCTGAGGAGGTCGTAGACGTGGCTGCGGACCACCGGAAGATAGACACTGCGGTGAGGGGAGTCCTCGTAAACTTGTCGATTGCGGGTGATGTCGGCGGGTGACGGGTTCTGGGCCTTGACGGTGGGCGGGGGGCCGCCGGGTGCCTCGCGGGTGAGTGAGCCCGAAACCGACAGCACCGCATCCCGGAAAACCTCCGCCTCCATGCGCCGGCCCTTGCTCCCCCCCGTGGAGGCGAGTTGATAGGTGCTGGAAAGCATGATACGGCGGTGGAGCTTCTTGAGGGACCAGCCATCCTGGATGAACCAGTGGGTGAGATGGTCGAGGAGGGCGGGATTACTTGGGGCCGTTCCGGTGGTGCCGAAGTTGTCCGGGGTGGGGACCAGTCCCTCCCCGAAGTGCCAGTGCCAGATCCGGTTGACCATGACCCGGGCCGTGAGGGGATGCCGGGGGGAAGTCATCCACTCCGCCAGTTCGAGTCGTCCGCTCTGGGTGGTGAGTTTGTCCGGTCGGGGGGGTGCCCCGACGGAGGTGAGAAACCCCCGGGGCACGGGATCGCCAAGGTCGTGGGGATCGCCACGGAGGTTGATGCGGACGTCAGCAACACGGTCATCCTTCACCGCCATGACCTTGGGGAAGGTCTCCTTTCCCTCCTCCTCCAGCCTGATCCGGGCGGTCACGAGGGCCTCGATCTTCTTTCGCACCGCCGCGGCCCGGTCCGGTTCGCGGACGGGAAGGAGACGAACCTTGTCGAGGTGGGACATCAGCGGTTCGGATTCGACACGCAGGACGCGCTTGCCGGCCTTCAGGTTGAGGAGACCCTCGTGGTGCCAGCGCTGGTTGGGTGGCATCCATCCGCCGGTGACCCGGGAGATGGCCTCCCTGATCACGACCGTGCCGTCGACGAGAACGCGTCCGGGACGCGAAGCTGCCGCGGCATAACGCAGGGCGAGTTCGTAGGTGCCCTCCTTTTCGATCTTGATATCATACTCGGCGTAATTCTTCTGGCCGCCCTGGTCAGAGATGATGCCGATGCCCTTGCCATAATTCTCGCGGTCCACGACGACATTGCCGCGGTCGTGGGCTTCGGCCTCCCATTCGATGGCTCCCTCCGGGTCCACGAAGGTTTCGAGGGTCTTCTCATGCCGTGCGATTTCCTGCCCCAGGACTTCAATTTTCCCGTGCCGTTCCTTCCGGGCCGCAATGGCATCCGGGGTTTTCAGTTCCCGGTCCTCGATGGCGGTGCTGTGGAAGATTCCGGCGAGGGCGTAGTAATCGCGCTCGGAAACGGGGTCGAACTTGTGATCGTGGCAGCGGGCGCAGCCGAGCGCCAGGCCGAGGAAGACGCGACCCATGGTGTCGATCTGTTCGTCGACGATGTCAGCGCGTTTCTTGACCGGGTCCTTTTCGGCCAGGATCTTGGTACCGATGGCGAGGAAGCCGGTGGCGGCAATCCGGTCGGCGGTGGCGGGAGTCATGAGATCGCCGGACAATTGCTCGCGCACGAACTGGTCGTAGGGGAGATCGCGATTGAAGGCGTCGATGACCCAGTTGCGATAGCGCCAGGCGAGTGGGTAGGCGTGATTTTCGTCACCGCCGTTGGAGTCACCGTAGCGGGCGAGATCGAGCCAGTGCCGTCCCCAGCGTTCACCGTAATGAGGGGAGGCCAGCAGTTCATCGATGACCTTCGCCCAGGCCCCGGGAGCCTGATCGGCGAGGAAGGCTTCCACCTGGGCCGGGGCAGGCGGGAGGCCGATCAGGTCGAAGTAGGCCCGGCGCAGCAGGGTGCGTCGGGCCGCCCGTGGGACGGTGGCAATCGTTTCGCCTTCACTGGCGGCCAGGCTGAAGCGGTCGAGCGGAGTGCGGCCCCAGTTTTCATGTTTCACCTCGGGCAGGGCCGGCGGGAGCAGGGGTTGGAAGGCCCAGTGCGGGCCCTCCCCGCCCGGAGCCCGGAGGGTGGCACCGAGGATGGCGAGAATGCCCAGACAGAACGCTGTGGGACAGAAGGAGATGGTTGTCTCCCTTACCACACGGGGCCGAAGACAGGGAAGCGGGATCGCAGGTTTCTTCGGGTGATCGAAATGATCAAACCGGACGTTTTTTCCTGATGAGAGGATCTCTGATCCCGGACGTTCCCGCGCTCCTACTTGGCGGCTTCCCGCAGCTCCTGCCAACGCCGGCGCATTTTGGCGAGAGCCTCCCGGTGGGAGGGATCACCCGCGAGGTTGGTGCGCTCAAGGGGATCCTTGGCGAGGTCGTAGAGTTCCTCCACCCCGGGCTTGGGGGCCAGCCAGTGGATGTATTTCCAACGCTGGCCGCGAACCGCCTCGGATTCGGGAAGGCGATTGGGGATGAAGTGATGTTCGTAGAAGAAGTCACTTCGCCAGTCCCTGGAGGATTTCGCAAGGAGCGGGGTGAGGGAGCGCCCCTGCATGCTCTTCGGGGCAGGGAGCCCGGCGTAGGAGAGAATGGTGGGGGCGAAATCGATGTTGAGGACCAGTTCGGTGAGCGGTTGCGTGCGCTTCTCCCGCTGGCGGGGGTCGTGAATGATGAGGGGGATCCGGATCGATTCCTCATGGGCGAACCACTTCCCGGCCAGTCCCCGTTCCCCGAGGTAGAATCCGTGGTCGGAGGTGAAGATGATCACGGTATTGTCGGCCACCCCCAGCTTCTTCAGTTCCTTGCGCAGGCGTCCGAGCTCCCGGTCCACGCCGAAGAGGAGACGGTAGTAGTCCTTCACGGTGTCCTGGAAGAGTTTGGGAGAAAAGCGGATTTCCCAGCGCCGGCGCGACTCGGAGGTCTTGAGGGGCTCATGGAGGGATTGGAAGATCGCAGGATCGGAGAGCGGGGCCGACGGGATGGTGATGTCGGCAAACATCTTCTCGTCGCGCTTGTCGGGGGGGAACTGGCGCTTGGCTCCGTCCTGGCAGTGCACGGCCTTGAAGCTGACCGAGAGACACCACGGCTTATCCTTGGGAGCGGTGCGCAGGAACTCGAGGGACTGGTCCCCCTGCAGGGCGGTGAGGTGCTGGTTGTCCTTGCGCTTGGGATCGAGGAAGCGCCCCTGTCCCGCGAAGCCGCGCCAGAAGTCGAAGGTCCTGCGCGCTTCCGTCATCTTGTTGCCCACCCCGTATTTCCCCACGAAGCCGGTGTGATAACCTGCCTTCTTCAGCAGTCCCGGGTAGGCCTTGTCCCAGGCGGCCGCGGTGAACTCGGTGCGAAAATCGTGGATCTGGTGGCGGGCTTCGTACTGGCCGGTGAAGATGCTGGCGCGGCTCACCATGCAGATGGCGGTGGTGACAAAGGCGCTCTCGAAGACGTGGCTCTCCCTGGCGAGGATATCGAGGTGGGGCGTCTGGCAGATCTCGTGCCCGGCAAAGCCGAAGGTGTCGTGACGCAGGTCGTCGACGAGGAGGAAGAGGATGTTTGGCCGGGGGGCGGCGCGGGAGGCGGAAGGGAGGCACAGGAGAAGCGCCAGGATGGCCAGGAGAACTCTCATACTGGTTTGTTATGAGCTGTGGCCCTGCAGGGCGACAAAAAAGGTCATTGGCCTTCCCCGGGAGTCGTTAGCCCGGATGTTTGCCGAGCAGGCGTCCGGCGAGGTTCTGGAGGGGAAGCATCTCCCTGCAGTTCAGCGTGCTACCGGTCGCGTCCACGTAGGTGGTGGTGCGCACCCGCTGGGTTCCATCACGCTTGGTGAACCGGATGGTGTCCACCGTGGGGCAGCCGCCTTCCGTCTTCCCGGCGTAGAAGACAAAGAGGCGATCCAGGCGGATGAGCTCCTCCTCGCTGAGCCGGTGGGTTCCGAGTTTGCGGGGGGTGCCAATCTTCCCCGGGGTGTCGAGGTCGTAGATCACGACTTCATGGGCGGTGAAGATGAAGCGGTAGGAACAGTGGTGGGAGCATCCGATCGACTTGTAGCGGATGGTGAGGCTTTGACCGGATTTAAGGTTCAAAAGGGAGAACTCGCGGGGAGCGGGGGCGTGGTCGCGGAACGCGCCTGCGATCATGGTGGAGAGGACCGGTGAATACATGGGATTCAGGATGCTGGTTCAGGTATCATCCAGACTAGGGGCCAGCCCCGACAGGACAATGAACCGTTAGGGTTATCCCGGCCTGGATTTTAACCCGGTTGGGGCAGGGAAAGAGCCAAGCTCCTCACGGGCACTCGTTCTCGGCGAGCCAGTCGTTGAGAATCTCGAGGGCGGCGGCCTGGTCGATAATGTCTTTCTGCGCGCGGGCGGACTTGCCGGCTTCACGCAGTTTCCCGGCGGCGCTGGTGGTGGTGAGGCGCTCGTCGCTGTATTGGATGGGAACGGAGGGAATCTTCCCGGTGAGTTCGGTGCCAAAGGCGCGCACGCGGTGGGCGGCTTCGCCTTCCCTGCCATCGAGGCGCAGGGGAAGGCCGAGAAGGATCAGCCTGATCCTGCGTTCTTCCACGATTTCGGCGATGCGCTGGAGGGGATCGACCCGGCGAGTGTGAATGGTTTCCACCGGATGAGACGCAATTCCCAGTTCATCGGTGGCGGCGAGCCCGATGCGGGCCTGGCCGTGATCGATGGCGAGAATGGGATGATCGGGCACGGCAGACGGCGGGCGCGTTTGATCAGCGAGTGGGCCGGGCCAGGAGGGTGAGGCACAGGCAGGCCGTGCTCAGCATGATAGCCCCGGCCCATGATTGATCCCCTCCACCTAATGTTACGAGGCTTCCGGCCCCGACAAGAATGAAGATGAGAAAGAGAGCCCAGGCGATGATGGTGGCACGCGGTCGATCGGAAGAAGCCATGGCTGCCATGCAAACACGGACCGGGGTGAGAGTCAAAGCGGTAGGAAGCTGCCGTTCGGACGCGTCCCGCGATCTGCCTCCGTATCAGAGCAACTCCTCCGGGAGTTCCTGGACGATTTTCCTGATCTCATCGGCCCGGTGGCGGTTGGCGACCAGGATGGCGTCATCGGTTTGCACCACGATGAGGTCCTCCACGCCGAGGAGGGCGATGCGTTGGTTCTTTTCGCTGAAGACGATGTTGTTGCTGCTGTCCACCACCGTGACCGGGGTGTTGCACTGGTTGGAGTCGGCCACCGTTTCGAGGTGTCTGGCAACCGAGATCCAGGAACCCACGTCGTCCCAGTCGAAGGTGGCCTCGATGTTGAGGACCCGGGAGGCCTTTTCCATGAGGGCGTAGTCGATGGAGAGGGGAGTGAGTTCGGGGAAGCGGGTTGTCACCGTGCCGGACACGTCGCTGCTGTCGCGGATCTCCTCCACGAAGCTCCCCAGTTCGGGTGCGTGGGTATTGAGCTCGCGGAGGACGGTGGGAATCGACCAGATGAACATCCCGGCATTCCAGGCGAAATTCCCGCTGGCAAGGAACTCTTCGGCCTGTTCCGGAGCGGGCTTCTCGCGGAAACGCACCACCTCGTGGGGCTGATGGGCGAGTTTCAGGCCCCCCAGATCGGCGGCTTCTCCCCGCTCGACGTAGCCGTAGGAAGGACAGGCCCAGGTGGGCTTGATTCCCACCGTGACCAGTCCCGCGCTTTCCGAGGCGGCAGTGAGGGCGTCATTCATGACGGAGTGAAAGGCGGGGGTGTCCTGGATCAGTTGATCGGAGGGCAGGATCAGCATGGAGGCCTCCGGGTCCCGCGCCGCCACCAGGCCGACCCCGAGGGCAACCGCCGGCCCGGTGTCGCGCCGGGCGGGTTCTGCGAAGATATTCTCGGGGGGCAGGGAGGAGGCCAGTTGGCGCACGGCTTCTTCCTGGAGGGCGTTGGTGAGGATGAGAATGTTCTCACAGGGGATCAGTCCCTCAAGGCGATCGAGGGTCTGGTTGAGCAGCGTATCGGATCCGAAGAGATTGAGGAGCTGCTTTGGTTTTGCGTTTCGGCTGAGGGGCCAGAAGCGGGTGCCGCTGCCGCCCGCCAGGATCATGGCATATGAACTGGACATGCTACGGCGATAGTGACGGAACATTGGGGATGGTTAAAAGCAGCTATGTGAGGAATTTCTTGTTTTTCCCCGGCAGAGTGTAAGTTAGGCTCAGTTCGTGAATGATAAACCGCAGGATCCTGGAAGAACGCTGGTGGATGCCAGTGTCGAGTGTGCCCCGGTTGCACTCGGGGTAGCGGCCGGGATCTTTCTGGGTGACATGATGCATCGCAGCGCCCGGCGTCCGGTGGCCTTTGCTCTGGGAGTGATCGGAATCGCGGCCATCGCTCCGGTGGTTGTCGAGACCGTGTGTGACAAGGTGGCAGGACCGAACACGCGTCGCGGAACGCAGCGTACTCTCCGGAGTATTCGGGAAGGGGCAGGGGCCCCGGCCCGTGACATTGACTTCGTGGAGGAGGAACTGGGCGAAATGTACGTGAGCTAGGCGAATCAGGGACTCGCCAGGACCGGGAAATCAGCCGCTTGCGGTGGCCCGGAGCGTTCCAGGCCGGCTTTCAAGCCGCCCCCTTGCGGTGCAGATTGGCGGCTATCTCGCGAACTACCAGGGGGAAGCTGGCGCGGAAGCGGTGTTGCGGACGCCAGCTCAGACCCGCCACGGCCTTGCTGAAGTCCACCGCGTAACGTCGGTCATTGCCCGGACGATCGGCCACATGGGTAATAAGGGAGGTCGGTTTGGCCAGGATTTCAAGGACGCTGCGGGCGATGCCCAGATTGGTACGCTCGCACTGCCCCCCGAGGAGATAGACGGCCCCGGCATGGCCCTTGAGAAAGGCTGTGATCATTCCGCGGCAGTGGTCATCCACATGCATCCAGTCGCGGATCTGCATGCCGTCGCCGTGGATGGGAATCGGCTGGTCATGAAAGGCGGCGTGCACGAGGGCAGGGATCAGTTTTTCGACGTGCTGGCGGGGACCGTAGTTGTTGCTGGAACGGGTGATGACGATGTCCTGTTCGTGGCAGCGGGCAGCAGCGAGGCAGAAGAAATCGGCAGCGGCCTTGGAAGCGGCATACGGAGTGGAGGGGTTGAGCGGCCTGATTTCCACGAAGCGCTCAGGGGGGGAGACCGAGCCGTAGACCTCGTCGGTGGAGCATTGCAGGAGGGGGACCGTGGCGTTCCGGCACGTTTCCACGAGACGGGAAGTTCCGATCACATTGCTGTGCAAAAAGGTGGCGGTGGAATCCAGGGACCGTTCGACATGCGACTCGGCGGCCAGGTTGAACACCCCCGTGATGCGATGCTCGTGCAGGAGGCTGGCGGTGAGTTCGCGGTCGGCGATGTCCCC
This sequence comes from Akkermansiaceae bacterium UBA7890, assembly GCA_002501065.1. GTDB lineage: Bacteria > Verrucomicrobiota > Verrucomicrobiia > Verrucomicrobiales > Akkermansiaceae > Roseibacillus_B. The sequence continues at coordinate 39,036 of DLRK01000214.1, forward strand.
TTCCACAAAATGAAAGCGTGGATCCTGATCAGGGCCGATGAGGTTGCCGCGGTTTCCCGCGTAGGTGAGGTTGTCGAGTACGATCAGGCGCTCCAGTCCTTCCGCCCGGAGGAGGTGGCGGACGAGGGCGGATCCGATGAATCCGGCGCCCCCGGTGAGAAGGATGGAGCGGAGTTGGCGCACGCGGGAGAATAGGCAGGATTGCGGCAAAGGGAAATGGCTCTTTTTTCATGATGGCGCGTTGCACGGGATTCCGGTGGCCTGCTAGACTCGCTCCATGGAAATTGTGGTGACGGGCTGCACGGGACGACTCGGGCGCTCTTTGATCCGTGAGTGGCAGGGGGAGCACGTGCTGCATGGCCTGGGCCGGGAGGATCTTGATTTCGGTGAACCCGCCGGGCTGGAGCGGAAGCTGGAGGGCCTGCACTTTGATGCTCTTGTGAACTGCGCGGCCCTGGCGGATGTCGAGAGCTGTGAGAGTCAGTTGCGGCAGGCACACCTGGTCAACGCTGAAGCTCCCCGCCTGCTGGCGCGCGTGTGTGCCCGGCGCGGCGCGCGCCTCATCCACTTCAGCACGGACTACGTGCTTGATGGCGCCAGCGAGGGCCTCAAGGGCGAAGAGTCTGTGGTAGGGCCTCTCAATCACTACGCGCGAACCAAGCGGGCGGGGGAGGAGAACGTCCTGGAAGAGAATCCGTCTGCGATCGTGGGGCGGGTCAGCTGGCTGTTTGGATGCGGGTCAGAAGGTGTTGTCGAGTCCGTGTTGAGGAGGGCCCGGGAGGGCAGGGAGCTCCGGGCCGTGGACGACAAGTTTTCCAAGCCGACTTCGGTGCGGGAAATCGGCCGGATGGTAATGGCCCTCCTGGGCAGGCCGGATCTGGCGGGACTCTTTCACCTGACCCACGTCGGTGAACCGGAGAGTCGGTGGTCGATTGCGACCAAAGTCGTACGCCTGGGGCATGAAGCGGGACTTCTGGAAAGTTGTCCGGAAGTTCAACCGGAAGCAATGGAGCGGGCGAAGCGAATGAGAGTGGTGCGACCGGTTCATACCGCAATGGACCCTGCGCGGCTGCGCACCGATTTGCACTGGCGGGGGGTGAGCTGGGAGGAGGAGGCCCGGATAAGCCTGGAATCTCTGTCGGGGTAGAGGTTCGGATGCGGTTCTGAGCTACCGGTAAGCCTCCGTCGGTGACCGGAAATCCCATTGACCCACCGCAGGGCTGGTACACACTCCCACCATGAAACGTGTAATCCAACCATTTCTACTGGGGACGATGGGCGCACTGATCTCCTCCTGTGGGGGTTTGGCACCCTCGGGGGATTATGATTCCTCGACTGATCCGCTGGACTCTCCCGGCAGTCAGCGCCGGGCCGAGGCGGTCAATGGCGGCCCACGCTATGCCCCGGGGAGTTATGTGGAAGTGACCGATGCCAATGCCGGTCTCTACCGGCGCTTTCCGAAAGGAGATATGCAACCGTCCACCAAGCTGGTTCCTGGTACGCAGCTCAAGGTGCTCAGTGAGAAAGGATCCTACGTGAGAGTTGAGACGGAATCCGGGCAGATTGGCTATGTTCCTGCTATCATGGTGAGAGACCGGATGGCGGACTCAACCCTGGTTCCGCTGGAGGGCACAGCTCTTCCCCTGGCGCCGGTGGACTCCACCGATCTGGAAAACCTTCCGCCCCTGCCTCCCGCGGACCCCTCCTCATTCGTAGCGCCGGAACCGGAAGTGCCGCCGATCTCTGTGGAAAGATCTGGAACTCCAGCGCCCGCTCCGGCTCCGGCTCCGGCTCCGGCGGATGAATAGCTCGTTTTTTCAGAGATTCCGAAGGATCTCCTTGATCGCTTCAAAGTTGGGCTGATCGGCCGGGTTGTCATGGACCTCGGCGTAGCGGATCACACTCTCGCCATCGATCACGAAGGCGGAGCGTTTGGACACTCCTCCCATGGGCAGGTTCTTGTCGGGCAGGAAGCTGTCGTAGGCCACACCCCAGGCCTTGGTCGCCTCGTGTTCATAGTCGCTGAGAAGGGTGATCCCAATGCCCTCTTTTTCTGCCCAGGCGGCCTGGGCAAAGGGATTATCCCCACTAACGCCGAGAATCTGCACCCCCAGCTCTTCATATTCGCTGATTCCCGCTGTGAGGCTGCAGAATTCCGTCGTGCAGCCTCCGGTAAAGGCCATCGGAAAAAAGAGCAGGAGCGTTGTCTTGCCCGCGGCCTGTTGGGAGAGGGTCACCAGCTCGGGGCCGTCGGAGCCGAGGGTGGTTAGGGTGAAATCGGGTGCGGAGTCGCCGGTTGTGATTGCCATGGGCCGGACTCTAGTAGTGAGCGGCGAGGCGTCAATTCCTCCCCTTGAAGGCGGCGAAATTGGGTGATGAAGGGGATTCCACTGGATCGTGGTGGGAAAAGGGTGAAGGAATAAGGATTATTTACAAATCCATAAGAACTTGGAAATAAGCCGATTACAAAATCAGAGGCGGGGAAAATGTGAATTTTTATTAAAAAGTTATAGCAAATTTACACAAACGTTGATAATCTTTGTCCGTCAATCAGGCAGGCCTTAGTCAGTCTGTCGGCCTCCGCGGCCAATGCACGACCACCCTTACCTCACCACCATGAAAGGATTCGTCCTTAGCCTCACCCTGGCGTCTTTTGTCAGCGCCTCCCTTCCAGCGGCCCTCCCCGGGGCCGCCACTACCACTACCTCCGTCGTTCCCCGGCCGGTCACTACCAAGGCCGTGATTTCCGGATTGGAGGACAGGGTCTTCGAGACCCTCCCGCCGGTCCTGATCGAACTGAGCAACCTTCCCGCCGGTGCGGTGGTGTGGGTTGAGGTCAAGCGCGGGGTTCCCACCGACTCCCGTCTTGCGGGGAAAACCGTGGAGTCGAAGTTCTACCTCCGTAAGGATGGCGTGGGCGTTCTCAGCGTGCCCGGCATCCACAAGGCCTGCCGCGCCGAAGGAACCTGGACGGTCAGCGTGCTTATGAGCGATGCCCATGGCACTACCACCCTGAGCCGTGCCACCTTCGTGCTGCAGTCCAAGCGCTTTGCCTAGGAGGGGAAACCAACGATGAACCGGTTTACCCGGGTCGCCCGCCGCCTGCCACCACTGCCCCCTGCCTGTCAAGTTTGTCGAAATCTCCCTGCCTTGCCGTGATTTTCAAATCCTGCGAAGACTGAACCACAGCCCAGCACGGTTTTCGCTCTAATCAATAGGAGAGACCCAGGTTCTGCCCGGGTCTCTCTTTTTTTGCAGTGATGGAGTATTGTGGTGGTGGACGGTCCCACCGTGGTTTAGAGCGAACGGAGTTCGTTTATCATGCCGTGGGAGCTGTCAGAATTTGGTCAGGGGCTGTGCACCGGAAGCGGGATCGGTGAGTTGATGGAAGATCTCGGAGCGGCTCTGACGGCGGGCGGAGAGCGCATCCGCATGCTCGGGGGGGGACAACCGGCACATATTCCGGAGATTGATGCCGTCTGGCGCCAGCGCATGAAGGAGATCATGGGGGCGGAGGGGGAACTGGAGCGCATGCTGGGCGACTACGAGGGACCGGCCGGGAACCATGGATTCCGGGCGGCCCTCGCGGGTCTTTTCAGCCGGGAATTCGGCTGGGAGCTGGGACCGGAGAACGTGGCGGTCACCGCAGGCGGTCAGACGGCCTTCTTCTTTCTCTTCAATTCGCTGGCGGGCCGCTTCGCCGATGGGCGGCGCAAGAAGATCCTTCTGCCACTCGTGCCGGAATACATTGGTTATGCCAGCCAGTCGGCCGGGGGTGAGCTCTTTCGCGGGGCAAAGCCCAGGCTCGAGATGATCGGCAATCACGAGTTCAAGTACCGGGTGGACTTCGATTCCCTGGAGATTAATGACGAAGTGGCGGCCATCTGCGTCTCACGACCGACCAATCCGACCGGAAACGTGCTGACCGATAATGAGATTGGCCATCTAGCGGAATTGGCGGCCGAGCATGCCATCCCGTTGATCATCGACAATGCCTATGGTGCTCCCTTTCCGAACATCATCTTCAGCGAGGTCACCCCCGTTTGGAATGAGAACATCATCCTCACCCAGAGCCTTTCCAAGACAGGCCTGCCGGGCACCCGCACGGGAATCGTGATTGCGCGGGAGGAAGTGATCCGCTGGGTCACATCCATGACCTCCATTGTGGGGCTCTCCAACACCAATGCAGGGCAGGCCATCATGCAGCCTCTGTTGGAGAACGGGGAAATCCTGCGGCTGAGCGACGAGGTGATACAGCCCTTCTACCGCATCAAATCGGATCAGGCCCGGTCCCTGGTGGAGGAACACTTCGATCCCTCGCTTCCCTGGCGCATCCACAAGCGGGAGGGCGCCCTCTTTCTCTGGCTCTGGTTCGAGGACCTGCCCATCACATCCCTCGAACTTTACGAACGCCTCAAGGCGCGCGATGTCCTGGTGGTGCCGGGCAACTACTTCTTTTATGGTCTTGAAGATGAGCACTGGCCTCACCGGAACGAGTGCCTGCGCATCTCCTTCACCATGTCCGGGGAAGTGGTGGGGGAGGGCTTCCGGATCATTGGCGAGGAAGTGAAGAAGGCCTACGAGGGCCGGTAGGCCAGGAGCAGGGTCCCCAACAGGGAGCGACGCCCCCGCTCTACGGGCAATCCTCCATGGCTCGCAGTTGCGTCGGTGGACTGCTGCAAGCTGCCGGGGAGAGGAGGGACTCCCGGCGGGTCCTGGCGGCGTCCAGACGCTTCAGCAGATCCGCGTGAAGCCTCTTCTCCCAGAGCAGGGCGGGATGGATGGGGGACCAGAAATGGACGTTGTCGCCTTGCGGCCACCGGGGGCTCTTGAGAGGGAGCATGACGACGTCGAGCGGACTGCGGTAGGAGGTGGTGGGGACCTCAAAGTCTTCATAGATGTGCCCACTCTTCTGCAGGTTTTCGAGGAAGGGGCTCTCCGGTCGCATTTGCCTGGCACCCCGGCCGGGATAGAGGTAGGCCATATAGGTGCCGTTGTGTGGAGTGGCGATGGTGTAAAGTCCCTGGCAGTGCCTGGCACCATCCAACTCCTGCAGGTAATAGCGGGAGATCAGCCCTCCCATGCTGAAGGCCACGATGGAGAACTCGGCGTTCTCGCCCCACTCCGCCTCAATGAGATCGCGGAGTTGTCGCGCCATGGGCTCGAGGCCCTTGCGACCGTCCACCGGTTTGAGGGAGGGCACGAGACATTCGTAACCGTTGGCCACAATGGCCTTGCGGAGTGGGTGCATGCCGATGCGGGTGTCAAAAATGCCGTGCAGGAGAACGACCTTCCCCTTGGACACCTGGCTCGATTTGGCGGCGATCTGGTGCTCTGGATCGGGCTTGGAGGTGGTTCTGCTACAGGAAATCATGAGGATGGCCAAGGTGAGGAGAAAGACGGGGAGGATGGTCTGCAGGGGTGTTCGCCTGCGATTGGCGGAGTGCCAGGGTGGTGTTTCCGGACAGCCCTTTTTTGAGGAGGGTGCACCGGGGAACGAGCCAGGGGGGAAGATCGGCATGTCGGAAAGGCCGGAGGCCTCATGAAAACGGAAGAAATTGTCGAACCATTCCGCCCTGTCGTGCGCCGGGTCCTGTCAGCGGTATCCGCGGACTGTAGATGACGGGATCGAATTCGATGACACGTGATCCTACCGGATGTATCGTTGCGGAGGTTATCGATAGTTTCAATCTGGACATTGAGGCAGCCGATACACTTGAATCTCGGTATCCCGGGTGGAAAAGGGTTTCCAGTTCGGGATTTCGCTGGACTGGACACTAATCGTTGGCACAGCGTCGCCCTTTCAATAACCATCACGGTCCCAATGAAATCCTTGATTACCACTATCCTGGTCGGTGCCATCATTTCCGTCTCTCCTGCCGGGACTACCGGCTGGCAGCCTGATTTCGAAGCAGCCAGGAAGCTGGCTTCGAAGGAGAAGAAGGACCTCCTCCTCGATTTCACCGGTTCGGACCGGAAGCAGGGTTTTCTGCACGATGGACCTGGGAGTGCGCCATTCTTCTGGATTGCCCGGGATGAAGGCCAGGAACAGGAGAAGGAGAAGACCGCGGAAGAGGCGGAGAAGGAGGACAAAGGCCCTGATGAGGGCACCCTCAGGAAGGCACTGGTCAAGACGCGCAAGCAACTTGAGACCGTCCAGAAAAAGATTGAGGGGGACCACGCCCTCTGGACGCGTTCCGAGGAGCAGATGAAAGAGTCCCGGGAACGCCTGGCTGAACTGGAAGCCTCGGTCGCGAGGGAGCGCCTGCAGTTTGACAAGCTGCGCCAGTCGATCGCGCGCATCGAACGGGAACACAACGACGACCACGACCGCGAAGAAGCGCTGGCGGCCGAGTTGGCCGAGCGCGAAAAGGCCCTCGCTGAATTCGAGGGCCAGGAGGACGAAATCACCAAGCTTGAGAAGAAGGCGGCGGAGTTGCGCCGGCAGGCCGGAGAACTGCGCAAACGGGCCGAGGAGCTTCGCGAGAAGTAGCGGATCACCACCAGCGGGATCCCATTCCCTGTAGCGTCCGCGGTCCGGGCCGTTGCCGGCTGGTCGTGGAGGTGGTGTTAAGCGGTCCGGCCTGGGCGCCAGGGACTCCTTTAATAGAGGGCTTAGAACCGTCCAAACGAACAAGTGTTCACTAGAACATATTTTTTCTTGCCACGACCCCAGAGGCCCGTTACCCTACCGGCATACCAAATCGAAATTGTCATGACTACTGTTGCTGCTAAACCTAAGCCAATGGCCAACCAGAAAGCCTCCGCCGCCTCCGCCTCCCCCTCCTCCAAAGAGCAGATTTCGCCGCCCAAGTCGGCCGCTTCTCCCGCCTCTTCCTCTTCACCCGCCCGGGACAAGGCCGCCGAAAAAATGGCGGAAGCTCGCAAGAAGAACCTCGATCTTGCCATTTCCGCGATCCAGAAGGAATTCGGTGAGACCGCTATCATGCGGATGGGCGATGAGCATTGCATGGATATCGATGTCATCCCCACCGGAAACCTCCTCATCGACCGCGCCCTCGGGGTGGGAGGCCTGCCCCGGGGCCGGATCGTCGAGATTTACGGCCCGGAATCCTCCGGCAAGACCACTCTGACCCTGACCGCCATCGCCCAGGCCCAGCGCCGGGGCGGACTGGCCGCCTTCATCGATGTTGAGCACGCCCTTGATCCGCAGTATGCCCGCAAACTGGGCGTGAACCTCGATGACCTCCTGGTTTCGCAGCCTTCTTCCGGCGAAGAGGCTCTGCAGATCTGTGAAGCCCTGGTGCGTTCCAACGCCATTGATGTGGTGGTTCTCGATTCGGTGGCCGCCCTGGTCACCAAGCAGGAATTGGAAGGTGAGATCGGCGACTCCACGGTGGGCACCCAGGCCCGCCTCATGAGCGCGGCCATGCGGAAGTTGACGGCCCTGATCTCCAAGGCGCGAACGGTCTGCATCTTCACGAACCAGATTCGCGAAAAGATCGGTGTGATGTTCGGTAATCCGGAAACCACTCCCGGGGGACGGGCCTTGAAATTCTTCTCCTCTGTTCGGCTCGACATCCGCCGGATCGGCCAGATCAAGGCCACCGATGGCACGGTGCAGGGTAACCGCACCCGGGTCAAAGTGGTGAAGAACAAGGTCGCTCCTCCCTTCACCGAGGCCGAATTCGATATCATGTACGACGAGGGGATTTCCTCGGTGGGCTCGCTTCTCGATCTGGCCCTGGAGTATAATTTCATCCAGAAACGGGGAAGCTGGTTCAGCTACGACGGGGAACAACTGGCCCAGGGCCGGGATGGAGCCAAGGGCGCCCTCCGGGCCGATGAGAAACTCTACGCCGAAATCGAAGAGAAGGTGAAGGAGCAGCTCAACGCCCCCGCCAAATAGCGCACTGGAGATTAAGGAGACCCCTCCCAACCCCCTGGCTTGCCCTTGATTGCCGGCAAGCCCGGTGTCGCCACCCTACTCTACCAGGATTCTGCCCGCCCGTCGGCAGCAGTGGCGTCCTCCCGGAAGATTGACCTTGGAAGGGGAGGTCGAATCCATAAGTGCGAGACAACGGTCGATGAGCTCGCGGGACAGGTCGGGTACGCCCGAGTCCAGCAAGTAGAGAAAGAGGGCCCGGCGCTGCAAGGGGCCGGGCAAAGTGCGCAACTTGGGAAGGAAGAGTCGCTCCTGGGGATCCACGAGATCGAGAACCCCGAGAAGATCATCAAGGGCCTCCTGATCCTCCCGACTGGCCCGGGCGGCCCGGACGATGGCTGGCACCACATCGCGCTCCATGAGCTCCTGAAGAAGCGGCAGCGCCTCGGATCGGAGCCTGTTGCGGGCGGTAAAGGGATCTTTGTTACTGGCATCCTCCCGGTAGAGAATGCCGCCCTCCTCCAGGTAGGCATCGATCTCGCTGCGTCGGACCCCGAGGAGGGGCCGAAGCAAAGAGAGTTTTTTCCGGTCCACCATGAGATCGGACTGATATTTCATGCCTTTCAGTCCGGCCGAACCACGCAGGAGGTTGAGGAGCACTGTCTCGGCATTGTCGTCCGCATGATGGGCCAGGAGCACATGTGGGCACCGGTGTTTGCGGGCACATTCCACGAAAAACTCATGGCGGGCCCGGCGGGCAGCCACCTCGAGGGAGATCTTTTCTTCTTCGGCGCGACGCTGGACGTTTGCCCGGGCAATCTCAAAGGGTAATTCATGAAGCTCAGCCAGCTCGCGGACGAAAGCTGCATCATGGACGGAGAAAAGCCCGCGCAACTGGTGATTGAGATGACAGAGAACGAGCTTGTCGGCGCCTATGTCGAGGAGGGCATGAAGCAGGGCCACCGAATCGCGCCCGCCCGAGATCCCGAGTAAGTAGCGACGGCGGGGCGAGAAGCGCGAATCGAGAGGCAACGGCATCTTGTGCGGGTCCCAGCATAGGATGTTCCCGGCCCCCTTAGCAAGAAGGCAGGGAGAGGTGGCGGGAAGACAGCATAGGCGTGGGGAGCGGACTGATAAGATACTGTTTCACCGTCGGGTCAGGGCTCATTGGGCCCCTCGGCTTGGGCGGCACCTTGCCCCTACCCGATTTTTTCGGCACCGAAGTAGGGGACCAGCGGTTCGGGGATCGTAATGGAGCCATCGGGCTCCTGGTACTGCTCAAGGAGGGCCACGTAGAGTCGTGGGAGAGCGGTTCCGGATCCGTTCAGGGTGTGGCAGAGCCGGTTCTGTCCCTCCTGGTCCTTGAAGCGCAGTTTCATGCGGCGGGCCTGATAGTCGGTGAAATTGGAGCAGCTGGACACTTCGAGATATTTTCCATGCCCCGGGGCCCACACCTCGATGTCATAGGTCCGGGCCGCTCCGAACCCGATGTCGCCGCCACAGAGCTCGATCACCCGGTAGTGAAGGTTGAGCGATTGCAGGATTCTCTCGGCATGTCCGGTGAGCTCCTCAAGGGCCTTGAAGGATTCCTCGGGGTGGACGATTTGTACCAGTTCCACCTTGTCGAACTGGTGAACCCGGATGATTCCGCGGGTGTCGCGTCCCGCACTGCCCGCTTCCCGTCGCCAACAGGGGGTGTGGGCGGTCATCCTTATGGGGAGATCACTCTCCTGCAGGAGAGTCTCGCGGTAGAGGTTGGTGACCGGAACTTCCGCAGTCGGAATGAGGAACAACTCGTCGTTTTCGGTGGGGTAGACCTCCTCCGCAAATTTCGGGAGCTGGCCGGTGCCGGTTCCGCACTCGCGCTTGACAACGTAGGGCACACCCACTTCCTCGTAGCCGTGTTCACGGGTCTGGATGTCCAGGAGGTACTGCACCAGGGCGCGTTGCAGGCGGGCTCCGGTTCCCCGGAAGACCGGGAAGCCGCTCCCCGCGATTCGTACGCCATCCTCGAAGGAGATCAGTCCGTGCTGTTCGGCCAGCGCGACGTGATCCCTGGGATCAGTGATCGCAGGCTTTTCGCCCCAGGTCCGCAACTCGGGATTGTCTTCCTCGCTCGTGCCTTGCGGGATCCCCTCGTGGGGCAGGTTGGGGATGTTGAGCAGCAACTCGGTCTGCCGTGCCTCGGCGGCCGAACCTTCTCCCTCCAGGGCCTTGATCCGCTCGCCGATTTCCTTCACCTGCGCCTCGATGGTGGAGCTGTCCTCACCCTTCGAGCGCAAGGCACCGATCTCCTTGGAGGTTTTTTTGCGTTCGGCCTGCAGCTGCTGTTTTCCGGTCTCGGCCTTGCGGCGTTTTTCGTCGCAGCTCAGGACTTCGTCGATCAAATCCGCCGAACCGTCATGGCGGGCGGCCAGGCGCTGCCTGATGGCATCGGGATCTTCGCGGATGGCGCGGATGTCGAGCATGGGAATGCGGGCGGGATAAGAACAGTGAAGTCGCGTGAGTTCACGCGAAAACTTTGAAAAGACGGAATGGCGATCTTACGCTGAAACTTCCTTCTGCTCGGCGAGGAAGGCCTGCCGCGAGAGTTCAGCGTAAAGTCCGTCAGCTTCCAGCAACTGGTCGTGGGTGCCCTGTTCCACAAGGGCTCCGTCGTCCAGCACGTAGATGCGGTCCGCGTTTCGGATCGTCGACAGCCGGTGGGCGATGACGAAGGCGCTGCGGTTGGCCATGAGGGCCTCCAGGGCCTCCTGGATGAGGCGTTCAGTTTCCGAATCAACCGAGGCGGTGGCCTCATCCAGCAGGAGGATGGGGGGGTCCTTGAGCAGCGCGCGTGCGATCGAGAGCCGCTGTTTCTCCCCACCGGACAGTTTCACCCCGCGTTCGCCGACGTTGGTATCCAGCCCTTCCGGGAGTTCCCTCACGAATCCTTCTGCCCGGGCGGATTGCAGGGCGGCCCAGAGATCCGCTTCATCGGCATCCCGTTTTGCCAGGCAGAGATTCTCGCGGACCGTGCCGTTAAAGAGAAAGGCCTCCTGGGTCACATAGCCGAGGGCCGAGCGCAACGAGGACTTGCGTGTTCGGCTCAGTTCCTGACCGTCGATGGTGATGGATCCATTTCCGTACTCGTAGAAGCGGCAGAGCAGATTGACCACCGTCGACTTGCCCGCGCCGGTGGGACCGACCAGAGCGATGGTCTCACCCGGGCTGGCTTCGAGAGTGACCTCGTGCAGGGTTGGTTGTTTTCCGTAGGAGAAGGACACCTTGCGGAAGCGCACGTGTCCGCGCACCGGTTGGGGGAGCGGTTCACCGTCCTCGGAGTGGGGTTCATCCTCCGCATCGAGGATCTCGAAGACACGGTCGGCGGCGGCCCGGGAGGAAAGCGCCATCTGGTTGAGTTGATGCAACTTGCCCACCGGTTCGTAGAAGAGGGAGAGCAGGAGGAAGAAGAGGACCAGCTCGCCGAGTTCCATCCGGCCGTTCATCACCGCCAGACCCCCGAAGCCGAGAACGAGGACGTAGCCCACCATTCCAACGAAGGACATTCCCGGTGAGTAGAAGGCCCACCAGCGCATGATGCGCAGGCTGGCCTGCCGCAGCTTGTCGGAGAATGTGTTGAAGCGTTCGTGCTCCTTCTCTTCCGCGGTGTAGGACTTGATCTGGCGAATCCCCGAGACATTGTCGTGCAGAAGGGCATTCATGTCGCTTGAGGCCTCGCGTTGCTCCCGGTAGCGCTCCCGCGCGTCCCTGGTGTAAATCCATGCCCCGAGCATCAGGAAGGGGACCGGCAGGGTGGCCCACAGGGCCACGGTGAGATCGGTGTAGTACATCACGCTCCCCACCGCCAGGAGCTGGATGAAGGCCACCAGGCCCAGTTCGATTCCATCGATGAGGACCCGTTCCATGGCCGCCACGTCTTCGACCACCCGCGTCATGATGTCGCCCGTGCGTCGGCCATCGAACCAGCGAAGGGGGAGCCGCTGGAGCTTCTGGTAGAGATCAGAGCGGATGTCGAAAATGACTCGCTGCTCAAAGTGGTTATTCAGAATGATGCGCCCACAATTCAGAGCGTCCTTCAGGAAAAACCCCAGTAATCCAAGGGAAACCCAGAAGATCAGCTGCCCGTGGCGCTCGGGTTGCGGAATCACCTCGTCCACCACGTGGCCCGCCACAGAGGGGAATACAATGACACTGAGGGCCATGAGGGTGGCACAGAGCAGCTGGGCGCTACCCAGTAAGGGGTAACGCCGCAGATAGCTGAGAACCCGGAGGATTGTCTTCATGGGCACGGCGGAAATAGCGTGAAGGCAAGCATTTTGTAAAGAAACTGAAGGCTTTTCCGGAAATTTTAGGGTTGTGACGGGGGAAAGCTGGTCGTTACTGTGCGTCCACACCTGCCCGCTGTCCAAGATCCCCCACCGATCCACACGACACCTGCATCTGACCCGAATCCCAACTGCACTAAATAATCATGGCAAACATATTTGCGATCTTGACGGCAATCGTTCTCGCCCTCTCTGCCTTCATCGCCTTCAAGAACAAGGGAAGGGAAGGCGAAGAGGGGAACGGTTATCAAGGATGGATCTTGAAGCGAGAGCAAATGGAAGAGCAGCTCGAGCGCAAGCAGACCTATCTGACCGAAGTGAACGAGGACCTGGCGGAGACCGAAGGAACCCTTACGGAGTTCAATGCGGACAACGAAGTCAAAACGAAGGAGAACGCCGACCAGAAGGAGAAGAACGAAAACCTGAAGGCTGAAGTGGCGGCCAT
>DLRK01000004.1:0-23638 GCA_002501065.1 Akkermansiaceae bacterium UBA7890
GGTGTAGATATTGTAGGTTGCGTGACTGTCCCTGATCTTGCTCGTCACCCAGACCCGCTCCGGGGCAAAGCCCTCCTCGGGCAAGGCAAATTCGAGCATTTCATCTCCTGCCGAAAAGTAGGAAGCCAGCATTTCCTTCGTCAGCAGAACCCTTCGGTCCGAATCAAAGTCGTGGGTGCCGCGGTCCTCGGGAATCGCTCCAGTCAGATCCAGTTTTATGCCCAGCAAATCGTTGACCGAATGAACGAACTCATGCCGACTGATCCGCCGATAGGGTTTGGGGGACCTTTCGGTCTGGCGCCGGGACAACCAGTCGAGGACCACGCGCTTTTCCACCGCCGAGGGTTGCTTCTTGTTCCCGGGGGGCATTTTCCCGGTGATCAGGTTTTCGAACATGAGAGAACCGTCGAAGTCTCCCCTGTCCAATAATCCCACCATGTCAAAATCGCCCTTCTTCACCTCCCCGTCATGACAATCAAAGCAATACTGTTCAAAGACCTGCAGGGCCTCTTCTCCAACACTTTCCGCCTGGGAAGAAACCCCCGGGACCGTCAGGCCCAGGACCATCCCGATTCCATAAAGAAACACGCTCGCTCGTTCTGCCCGATGAACTTTCATCCTTACTGGTCCCCGGGGAATAACAGGATCCCATTGCCCGTCGTCTCTTCTGACCTCGCGAGCCCGGGCCATCCACCGCTGGACAGATGCTCCCTGACTCCCATGGTGCCAGCATAAGCGGCATCGACTCCTGATTGAAGGAATCTTTCCTCTCCTTGAACCGGTCCATGGCTTGTCACATCACTCAAAAGTTAGCTCACGCCTTCTGCTTGATTTCCCCGCAACCCGGGAAACGCCGCCTCCAGAATGGCTTTCCGGACAAATCCGCTCTCCCGATGAGCAGAGAAGAGACCCTCGCACGCTGAGAAGAAGAGAACGTCAATCGCTCCTCTCCCAATCCCCCAATAAAGCGTATCACGTCCTGACCCATCGCCCTTGGGGCGGATGATTCCACCTCCCTCCGCCACCATGGCAGTTATTCACAATTACTAACATTGCGAGTTCAGGCGGAAGCTGGAAAACTCCTTTGCACAGCCCGAACATTCAACCATCGGACCCGTTCCTGTTAAGCAAGATGGCGCATGAAAGGGCACCAGTTCCTGAGCTGATTTCAAAACACCAAAAGAAACAAAACCATGAGCATTTTAGTCGGAAGAAAAGCACCCGTTTTTACAACCCAAGCCGTTCTCCAGGATGGAGAAGTCGTCGGTGACTATGATTTCGGCGACGCCATCAATGGTAAGTACGCCGTGCTTTTCTTCTATCCACTGGATTTCACCTTTGTCTGTCCTTCAGAGATTCTCGCCATTGCCAACCGGACCGAGCACCTGCGGGAGGCGGGTTGCGAGGTTGTCGGCGTTTCGGTGGACTCCCACTGGAGCCACAACGCATGGCGCAACATGCCGGTGGATCAGGGTGGCATCGGCGCAGTACCCTTCACTCTTGCTGCAGACATGACCCGCGAGATCTCCACTGCTTACGGAATCCTCGCTGACTCGAGTGACTCCTACTACCCCATGGGCGTATCCATGCGCGCCACTTTCGTTATCGATCAGTCCGGCGTTGTTCGCTACCAGGTGGTGACCGATGAACCCCTCGGCCGCAACATGGATGACGTGGTTCGCATGGTCGAAGCCCTGCAGTTCTTCGAGAAGAACGGTCAGGTCTGTCCCGCCGGTTGGCAGAGTGGGGACGGCGGCATGATCAACACCCCCGATGGTGTAGCCAGCTATCTCTCCGAGAACGCAGACAAGCTGTAACCCCGGGACACAGATACTGCCCTCGCCGGGAACCGCGCCCTCGAACCTCAGCGGGGGTGAGCTGCGACCTGTTCGCAGCAATTGTCCCCCGCCCCGGCAGGCCCCATGATTATCATTCCCCGGGAAAAGGGGCATTCATGGAGGCGCTTCCTGGCCTTGGCACATCCAAAATGATTCGTGCCCCTTTCATCGCTCCGTGTATCGAGCGGATGGCGGCAGCGGGCGGAAATCGGGATCGTCTTTCCATTTCAGGTTTTTCTTGCCCCGGTGGGTGCCGAAGTAGGGGGCGTTGGCATCGACCCAGGTAACGATCCTGATAAGCTCCTCGCGGCTGAGATTCGCCCTGCAGGGTGCCTCCCGGATCCTTCTTACCAGCCTGCTCTGGTGCGATCCGAACGACATCGGTGGTTCCGGGACAAGATTCGACGCTCCATACCCGTCATTGAGATTAGCCACCAGCCCCTTGTTGATGAAGTTCTCATAAGACACATCATACAGCTTGGTCAGTTCCCCCGTAAGATCCAGGTCCCCCTTCGAGTTTTCACTGCCATGACACCCTATGCAATGCTTGTCCAGTATGGGCCTGATATCGACGGCATAGTGAACACTGCGTGGCCCACTATCGCCCGGTTGCGGACGTAGTGTTGCGGCCGGGTGCTTCAAGGCGAGCGGCTGGCCCGAGGCCTGACTGGGTGCGGTCTGGTGGTTCTGGTGACATCCTATGCAGGATCTCTTTTCTCCCGGCATGAGATTCACGAAGGTCTTCATGCGCTGAAGCTCCATGAAGTTCTCATCCAGCGCCTGGAAAAAGAGGTTCTTCTCCGCAGGTACCGTGAAGTAGGCCGAACCGTCTTCGTGCACGGTCGCGATCCCCAGGATCTTCTTGATGTTGACATCGCCCTTCAGACTCACCGCTGAAGCCTGGAGTCCCGCGCCGTCATTTTGCTTGTTCGATCGCCACCCGTCGTCCCAGGACGTTCCGATGGCGTCCATCACGCGCAGGTATTTCACCTTTCCACGCTCGATACCTGTCATTCCCTGGTAGACATCCTGCATGAACAGGGTCGCCAGACCCTGTTCGCCTGACGGGTAGGGAGAGTCCTCGATCACGGTCGGCGTGGGGCGGGGAATCAGCGGCATGGGCTGGAAGCAGGATATCTCCGGATCGCGATAGATCTCGGTTTTATTGCCCCACGCATCCAGCAGGTAGAGACCATACCCCTTCGGCTCGCGGTCTCTTGCAAACGGGTTATGGGCAACGAGAAAGAACTTCTCTGACAATGGATAAGGATCCTTGAAATAGCCGTAGGTCCGGCCGCTTGGATGCGGACTCATGGCCGGGTAGCCCAGTTCGGGTGTAATGTTCTTCATCGCGAGGTGTGACAGCCTGTCCAACTGGTTGTCGACCAGAATGACCGGACCGACGGATAACCCGCAATGGGGCGCGCCAACCGTGACGATCCTGTTGCTGCCGGGAATACTTCGGGCATTGATCATGCCCGCCGGGAGAACGACATCGTTCTTGTATACGAGGGAGGAGTGACTCCCATTCGGGCGCATGGACCACAGGCTCTGCACGTTGCCAAATCCCTTGTCGACGTATTCCCACCGCGTGTAGATGACCCGCCCGTCATCCATGACGCACGGGGACATCTCATTGATAGGACCGTTCGAGACACAGCGCAGATTCCCACCGTCGGCATCCATCACGTAGAGCGAGGTCACCGTGGAACCGAAGCAGAAGACCCGCCGCTTTGACCGGGTGGAGGCGAACATGATCCTGCCGCTGGGCAGGTAACAGGGGTCGCAATCCTCGAACCGGTAATTCCACCCGTTCTCCTTTATCAGAATGGCCTCTTCGGGATCATCAAACGTCAGCTGCCGCAGTTCCGTTCCGTCCGCCCTGAGTCCGGTTGAAGGGTCGAGGTCGATCTCGTAGAGACGGTAGCCCTCATCCTTTGATTTCTTGTAGGAGAAGAGAACCTTCTTGGCGTCAAACGACAGGTCGAAACGGCCGAACAGGCCGCCGTTCAGCTCCGGGACCAGCTCGGTGACCTTTCCATCGGGCTTCACCGGTGAGAGCACACACAGGTTCCCGCCCATGTTGCCGCTGCCATCCCAGTGGTCGCTGTAAATATGGCTGGAAGTCATGCTGATCCGCTTGACGAACAGCAGTCTTTCAAAGTCCAACAGGGGATGATCCCTCATCACGCGGTGACGAAGGGTGGACAGCGCCCGGCCCACTGCCTTCCTCTGTTCGGAAGGGACATTCCGCTTTCCTTCCTGCTCCCTGACCAGTCGGTCCAGGTTCTTGAGATTCTCCTGACCCCTCGGGAAATCCTGGCCGAAATCCGTGATCATGTCCTCAAGAGCCAGTCTTATCGTTGCGGTGTTGACATGGCCGGGCGCAAGAAAAGCGGTTCGATATTCCGGCGGCAGCCTGTTGATTTTTGCCATGTGCCCGGCGGAGGGCCATACCGCGAACGGTTCCTCGTCGACGTCCTGGTCCTTCTTCCTTTGGGGCGAGTAACCCGGGAGATCCATTTTCCAGTCCGGTGGAAGCTCTTTCGACGAGTCCAGCTTCAGGAAGGAGAGGTTGGGCCCCGGTCCCTTGCGGGTCAGCTTCAGGACATGTTTCCCTTTTGTAACGGCCAGTGTGGCCGCTTCCGTCCACTGGGCGCCATTGCGAACCGGCCGGTTCTCCTGTGGTTTGAAGTAAGGGTTCTTGGTGAGATAGGCGTGGGGATTGGTGCTGGCCGTTGCCGTCTCGCAGCAGACACCCACGAGCTGATCGTCAAGAAACAGTTCCAGCGGTCGCGGCGTCCCTGCGACATAGCGGATGTGAACCGTGTAGGTTGCATCGACGGGGAAATCGATGTCGTATTCGACAAGGTAGTACTCCCCTCCCCCGTCACCCGCAACCAGTTCCGGGTAGATGTCCCGGTAGTCCGCGTACATGTCCGGATTCTCGTAGATCCGGGCGTTTCCGCGATCAAAGGTCCAGGCGGGAATTCTGAACGAACCGGGCGGCTTCTTCTTGTCAGCCGCGGGCGAGTCGCTGAAGGAGACACCAAGCAGGAGGGCCGCAAGCACGAAGAGGTTCGGAACGATCAGACAGTCTTGTTTTCGCATATCAATACACCCTGTTTTTTTCGCGATAATTTTCGCGATGGTAATGGCGATACAATGCTACGCCGACATCAGGAAACGGTCGTTGATCCGAATCAACGAATTGAACAGTCTCCCGGTAATAGATTTCTCCGGCCGCCCCCTGGAATGAGATGAGGGGACCCGTGGGCTTTCTATGGATGCCCCTTCAACTCCTTTTTAAGAAGGTCCAGAATCAACGCCACGCGCTCCTCATCCCGAAACTCGGGTCCTCCATGCCCCGCTCCCGCCAGAATCTGGAAGGTCGCCCGCAATCCGGCCTTCTCGTAGGCCTTTCTGAGCAATCGCCCCTGCATGATGCGCTCCGGGGTGTCCTCACTCCCAACCAGCAGGATAATGGGCGGATCATCGGTCGTTACGTGGGTCGTGGAACTGGCGGCCCGGGCCAGAGCAAGTTTCTCGGATGGCTTCCCGCCCAGGAACTGGTAGAGCGAACTGGCAGGCTTGTCCCAGCGCCCCGCATCAGTGGTGGCGGCAAAATGAAGATCGGTGGGGCAGTACATCCCGAGAGCCGCCTGCACCCGGCTGGACTGCTCGAGATTGCCGCCGATCTTGCCCTCAAGTTCCGCATCTCCCCCGGTAGTGGCGAGGAGGAGCGCGAGGTGCCCGCCGGCCGAACATCCTGCCACCGCGAGCTTCTCCGTTGTAATCCCCAACCGCTTCCCGTTCGCACGGAGAAAACGGATCGCCCCCTTGCAGTCGTGCAGGATTGCCGGGAACCGGGCGGTGTGACTCTTGCGGTATCCCACGCTGGCAACCGCATAACCGTGACGAGCGAGCCAGCGCACCTGGCAACTTTCCTTCGATCCGGAACGCCACGATCCCCCGTGGAAGTAGACCACAACAGGGGGTTTTCCCGTCGCCTTCAAGGGGAGATAGAGGTCCAGCTTGAGCGGGACATCGTCCACCCGGCCGAAGATGACATCCCGGTAGATCATCTCGTGCTCATTGCGTTCAACCGTGGAATTTCCCGGGCCGGGCGCATCTGCAACCACCTGAGGCAGTGCCAGCACAAAACCGATCAGCCATATTCGAACGGGCACCATCTGAAAGGTCAGTTCTTCAGGAAAATTTCGCTCTTCACGACAAGGCGGACGAGTTCACGCAGACGATTGTCCCTTGTCGCCAACTCGGCAGTGATCCGGTCCACTACCCCTCGATCAATCGCTTCAAGTCTGCGTCCCGTGGCGTAAGTCAGCATCTTTTCCGTCAGGCAACGAACGACGAGCGACTTGCGCTCCATCAGCATCTTCTTGAAGCCGATGATGTCCGCTATTTCGGTTCCATTTGAGAGCGTCACCAGGGTGTCGATCGGTTCCCTGGCCCGCCTGTAGCGATCCCGCCAGCGTCCAACCACATCAAAGTTCTCAAAGGCAAAACCCATCGGGTCAATCTTCCGATGGCAGCTGTTGCAGGTCTTGTTCTTACGGTGAAGGGCGAGCCGTTCACGGATGGTGGTGGCCTCCCGGGTGTCGGTCGGAAGGGGATCAATATCAGGGGGCGGCGGCGAGGGCGGAGTCCCCAGGACATTCTCAAGGAGCCACACTCCGCGGATGACGGGAGAAGTATCCACTCCGTTGGCTGTTGCGGTCATGACCCCCGGCTGGGTGAAGAGGCCACCCCGCCTCGGATCCTCCAGCTTCACCTTGCGCAGGCGCTCGCCCCGGATCCCCTCGCGGCGGTAGATCCACTTGGCCAGGGTCTGGTTCATGTAAGTGTAGTCGGAGTCGATGAATTGCTCGATCCTGCCGTTGGTTTCCAGGATTTCAGCGAAATAGGCAGTGACCTGTTTCATGAGCATCGGTTCGACCCTGAGGTTCTTGTAGAACTGGTAATCTCCACCCGAGGGAGGCATCTTTCCCAGCTTGTCGAGGCGCAGCCAGGTCGATGGGAAATGACGTATAAAGGCCGCCGCTCTGGGATCTCTGAGCATGCGATCCACCTGGCGATCGAGTTCTGCCGGATCGCTCAACTGTCCCGCCCTGGCCAGGGCCAGCAGGGTTTCATCAGGCATCGATGACCAGAGAAAGTAACTGAGCCGGGAAGCAATCGCGAAGTCGTCGAGGGCGCCTGATGCCTCCTTGAGATAGAGAAACTGCGGCGAGCACATCAGGGCGGCATAACCATCCTGCATCGCACGGACAAGAGGCGGCACGACATTCTTCGGTTTATTGTCCCGCGGGGCATTGTGCAGGCTGTCGACCGAAAGCCTGGCGTGCGCCGAATTCGAACCACTCCACCCCGCCCTGAAACTGTTAGCTCCACCGTAGGCGAAATACTCGACCCGGATGTCATGCTCCCCGGATTCGAGCCTGATCTTTCCCTTCTTCAGGGTGGGACCGTGCAACCCGTCGTGGACAACGATCTCTTTCCCGTCAACCAGGATTCGCGCCCCGTCATCAGAGGCCATTTCGAAGACATATTCACCTGCCCTGGGAGCCTCAAGCATCCCCTCGAACACCATCCCATAATACTCCTTCCGTTTTCCCGCGCGGATGTCGATCAAGCCGTCGGGCAGATCTCCCTTCGCCACGGCTGGCAGGGAATCAAAGTCAGGCAGTTTGTCCCACTTCCCTTCGTAAACCCGGTAACTCAGCTTCCTTAATCCGCCAGCTACCTTCACCACGGGCTCCGCCTGATGCTTCAGAACGAGTTGCACGTAGGGTTCCACCTCCTTCGCTTCAACCGGACGCCGGAAGCAACGCCTTGCGAACGCAAGCATCAGCTTGCGGATTTCCTCTGCTTCTCCGGATCCCGTTCCGTAAAGCGCGGTGTGACTGCGCGGCGGCCACCTGTCCAGCAACGGCTCAACCTTGAGACTGTGGATCCGGAGATGGGGACCCGGATAGCCCCCCTTGAACAGCAGGCGCGCCATGTCGAGCGGCCAACTGTCGTGCTTCCCCTTGTCGACTTTCTTGTCCGGTCGCTTGTAAAACCGGTCTGGCAGGTATTTCTCAGCAATCTTCTCAGCCCGCACAATCCGGTCAGTGGGTCCGTTTTCCCAGCCCAACCAGGGGGTCCATGTCCTGTCCATCCACACTTCGTGGGTGAAAACCTTCCTGCTCCCATCCGCCGGAAGTGACCACAGCGCCTCGGGTGTCGAGGTCACTCCTCCAATCCCCCCATTCCTGGTATCGGCAATATTCAGACACAGCTGGAAGGGGTCTTCTGCGTCCACGGAAATCATCTCATTCCACGGGTGCCGCGGGTTGTGCCCGGAGGCTTCAACGGTGATCCGGTAACGGGTTGACAAGCCCACCCCGCCCCGAAGCTCACTGGGAGCGAGACGCCCGGAGCGCTCGTAACCCACCGCCATCATTTCGTAACCGGCATTCAATTCACGGGAGACCGTTTCAATGAGGTGCCCCCCCTTCCCCTTGATCAGCGGGCCAATGAAATGATGGGGCCTTGCCTCCGGTCGGGCTCCGAGGTGAGTGGCCTGGGCGAGGGTTTCCTCAACCGCGCCGAGAGTCAACTTGAGCAGGAAGTCCGACATTACCAGTTGGCCTCCCAGGTTGAAGAATCCATCTTCCTCCTCATCTTCCGGAAAAAACCGCAACGGGTCATTCCCCGTTCGTTCCACGCTCCCGTTGCCGTTATTGTCAACCAGTCGGGAGCCGGCTGCCCCGGGGCGATACTCCGGTCCTTCGAGATAGAGAAGATCTCGGAAAGTATTACGCAATTCATGCCGGTTGAGGCGCCGCAGCACCGTGTGCCCCCCGGTGCTGCGCTGCTTCGCATAAAATGCCGAAAGCTGGGCGGTGAGCTCCTCAACCACCTGCGACCACTCCTCCTCCGTCGCTTGGAGATTCTTTTTCGGCGGCATTTCCCCCAGATTCAACTGATCCAGAATGCCCTGCCAGGTCTCAAGGGTTTCCGTCCCGGCAAGATCGGTGGTCAGGGTATCAAAACGATAGTCGCCCTTCTGTTTTTCCGGACCATGGCACTCCTGACAGTACTTTTTCAGAAAGGGCTTGAGATCCGCCAACTCCCTGCCGACCGCGACCACGGGAAACGCTCCCGCGCATGAGAGCAGGACCGCGATGCAGCGGATCACCATCCGAAGGTTCCTGGTTAAAGGAGCCACCCCGTCAACCCTCACGCCTTCCATTCCAATCCCTGGAGCGTCCCGGTGCTTGAACCGAAACGATCAATCTCAAGTCCGCAGTTCTGCAGAATGGAAAGAAGAAGGTTCGCCGCCGGCACCCGGCGGGTCTCCTCTTTCGGGTAAACCTTGTGCTCCCCGTGCTTGAACCCTCCACCGGCCAGGACAAGGGGGAGATTCTTGGTCTGGTGGGTCCCGGCAGCCATGCCGCATCCATACAGGATCGTGGTATGATCAAGGAGCGTTCCCCCGTTGAGAACATCCTCCTGCGCCTTGAGCAGATCCATGAGGTAGGACATCATGGCGACTTGGAAGCCTTCAATCTTCTTCAGGGCCGCGACGGGCTCGGGACGTTCCCCATGATGAGAGAAACCGTGATAACCTCCACTGAGTCCAAAGTCGCCGTTGGCAAATCCGCTCGTCATGGTGATGGCCCGGGTTGAATCGGTCTGCAGGGCCAGCGCAATCATTTCGATCATCACCTTGAGCTGGGCCTCGGTGCCGTTCCCCGGATTGGGCTCCTTCGCATCCGTCCTGGGCTTGGAGCGATTGAGCCAGGGCTCCTGCTGGGTGATCTTCTTCTCCATCGTCCTGACCGAGTCGAAATACTCTTCAAGCTTTTCCTGGTCCTGCCTGCCGAGTTGCCGGTTGAGGGCCCCGGCCTGCCCCTTCACGACATCGAGAATGCTGGAATGGCGTTTGAAGCGTTCCGCTTCTGCCTTCTTCTTGTCTGCGCTGTCTTCCAGGAACATGGCACGATAGGCCGCCCGCATGTCGACCGAAGGCACCTGCACCCCCGTTCGGGTGAAACTGAGGAGATTGCGCTCCCTTACTCCCAGTGTCATGGAAGGAAAGCGGGTCGCGGCCCCGTAATACTCCGCCAGTTTCTGGTCGAGGCTGATGTTGCCTTCGGGGTAGTTGTGCGCGAGCACGGGGCGAACCCCGCTCAACAGCACCGGCACTCCCTGGTGTCCTCCGGTGAAGCCATGGTCAAGGTTGGTGAAGGTGGTGAAGTCCTGGCGGTGCTTTGCCAGCGCCCTGAGGGTCTCGGGCATGTCGTAATCGGCGCCGGTCTGGCTTTCCTCCGGAAAGAAGGCCTTCTGGTAGACCCCATAGTTGTTCGAGAGACAGACGAACCGTTTCACCGGCTTGCCCGTCCGACTGGCCGCCCGCGCGGTTGGAGTCATCGCTTCCAGCATGGGCAGAGCCAGGGCCACCCCACTTCCCCTCAGGAAGGTTCGTCGATTCAAAGGAGTTCGCATAAACCAGATATGTCCGCAAAACATACCCGAAAACCGGGAATAATCCAGTTCCGAATACTCGCATGATCCAAGGGATTTGGTCTGATTACCTGCCCTTGAGATTAGCCCCCTTCTTCTTCCCTCTGGTCTGCTGCGTTGCCGCGCCGATCTCTTCAAGAAAACCGGTCAGCATACCGTGAAGCTTCCGCGTCTTCTCGGGATTCCGCCGGGAAATATCACGGGATTCCGACAGGTCCTTTGACAGGTCGAAGAGTTCGAGTTGCCCCTTCTTCCAGTTCTTGACCAGCTTGAAATCACCGAACCGGATTGCCGAGATCGCCGTCCGGTCGACAGCCTGGTGAAAAACGAGAAAGGGTCTCGCGCGCCGGATGACACCCTGCCCGGCATTGTGGAACACCGATCGCATCGATCCTCCATCCATGGATTCCGGCAATGGCTTCCTGTAGCCGGCCAGATCGGCAAGGGTTGGCAGGATATCGAGACCCGTCACCGGCACCGTGCTGACCGATCCCGGTTTCACGCCCGGACCCAGCACAATGAAGGGCACCCGGATCCCTCCCTCATAGAACGAATGCTTCCCATCCCGCAGAGGGGCATTGCGGGCTTCCTTCATCTTGGGCGCCTTCGGGATGGTATTGCGTCCTCCATTGTCGGAAAGAAAGATGAGGTAGGTGTTCCTGAGAAGCTTGAGCTCTGTCAACCTGTCTAGAATGCGTCCGATGGAAGCGTCCATGTCGGCCGTCATCGCGGCAAACTCCGGCATGCCGTGCTTCCGTCCGGCAGACCTCTTTCGGAGGTGATCGAGGGTGGACTGGTTGTAGAAGATATCCAGATGAACCGCGTAGTGCGAAAGCTGCAGATAAAACGGGTTGCCCGAAGCGTGCTGGCCACTGATGAAGTCCAGGGCCCGTCCCGTGATGGTGTCGATCCGCTTCGGATCGGGCCTTGCCGCCGGTCCTCCCGTCCCCTTCGACCCTCCGGTGCCGTTCCCGGTGTATCCATCCGACACATCGTATCCCTGCTCACCGGGTGTCACTTCATCGTAGCGGTGATCCCATTTCCCAAAATGCGCGGCCTGATAACCGGCATGCACGGACTTGAGCATCCGGGGGATGTTCAACTGGCGGAGATAGGTGGCGGTCCAGCCCTTCCGGTCGGAATGATATTCGTGACGGGCCGGGGTCTGTCCGGTCTGAATCGACCTGCGGGTGGGACAGCATGATGCCGCGGGCGAATAGCCCTGGGTGAACCGCATTCCCATCTCTGCGAGACGTTCGATATGCGGGGTCTGGAAGTAATCGCTACGGGTGCGCCCGTCCTCCGGAATGATCTGCAGGGAACTCCCCACCCAGCTCTGGTCATCGGTCAGAATCACCACGAAGTTGGGATGTTCCGATCCGTATCCGGAAAACCCGGTGAGCAACTGGACAGTCAGAACCGCAAGGCAGGTGCGTTCTTTCATTCCCGCAATGCTTTTCGTTTCCTTCCGCCCTTCTGTTTCTCTGAAGCGAGCGCCCACCCATGGCCATTGGGAATGGCAGGTTCCCTTCGCTGGATCTCCGGGATCTTCCCAAGCGGTTCGAGCGTCCTGGCCCAGGCAGCATGCCTGGCTGCCAGTTGTTTGACGATGTCCGGATGCTGGCCCGCGACGTCCTGTTCCTCCCGTGGGTCAGTCTTGAGATCAAAGAGCTGCCACGGATCCTTGTCATACTTCCTGTAGAGCCGCCAATCCTGCCAGCGGACGGCGATCAGGTGCCGGCGCACGGCGTCACCGGGCTCATTGTTGAGCCAGAAGAGGTGTTCGTGGGCCCCACCTTCTCTCTTGCCATTGAGATACGGGATCAGATCCACTCCGTCGCAATGCCCGGGAATTGTCCTGGTGGTCAATGATGCGATCGTTGAATAGAAGTCGAAGTTGGCGATCAGCCGGTGGTAATCCTTCCCCTTGGGAATGACGCCGGGCATGGAAAAGATGGTCGGCACGCGCACCCAGCCTTCCTGCTGGGTTCCCTGCCCCTTGCCTCCCCGATAGGGAGTGGACAGGCCGCCCTCGCCTCCGTTGGCCCCGTTGTCGCTGGAGAAGATGACAAGGGTCTTCTTGCGCAGTCCACGTTTCTCCAGGACGTCCAGCAGCTTGCCCACCTGGTCGTCGATCGAGACGATGGCCCCGGCCAGCTTGCTTCGTTTTCCCCTGGCTTTCGTGCGTCTGGTCAGGCTGGCGGGAGCCTCCTGGTTGCTGGAGTGGACCGCCTCGGGAGACCAGTAGAGAAAGAAGGGTTCGGCTTTGTGACGCTCAATGAATTCGACCATGTTGTCGCCGTCGTAGTCGGTCAACCACTGGGTCTCGCCCGCCTCATTGGTGCAGAAGTACTTCGAGCCCTTTTTCTTGGGTGGTTTCTGGGCGACTTCCATGAAACCAACCTTCAGGGGCCCCTGCAATTTTGTTCCAATGTCCCACTTGCCGATCTGCCCGGTCACGTAACCGTTCTTCGTCAGGAACCCCGCCAGGGTTGGCCGATTCTCCGGAATGGGCAGTCCCCGCGACATGCCATATTTGCCAAAGCGCTGGGCATACTGCCCCATCATCAGGCTGCACCGGCTCGGGCAGCAGGGTGGGTTGGTGATGTAGGATGCCGTGCAGCGGACGCCTTCGGCGGCCAAGCGATCGATATTGGGGGTCGGGATATCCTTGCATCCGTATGCTCCAAGGTCCCCGTATCCCAGATCGTCGATGTAAATGAGAACGACGTTGGGTTTGCCGGAGGAAGCCTCTCCCCCGGCCGCCATGGCGCCGGGAGAAACGGCCAGGAATGTCATGATCGCAAGAGCGCGCCTGATCCAGTGATGCTTCATATGCCCGTTTGACTGATGTCTCAGGATCCGGAGAATCCTCTCAGGAAGCGCCTCCGGCTTCCACCTCGAAATTTCCATCTGCCCATCTGTCAACCGCGCCCCGGTCCTTCCTCCGGAGCAACTGCCAGCAGGTCCGAAAAAACAGCTTTTCCTGTTATCCTCTCTGCAAGCGAGACCTCTTCCCCCCACCGGAAATCCGGTTATTGCTTCTGCTTCCGCAGTTGCATCAGCACCGTCCTCGCCTCTTCTGTTCTGGAAGCGAAAAGCAGCCTGGAAGCCTGTGTGAGCAACGGCGCAATCGCTCCCTTACCGGAATGCTGCTTGCGGAGTTTATAGAGAAACACCGGGAGATGCAGATCCTCCGCTGAATAGGCGAATTCCGACCCGGCCGCAATTCGACGCTGAAGTTTCTCAAGGTAGCGGTAGCCAAATTCCTCTGTCGGCTCGATGGCGGTTCCTTCGCCGTAGTCATTCCAGGTCACGATCTGGATCAGTTCGCAACTGCTCTGCCAGGCCAGGGCAAGGGTCCGACCAAAGGTCCTGCCTCCCTCGTCATCCAGGTAACCGAAGCTCTCATGAACTCCGGCCTGCTGGTAGATGTCGTGAAACCCCGGGAAAACCGGCGCAATGATCGATTCCCCTCCTTTCTGCCGGGAATAGAGCTCTTCCAGGTATTCTTGCCACCCGGCCGGAGTCACCTTCCTGCCGCCGCTGACCGGAGGCCAGCCAAAGGCTCCGGCCGACTTCGCCTGGGAGGTCAGGTGGGGAAGGGTGAAGAGACGTGGCTTGCTTGAGAGACTGCCTGTGATCCGGTCCCACTGTTCCTTCTTGAAATGCTGGGGACCGAAGATGAGCAGGATGGGCTTGTCCCTGAGCCTCACATGGGACTGATCCGCAAAAAAGTTCTTCTCCAGCCATTTGAACTCCTTCACTCCATGCCCTACTTCATCTTCCGATCTGAGTCTGCCCCCGGCGATCATGTGGCTGATCGTCTGGTCCTCATAGCAGACGGCAAACTTCAGGCCCGCTCGCTTGAGATGGCTTATCAGGAGCAGTGAGTTGCGATGGATGGTCGCATAGTCGCGAAACCTCTCGGTCCCATACCAGTCAATAACGACTCCGGAGATCCCCGCGAACTTCATGAGAAGGACCTGGCATTCGAGAACATCCGGATCACTGGAGTCATAGGCCCCAATCAACGGCCGGTAATGCGAGGCGAGCTCCAGCCGTCCATCCGGCCCCGTCCTGTCTGGTCGGAAGCGATCCATCGTCCAGTGCCATCCCCAGTGTCCGCTGACCGGCTTTGAGGCAAACCACGGCATGTAATGGACCAGGACGGTCTTGGGCGGATCCGATTTGTCCGCCGCCCCCAGCGATGAGCACAGGCAGATGCTGCCAAGGATCATGAGGACTCGCATTCCGTTCATTTGGAGGAGGCTAGGACTGTTATTCCGGTATTCGCATGACCCCGGACCGGCATCTTGCGCAAAAGATCTGGCGGCGCAATCCCCGGGTGCAAACTGTCTCAAGCGGAACTTGGATCGCCCTGCCCCGTGATCGACCCGATCCCCGGCCATGGAGGGCGGAGGGCCTTCCTGACAGGATTCCCGGTTTTTTCACGCCGGTCCGCCCGGGAAGAGGTTCATCTCGATTGACACTTCGCGAATCGCCCGGAGAAGAGCCTCCGTGTCCTCCGGGAACAAATGGCCGATGTGCCCGATGCGGAAACAGTCAGCCTTGGTCACCTTCCCCGGATAAATCACAAAACCCTTCCCGTTGAGCCGGTCGTAGAACTCATCGAAGTTGAAATCGGCGGAGGGATAAAGAAAGGAGGTGATGATATCCCCCTGCAGGTCCGGGGCGACGTATTCCGTGAAACCCATGGCACGCATGCCGGCAAGACAACGCTCGTGGTTGGCACGGTAGCGCTGCGCACGCGCGGAAATCCCGCCCTCGGATTCCAGTTCATCCAGGGCCCGGGCAAAGGCGAGCAAGGTGTGGGTCGGCGGGGTAAAGCGGAACTGTCCGTTGTTCTCCAGGGCCTGCCACTGGGCCAGGAGATCAAGACTCACTGTCCGGGCAAACCCTTCGATGGCCTCCAGAGAGGCGCGTCTGCAGAGGGCAAAACCAAAACCGGGAACACCTTCCACGCACTTGTTTGCACTGGAAACAAGGAAGTCGGCTTGGCATGCTGCCAGATCAAATTCCACGCCGCCGAAGGCACTCATGGAATCGACGAAATACGTGCACCCTGCCCTCCGGGCCGCGGCCCCGATGTCGGCGATCGGGTTCATGATTCCGGAGGTTGTCTCGCAGTGCACGGTTGCCACGTTCGTGAAGCCACCTCCGGCAAGAGCACTATCGATGGCGGCCACATCCGGGTGTTCGTTCTCAGTGCAACGGATCGCCTCGGCCGCGATACCATGACGCTCGATGATTTTCAGGATCCGCTCACCGTAGGCCCCATTGATGATGACAAGCCACTTTGCACCCGGGGGCGTGATGGACGAGATGACCGACTCGATGGCGAAGGTGCCGCTGCCCTGCATGGGGATCGCTTCCCAACCCTCGCTCTGAGACACGCCGGCCAGGCACAACAGTCCATTACGGATATCCTTGATGAGCTTGATGAACTCATGATCACGTGAGCCCAGGTCGCGCAGCATGGCTTCCTTGACCGTGGCACTTGTGGTCAGCGGCCCCGGGGTGAACAGGGGTTTGTCTCCATTTACCATGGCAGTGAAAATGTCTTAACGTTGGTCATGTACTTGATGGCCTCGATGACGCCCTCCTTGATGCCCAGTCCGGAGTCCTTCACCCCGCCGAACGGAGAGGATTCAATCCGGTAGCCGGGAATGGTGTTGATGTTCACCGTGCCGCTGCGAATGCGCTTCACCGCGGCTATGGCCGCCTGCATGTCACCCGTCACGACCCCGGAGGAAAGACCGAAAGCGGTGCCGTTGGCCAGCTCGATGGCATCATCGAGGTCCCTGACCGGCAGGATTGGAGCAAGCGGACCAAAGGATTCCTCCACGACCATCTCCGCATCGCGGGGCACATCGGCAATGATGGTGGGTTCGAGGGCCGCGCCCTTGCGTCCGCCTCCGGCCAGCACGCGCGCCCCCTGTTCAACGGCTTGTTCCACGCGGTTCTCCAGCAGCCTGGCGGCTGACTCATCAATGACGGTTCCTACCCGGGTGTCATCATCAGCGGGATCACCACAGGGATACTCAGAGATTTTCGCGACAAAGGCGCCCGTGAATTCATCGAGCACCGACTGGTGAATCAGGAGCCTCTTGACCGCCGTGCAACGCTGCCCGGAATTGCGGAAACACCCCTCGGCGGCCAGTTCAACCGCAAGGTCAAGATCCGCGTCGTCGAGCACGATCAATGGCGAATTGCCTCCCAGTTCGAGGCAGAGCTTCTTATATCCGGCAGTCCGCGCAATGGTTTTGCCGATAGCGACACTGCCGGTGAAGCTGACCAGTTCCACCCGCTCATCCCCGATCAGTGGCGTGACCACTTCATCCAGGGGGCCCACAATGACACTGAGCATTTCAGGGGGCAGACCTGCCTCATACAGAAGCCTGGTGAAGGTGATGGCCGTGAGCGGCGTTTTCTCCGAAGGCTTGAGAATCATTGGCGTGCCTGCCGCAATGGCCGGGGCCAGCTTATGCGCCACCTGGTTGAGGGGATGGTTGAACGGTGTGATGGCGGTCGCGAGCTGCAGTGGTTCGCGCAGGGTGAAGATCTTGCGTGCCTTTCCCTGCGGGGAAACGTCGCACGAGAAGACCTGGCCGTCATCGCGCAGCGCCTCCATGGCAGCGAACTGGAGCACGTCCTGGGTGCGTCCCACCTCATAGCGCGTCTCGCGCATGCACAGTCCCGATTCACTGCGGATGAGGTGGGCGAATTCTTCCGCCCGCCCCGACAGGAGCTCGCGGGCCTTCATCAGCACCTCGTGGCGCTGCCAGCGCGTCATGTCCACCTGCCGGGTGGCGGACAGCGCCCGCTCCAACCCGGAAGCGTCCACCATCCGCACGCGCCCGGCGAGTTCACCGCTGTAGGGATAGATGACCTCGAGCAACTCCTCGCCCACCTCCTCCCCAGCCACGTGGCACGACAGTTCCGGGATCCCGGTCGATTCAGTGGCACTCATGATTCAATTCCATTACAAACATAATCAAAGACATCGAAATTACGCGGATCCGCAGCAGCCCTTGCTGCATATTCATCATTCAGCGGGCCGGAAAAAATAAATGGCACCGTGGTCTCGAAGCGTCCGCCATGAGAGCGCAGGGGGCGATCAAGCTGGGAGAGGTCGTGGTGCTCAGGGCTGCGTCCCAGCACGGTGTCCGCCGCACTCATGACAACGAGATCACCAATACGGTCTGCCGGGAGCTCCAGAAGATCGGCGGCCTCGGTCTTCTCAAGCACCTCTGTGACTCCCTCCAGACCTCGGATCCACCCGGCGACTTCAGCGGATCGGCCGGGTTCCAGCAGGTGCACCGTGACATAGGAACCGAGGGCTCCGTGGTGCACCACGTAAGGATCGGTTATCGGGCAGATCACCTTGTTCCCTTCGCCGAATTCTCCGGACAGTTCATCTTCCAGGTAGATCACCCGCGGAGTGCCATCTTCCCGACACTTGGCATTCATTCCGTGGTCCGCAGTGATCCCCAGTCGACAACCCAGATCCATCAACCGACCGAGCTCCACGTCCAGGGCCTGGTAGAACTCCAGGGCCCCTTCTTCGTGCGGTGCATACTTGTGCTGGATGTAATCCGTGAGCGAGAGATAGAGAAAATCCGCCTGCCCTGCTTCCAGAAGGGCCACACCGGCACGCAGCACGTAAACACTCGCTTCCCCGCTGTAAATCGGTGGCGTTTCTCCGGCCAGTGCCTCCACATCCGAAATGCCATGGGTCGGCGTGTGTGCCTCGGCAGCTTTTTCCGAGGAAAACGCCATGCCGGTCACTCCTTCAGCCAGCAGTCCGGGCGAGAGCAGGTCCCGCAACTTCTCCTTCGCGGTCACCATCGCCACCTTGCGACCGGCGCGGGCGGCTCCAGCCAGGATCGTCTCACAGCGCAGAAAATCCGCGCTGTTCATCATCACTTCTTCCCCGGTGTCGGGATCCAGGAAGAAATTGCCACTCAATCCGGTCCTTACCGGCGGCACACCGGTGACGATGGCCGCGTTGTTCACGTTGGTGAAGGACGGCAGGGCCCCGCGGGCAGAACCCCGCCAACCCTCCTGAAGGATTCGGGTCATGCCTGGCATCCGTCCCTGCGCCAGGGCCACATCGAGATAATCCTCCTCGCATCCGTCCACGCAAATCACTGCTACCGGCCCTGTCGGCAAACGGTATTCCCGCCCGTTCATGCTGAAATCGCTCATCTTGGTAAGGTTGCCCGTTTCACTACCTTAAACGGACATAATAGCACGATTTTTGTGGCCAAAAATGAAGGCGGAGCGGGTCATGAGAATCGACCCCATTCTTCATCCGGTTGCCTGCAACCAGATGTCCTGCCCGCCCCTATTCGAACTGCAGTTCGCTTCGTTTCACTTTGAGGGAGTGAATGGCTTTGCCGTCGATGTTCACAATGGTGTACTCGACCGTCGGATCCTCCGCCTTGAGATCGAAATCGACCCGTCCAAAGGATTGTTTCTCATTGTAACCGAAGAGCGAGGACTCGATCAGGCGATGCACATGCTGGTTGGTCAGTCGCGATGAACTGAACTCGTAAACCGGATACATTCCCTTGATGCCCGTATCGATCCTGTAAGCGTCGGAGCGGTGCCGGTCGGCGGAGAGGATGATGACTCCGGGAATCTTCTCGTCGGCAAGGAACTGGTAGATTCGTTGGCGCTCACCGGCGAATCCGTCCCAGGTGTCCTTCGAGCCCGGCTTGACCTTGGGCGCGAGGGGCACATTGGAACAGATCACGGTGAAGGTGGTGGACTTCTTGCGGAGGGTTTCCTGGAGCCACTTCATCTGAACGGGCCCCAGCATGGAGGGATCCTTTCCCTTGGGTGATTCGCGGTAGTAGCGACCGTCGATCATGACGAAACGAACCTCCCCGATCTGGAAATCAAACCAGCATCCGGGTTGCTCTTCACCGCCCCCGTAGTAGGGGTTGTCCCAGTTCTCCCTGAAGAGCTTCCATACCTCGCGCTTCCACCTGGGTTCCTCGATGGCGGGACCGCCCCATCCATCGTTGGTGGTGAAATCATGGTCATCCCAGATCGCATAGATCGGCACTTTCCGGGCCAGCTGGGCCCATTCCGGCTGGCTCTGGCGGCGGTAGTAATGGAAACGCTGCATCTCAGGTGTCTTCGGGTCGTCGATGTAGACGTTGTCGCCGAGCAGGAGAAGAGCCCGCGGATCGATCTCACGAACGGTGTCCCACACCCGCTCGTTCGACGGCACGTAGCCCGCGCCTCCACCGAACGCGATGGTGAACCTGTCGCCGGGGACATCCTTCTTCAGCGAGGTGTCGGGAAGGGTTCGCTTCCATGGCCAGGTTTTCGCGTCGAACTTCCAGGCTCCTGGTTTCTCCCGGGCCATGTCCAGCAGCATTCTGGTGTGCCCGGGGTTCACGCCCTTGCCAGATGTCGCCTCGAGGTAGGCGATGGCCTCCTTCTTTTTCCCTTCCAGGATGAGCTTGAGGGCATGCGGATGGATCCTCTTGCTCTGGTTTCCTTTTTCAGGCTTCTCGTTGTTTACCTTGAGTTTCGAGGCCTGGGCCAAAAGCGGGGACCCGGTCAGACAGGCCACCGCCATGACAAGAGGCAACAGGACCCGGAGGGTTGGTGTTCCAGTCGTTCTTTTCATGGGGTCAGGAATCTTTCCATCATACAGTTTTTTCTTCATAGTTTCCTTCAACACCATTTCCACATGCTTCCCATGAAACCCACCCAGGGCATCGGCGGGATGCTCCTTTAAAGTGAACGATCAGATCAATAACTGCGATTTTCATCTTGAAAGCGCATTCACTTAGAGGGCTCTCCTTTCACAAGGAACGCATCAGCAGGGATTGCGCCCTTGGCGATATTCGGCCCTTCCCATTGGAGACTGAGGGCAGGTTCGCTGTCAGAGGTCCTGTAATACAACCGGTAGGGGTGAAGGCCTTGGTCCAACTTCACCGTCGCACTGATTTCACTCCCATCGTATTTGTAGTCTCCATCTATGACCAATTTACTGTGTATCTTGAATATCAAACCACCCGCCGCCCGACAATGAAACGTCCAGTCTCCCGGTTCTGGAATTTGAATATATCCGGAGAACAGTAATCCGGCATTTTCCTTAGCGGGCAATGATTCCAGATCGATGGCCTTTTTAATGAATCCCGCCTTGGAGATCATTTGAGTGAACTCGGGAACCCAGTTCCATTCTCCAAGGTAGGACTTGACGGCCACACCCCTGCTTAAATCACCCTCCTCCACATCCAACCCGGGAACGGATTCATCATCGTAGGATTTTTTAGCATGCCGGTTTGGCATCCTTATCCTCAGCACTTCATCCTTCATTCTCTTTTGCAGGCGAATGAACTCGCCGGATGTTTCAGCCAGGTTTCTTGATTCAGGTTCATCGTCAATGGTATTGAAGATATCAAAGTCGACCGCATGGTCCGTGGTTTTCATCCTTAAGCCTTTATATCCATCCAGGTATATTCCCTGTTGATTATTGAATTCAACGTAGACGACACCTTTCCTCTGCTTACCTGACTGATGAAGTGTTGGAAGCAGAGAGACTCCATCAATTCTTGCGGGTGCCTCAACGCCGGCATAATCGCAAAAGGTCGCCATCCAGTCGTGAAACTGGGAGGGTGTATTTGATTTCTGACCGGCCTTTATCCTTGAGGGCCCCCAGGCAAAAGTAGGCACCCGCAGGCCCCCTTCGTGGGATGACCCCTTGGATCCCTTGAATCTGCCGGCGGATTCGAAGACCGAGGGGTTCCACCTTTCTCCTTTAATGTAGACCTCACTGTGAGGGCCGTTGTCCGAGGAGAATATGACGATGGTTTTCCTGTCGATCTTGAGGTCCTTCAGGGTTTGCAGAATATCTCCGACGCAATGATCGATCCGGGTGATGGAGGTGGCAAACCTTTCCGCCACATCGGTCAGGCTCTTACCCGTGTAATGGGGATCGCGGTAATGATCGATGGTTCCCTCCGCCGTGTTGATCATCCTTCCGGGTTTCCCCAACCATTGCAGGCCGCCGTTGACGCCCTTGCCATCGGGGTAGGCAACGGCAGGCAACTGCAGGGCGGCGTGAGGTGTGTCATAGGCCAGATACATGAAGAACGGACGCTTGGGATTCTCCCTGGCCTCCCTCATGATCAGTTGCTTGGCCTTGGCGGTCCATAAATCAGCGGTGTAACATTTGTCCAGACCGCCGGAAACCTCGTCATTATTTTCCCACACCTGCTTTTTCTGCTGGTGAGATTTATTGTCCCCAAGCTTCCAGAAATTAGCCGGATAATGCTGGTGTCCGTCAACGTGCCTTACATAGCCATAGAAATAATCAAACCCCCGCTTGGTGGGATAGGCGGCCCATTTTTCCGGGGAATTACCCCCGCCCTGTAGCCCATACTTGCCCAGATGGATGGTGTGATAACCTGCTTTTTGCAGCGTGTTGGCAAAATTCCAATTATCCTCGATGGCCTTGTCGAATTGATAGTTCCGCACATTCGAGTGGCCCTGATGCATTCCCGTTATCAAGGAAGCCCGGGAAGGAGCACAGATGGGAGCGGGACAGTAATGCCGGTTCATGATCGTGCCGGCCATGGCCATTTGATCCAATTCCGGGGTTTTAATTTGAATCCCGTCGCGCTGTTTCTGAAAAAGAATCCCCACATCCCCGTAACCCAGATCGTCTGTCAGGATAAAAATGATATTGGGCTTATCCTTCTGTGCCATCAGTGACGTCACACCCAGGATGAAAAGCAGGGCTGAAATAATCTCTCTTCTCATGATTTCATTTTGTTCTCTTTAGTTCTGCAAGCGTGAGCTTCCCGTCCTTGTTGGCATCCCGCCGATTGAAATTCTGAGTCAGGGCGGACACGTTGCGACCCTTGGGATTGCCGATGTATTCCTTGAGGGTGATGGAGCCGTCCTTGTTCGCGTCGCGCCTCTGGAAAAACTGCTCCGGAGTGGGGCGTTGGGGCCTGGGCTTTGAAGTCGTTGGTTTCGCATTCGGCTTGTAAGCGGGATCAGGCAACCAGGAAAATCGGCCCCAGTTCGTCCTGGGAGGCACGATCGGCAACTCTTTTTCCCCGGATCTTGTTTCGATCATGATCTTGGGGCCTCCCCTTTCTTGATCCGGAAAAGCCCGGCTTACAAATCCATCAGGCGACCAGGTGGGATCATCGCCACGCCCGACTTTTCGCCGCTGCTTTCCATTGCTGCTGGCAACCCAGACATTGAAGGTGGCCGAGATCTGCTGATCCCGCTTCGGGTTCTTGATCCCGGTATACGGACTCATGTGAATCATCTCCACGCCTTCCCAGTGGGCAATCCACTTTCCATCGGGTGACCACGTGGGGACTTTTTGCTCGATGGGTAGTTTGAGATTCTCATCCTGCTCTTTGGGCGGCGGTGAAATAAGTTTGGCATCACTCCCATCAAGGTTGCTCACCCAGATTCTGAAGGGGCCGCCTCGGTTGGAGACAAAGGCGATCTTTTTGCCATCGGGGGACGCCGAGGGCATCGCATTGCTGAACTTGATTTGCTCTGGGTCACTGAACAGTCTTCGCGATTTGCCCGTTTCTGTATCCAGAATGTGGATCTGGCTATTGCTGGCAGGGTCTTGATTCTTTTTACCCTGCTGAGCCTTCATCCAGACAATTTGCCGGGAGTCCGGCAACCAGGAGGGAACGAGGTTCATGCCCTCACTCACAAGGGCGCGAGGGTTCTTGCCCTCGATGTCCGATAGCCAGAGCGACAGGCTGTGGTTCACCAGTTGCACATAAACCAGCTTCTCTCCATTGGGCGAACAGGCGGGCATGCGACAGCCGCGTTCGGAATGCGTCAACTGAAGCCTGCCCGATCCGTCCTCCTTCATGCGGAAAAGCTGGAGGACATCGTTGTCATCAGTGTGGCTGACAATCACCTCACGCAATTGTGGTGTTGAAAGTTGGGGCCTGGGCTTCGAAGCGGCGGGTTTCCAGTCCGGGTCGTAGTTGGGGTTGGCCTTGGGATAAAGGGCCCCGGTTTCCTTGACGAAGCCATCGATGAGGGCCTGCAGTCCCCTGACCTTCATGGGCATCTTGCCGACGAGATTGCGGGTCTCACCAATATCGTCCTTGAGATTGTATAGCTCGACTGTTTCGGGATACCTGGCGTGCGACTCGAAGCGGCGGATCAGCTTGTAGTTTCCCTGGCGCACGGAAACGGCCCCAACCAGGTGCGGGAACCAGGTGAAGTAGGCC
>DLRK01000004.1:23950-24330 GCA_002501065.1 Akkermansiaceae bacterium UBA7890
AACCAGGTGAAGTAGGCCTTACGCTTGATCGAACCCTTCCCTTCGAGGACAGGAAGGATGGATTCGCCGTCGATCAGGTGGCCCTTGGGTTTCGGAATTTCCAGGGCATCGAGCAGGGTGGGATACAAGTCGATCGCCGCGACCACGGCGTCGCTGGCAGAGCCCGGCTCGATCCGCCCGGGCCAACGCACCATCAGGGGCACGCGTTGCCCGCCCTCATAGATCCGCGCCTTGCCCTCGCGCAGCGGAGCGTTGTTGGTGGGCGGTTCGGGGCCGGCCCACTTTCTCCAATCCTCAAGCTGGGGGTATCTGGGATGACCGGGCTTGATCCTGGCGATCTTGTGATCATCAGCGGCATTGCTGTGAACGTTTCCTCCGTT
>DLRK01000004.1:24665-32929 GCA_002501065.1 Akkermansiaceae bacterium UBA7890
TCCGAGTAGAAGATGAAGATGGTGTTCCTGGTCAGGTCCAGCTCGTCGAGCTTGGCCAACACCCGTCCGAGGCTCTCGTCTATGCTCTTGAGCATGGAGGCCATGATGGGGTTGCGCTGCTCGCCCCGGGGATCGGTCTTCCTGGCGAATTCTGCGGTGTATTCTTCCTTGTGTCCCCATGGCCCGTGGACTCCGTAGTGCCAGAGGTTGAGATAGAAGGGCTTGTCCTTATTCGCCTCGATGAAGGCGATCGACTCCTCGGTCAACCGGTCGGTGACGTATTCTCCCTCCGGACCGTCGGTGATGGTCCCTCCCGGGCTCCTGGGGCTGGGCTCGGCATTCAATTGAACCCCGTAGGGGGAGAAGTAGTGCCCACCCGGCGGCCCCGGACTGGGCTGGGCATGGAAGGCGACCTGGAAGCCATGCTTCTCCGGCCAGTGCTCCCGTGCCAGGCCGAGGTGCCATTTACCGAAGTGGCCGGTGGAATAACCGGCCTTGGCGAGGACCTCGGGCAAGGTGACCAGGGCGGGGTCGAGGTAGTTCCTGCTGACGGCGTAGAGGAAAGGTTTGTTGCCCGGCGCCCCCTTGGGGTAACGGGATTGCCCGGCGGGCCGGGCGGGCTTATGTCCGCTGGCGGTGGTGATGCCGTGCCTCGAGGGATACTGTCCGCTGAGAATGGACGCCCGCGTCGGTGAACAAAGTGGATGAGCGTAAGCGTCGGTGAAGAGCATCGACTGCCTGGCGAACTTGTCCATGTTGGGCGTCTCATAATACTTCGAACCGTAGGGCGTGCTGTCCATCCAGCCCATGTCATCGACAAGGAAGAGGATGATGTTGGGCTTGCCCGTTGCCTGGATCAACGGAGCCAAAAAGGCAAGGAAGGCGATTACAGCTCTCATCTCTCGATGGGGCCCAATAGTTGCAGGGCATCCACAACCACAAAGCCATCAGTCCCGGCGTTACTCAAGTGGACAACAACCTTCTGCCCTGCTTTCAGTTCCAGGGTCTGGAGGGTGCGGAAATTGGAATTCGAATCCAGCGGCAACCGTTGATTAACCATTATCTTCTGACTCTGGTCGCCAGCTTCAATGCTCAGGGGGACATTACTGGCCCGGGAAGGATGCGGCGAGTAGGCCAGGCCCAAACTGTAACGGCCACTTTTCTCTATTCTGGCCTCGAAGGTAAGACCGGCTTCTCCCTTGCCGGTGTTATTGTCATGAATATAGCCCCCACCTATGTAGGGACGGAAGTTCTGGGACTGCTTCCATCGCCCAACCTTCCTTGCCGCATCATCATCCAGCACAATGCCCGGCAGTTTCCCGGGCTTGGATGGGAGCCCGTCCCCGGCCACATACTCTGCCGGAAAATCGAGCACCTGGTTCTGCCCTGACAAACGCTCCCTCAACCGGGCGTAGGGCAGGTCCTGGACATCAATCTTCCCTTGGCAGGCCGCCGCCGCAGCCACCCCGGCGCTTTGCCCCAGCATCATCCAGGTGGGCTCCACCCGGATACTGGAAAGCGCCACATGGCTGCTTGAGAGGCAAACCGGCACCAGCAGGTTTATGCATTCGCTGCGCCTGGGAGTGAGGGACCGGTATGGCACCTGATAGGGATGTCCGTGCCGGTTGCCATTGATTCGATGGGGAAAGATGGTCCCTTCATTGACCCACCCCTTCCCATCGGCTGTCGGCACCCGCTGACAGTCATGGGAATCGATCGGGAAGGAACTGATCCCGACGCTGTCCTTCTTTTCCGGATTACTCCGGATGTCGTGCTGGGTGAGCACGTATTCCCCAATCATGCGTCTGCCTTCCCGGACATAAAGAGCCGGTGGCCAGCCCCCGTATTTCCGGAACTCATCCCCGGTCAGGGCATACGAGGCAAACTTCCTGCGAACGGCCTCGGGCACCACCGGATCGGTTTTGAGAAACCAGATCAGTTCCAGGGTGTATTGTTTGTGTGCTTCCCGGATTTTTCCGCGATCCGCATAACTAGCCTCCGGCCAGGCCCAGCTTGCTCCGACCAACCCGGATGAAATCTGCCTCCCGATCCCGTTATTGAGATCGATCTTCTTCCCCGGCAGAGGATAACCGTCCACCGAAACCATTTGACCGGCCGCTCTGGGGTTGGCCTTGATATAACGCCGGGCTAATTCGAAACGGGCAGGGTCATAGGCCGCCGGCCTGGGCATCGGAATCTGATTGGCAGGGTCTGTCGAAATAACGACCCGGAAGCTGTAGGTCATGATCTTGCCATCCCCCTTGTCCTCGCCCGGAGAATCTCCAGTCAGGAAAGGTAACCGCTGGCCGTTTGCATCACAGGGATCGATCTCAACCGGCTTCTTGGGAAACTGGTGACCAGCCAATGATTCTCCATATTGCGTCTTCCCTTCCCGGCCCAGGGCATACGACACCCTGGCCCGGGCCATCAGGTCGCCTTCATAAGTTGCGTCAATAAACTGGGAAGCATGAAAAACTCCCCTGTTGGTTCTAAGGGCCATTATCCTGGCACCCTCTTTCTCAACCCTCACCAACTGATGTTTTAAACAGATTCTCACCCCCGCTTCCCTGAGCAGATCGTGGAACACCTTCTCGGCAACATGGGGCTCGTTCGTCCACTTGTTGTATTTGGTCAGATCAACCTCCCAGTTCAGTTTCACTCCGGCATCCTGATAGTGCTGATGAATCCGCCTGTACACTTCGACAAACAAACCACCCATCAACTTGCGGACGCACTGGTTCCCGTCACTTAAACTCAAACCTCCCGTCATCATTCCCCCCACATAGTCATAGGGCGAAACCAGAACCACTGAGACACCCTCGCGGGCCGCGCCAACTGCCGCACAGACCCCGGCCGGGGTTGCCCCGTACACGATGACCTCAGCCTCGATCGCCTTTTGCTGATCCTCAGCGTGCAACGACGCTGACAGAATCAGGGCCGCAATCAGCACTTTCATTGCCAGGAAAATTCTATCGCCCATCCTGATCTGGTTAATTCAAGGAATCCTCAATACAGTCTCACCTGTTCTTATATTTCGAGGAATCTTTCAGGTCCCGCACCCGTCGCTGGAGAAACTCCCCGGAGATCCTCTCGGCCTTCTCCCTGTCGGCTGCATCGTAATTCCAGAATTCCTGCACCACTTCCTCGGTTCCCGGAAAATCCCGCCCCTGGTCCCCGATCCGCTTTCGCAGCAGGGCCAGGCGCTTTTTTAAACCGGCCACCGTGTCGGCGTATTCCGGGGCGTCATAAAGGTTGGTCGACTCCAGGGGGTCGTTTTTCATGTCGTAGAGTTCCCAGGCCGGTGGAGTCCGGTTGCCGCCCTGGTAATCGGCTCCGTAGAAGTAAATGAGTTTGAATTCCTTGGTGCGGATTCCCAGGTGTCCGGGATTGTCGTGGTGGGCCATGTGCATCCAGTAGCGGTAGTAGGCCTCATTCGGCCAGGTGACCGGCTCCTTGCCTGTCTCGCAGATGGGCTTGAAACTGCGACCCTGCATGTAACCGGGCTTCTTCACCCCGGCAAAGTCGAGCATGGTCGGCGCGTAATCGACATTGCCCACAACGGCATCGGTGCGACTGCCCGCCTTGATGGTCGCCGGGTAGCGAATCAAAAACGGCATGCGCATGGCCTCCTCATACATCCAGCGCTTGTCCTGGTAATCATGTTCACCAAGCATGAAGCCCTGATCGCCGGTGTAGATGATAACCGTCTGGTCCATGAGACCCGTCCTGTCCAGATAGGCAAAGAGTCGTTTGAGGTTGTCATCGACTCCCTTCACACAGCGCAGGTATTTGCGCAGATAGACGTTGTAGGCCATGTCCTGGACTTCCTCGTCGGTCAACTTGGCGGCATCGTAACCTTCAGGGTAGTCCTGCGGGAATTTCACCGGAAGATCCAGGGCGTAGGAGCGCCGGGGGTTGCGATTACCGATGGAGGTGCCGATGTGCGGGATCAATTCATCGTGATACCCGCGCGTGGCAATGGAGCCGAATCCAGCAGGATGGGATTTGCGGAGGTTCACTGGCTGCGGGATGTCGACCTCCGCCAGGTAGTCATCGTAACGATGAGCGTGCTGGAAATAATCGTGGGGAGCCTTGTAGTGATGCATCAGGAAGAATGGCTTGGACTCGTCGCGCCCTTCCTTGAACCACTTGAGCGTCTGGTCCGTGATGGCGTCGGATGAATGCATGCCGGGAAACTTGATCAGGTTCTTCGGCCAGTTCTTTTCTCCACGAATGCGGAACTCAGGATCGTGATACTTTCCCTGGCCGGGAAGCACACAGTAGTAGTCGAAATCGGCCGGTTCCTTCTTCAGGTGCCATTTCCCGATCATGGCGGTCTGGTAACCGGCCTTCCTCATCTCGCGCGCGAGATACTGCCGCCCGGCCTCGATGCTCCCACGCAAATCGTGCACTCCACAGGTGTGGGCATACTGCCCGGTGAGGATCGTGGCCCGACTGGGGGCACAGATCGCGTTGGAACAGAACGCGTTTTCAAAGAGCATCCCTTCCCGTGCCAGACGATCGATGGTCGGGGTCGGGTTCAACCCGGCCAGACGACTTCCGTAGGCCCCGATGGCCTGCGAAGTGTGATCATCGGACATGATGAACAGGATATTCGGGCGATCGGCAGCTGCGGCAGTCCACTGCGCAACCAGAAGAAACAGAACAACCATCCGCACCCGCGCAGCCATCGTGATA
The DNA here is from genome assembly GCA_002501065.1 of Akkermansiaceae bacterium UBA7890. Lineage (GTDB taxonomy): Bacteria > Verrucomicrobiota > Verrucomicrobiia > Verrucomicrobiales > Akkermansiaceae > Roseibacillus_B. The sequence goes on from DLRK01000004.1 coordinate 29,364, forward strand.
TCTCTTTCGAGGAGTGGGTTCATATTCATTCAAATAGACAGGTTCTATTCCCGTCATCCCCGACCGGGCATGACCGATGCCCTGGGTCATAACAGCAATCCTGAACTCGGCCAACCCTCTCGCCGTTAATCATCCCACCGGCCATCATTATTCATCATCGGTGATCCTGCACCCCTGCAGGATCTTCCCCAGGTCCTCAATCTGCTTCTTCCCTCCTCTGGCACCTGCCAGGCAGAGCTACTCCGGACGAGCAGGCTCCACCGGAATCTCCGGGAGGGCCGCCCAGGAAACTCCGTCCTGTCGTCCCGCATGGACGAACTCGTCGTGGAGACCCCGGGGCCACCACAGTCCGATCCCATGCTGGCTCACTCTTTCGTCTTATAACCGTGCCACACCCACTCGATGGCATGGGGGAGGAATTGAACCTTGGCGTTGCCGATCCCATGACCGGAATTCTGGCAAAAGAGATACTGGTAGGAATAACCCCTGGCCTTCAGGACCTTCGCCATGCGATGATTGGCTTCAACCCAGTCGTGCATGCCGTCGCGCATCACATTCGGGTTGAGAAGGTCGTAATCACCCACCGCGAGGAACAGGCGGATGGGTTTTTTCTCACTCTGGGGAATCAGCTTATCGTGAAAATCCCACGCCCCACCCGGCGTCTTCGGGTCAAAGGGCCATTGCTGGTTCACGAAAGTCCCGGAAGTAGTCAGCACCCGGCGGTAAAGATCGGTCCGATACCAGGCCATGATGAGGGCGGCCGATCCGCCCGAACTGCTTCCCATCACCGCCCGGCCATCCGGGTTCCCGGTTAATTTGACCCCGCAGTTTTTCTCCACCAGGGGCAGAACTTCCGTCTCGATATACTCGGCATACAGACCTGACATGGTATCGTATTCCCTGCCCCGCTCATGCCCCTGGGCATCGCCACCCCCGTTGGCCACCATGATTGCAATCAGCGGCGGGACCCGCTTCTGGGCAATCAGGTTATCGAGGATATTGGGGATCACCTGGTTGGGTTTTCCTTTCGGTCCGTCATGACAGACCATGAACGGCGCTTCCTTGCCCTCCTTGTATTGCGCGGGCACGTAAACGGTGATCTGCCGGGTGTAATCGATTTCATGGGTCTCAACGATCAAGGTCCTGGGGTTCCTGGGATCGACCGTCCCGAAAACCTTCCGGGCAATTCCCGGGTTAAGCAACCTGGTGGTCCTGGAATCGATGGTGAATTGAAGAACTTTTCCCCTGGGCGAGTCCTTGGGGATTCTCCGTTCGGGAGCCGGCAGGTAATTTGGTCCGATCAGATAGTTGCCCACTGCATCAACTGGCGGATTGACCCCGGGTTTGTCATCGAGCCGGATGAACTTCGGTGCCCCGGGACCGTCGAACGCACGGGTCGGCGGCTTCGGACGCTTGGCGGATAACGCGGAAGACGCAAATAACGTTCCAAGAGTGACGAGTATGGCCGGGCAGAGAAGTTTCATTTGCAATGGGGTAAAGGTGAGAAAATGAATTCACGGGTTCGCGGACATATCGCCATAAACCTTGGCATACCGCTTGCCCATGAGCAAACATGACTTGCGATCAAAATGCACCTTCGCGCGAGCGGCCGGACTGCAACCGGTGGATTCGACAAATCCGGCATGAGGCACCTTTTCCGGCAAGCTTCGAAGGATCTCCTTGATTTTGATGATACGCGCTACCCGATCCGGCGCCTTGTGATCCTTTCCGGTGCCGTAGAATTCCGCCAGGTTCCCCACGATAAAGGGCAATTGGGGACTCCCCAGGTCCTTCCGCACGTCTTCGATCAGTCGGTGCAGTCTCTTCTCATAGGCATCGGTCCTCGTCTGCTCGACAGTGTCCGATTCCCCTTGATGCCATAGCACACCCTTGAGGGTCCCGGCTTGCATGCCCGCCTTGGCATGACGGATGGCATCGCTGTAAATTCCAGAGCCTTTGCCCAGTTGCTCGATACTCCTGCCACCCCAGGCCATCGGAACCAGACCGACCACCACCCCGGGATTGTCAGCCAGGTAAGCCTCTGCGAACGACAGGCCAGGCCCGAACCGCGCCTTCTTATTGGGGCGTCTGGGGTGAAGCGGATGCGCTCCCGGCACCCACTTGGGCTCCTCCCCTTCCCTGGCAAAACGCATTTTCAACACATGAGGGACCGGTTGGGTATCACCGGCTGCTATCCCGACGCCCCCGGACATGTTTGACTGCCCCATCAGGAGAAACAGATGGAAGTTCTTCTTGGAGGAAGGAATATTCACGGGGCCTTCCGCCCGGAGCGCACCCGTCGCCAGAATTGCAGCTACAACGAATACCTCCTTTGCTCTCATTGCTTAAGCTCCTTCAGGCATTGCCCCAAATGCCATTTCCCGAAGGCACCAGAAAAGAATACATGGAAATGCAGTGGGCTTCATTTTGCCGAAGCCGCTTTCCCCGGTCGGACTTTCTTCACGATCTTCCAGGTCGTGCCATCGTTAGACACGAGAATGTCGAAGGAGGTCAGCAAACGCGCACGCAGTTTCCCTTCGCGATCCCGCGAGAGCACGACCCGGTCGATTTTCGACCGCTCCCTCAACTTAATCTGGGCCCAACCGGTTGACTTGGCCGGGATCCAGCTACGCCCGTTGCCATAAACACCATCGTTCAGGAAAGCGATCTGATGCTTGTAGGCAAAACCCGGGAGCAGCGAAGAGGCCGCAGCTTTGCCAGTCAGGGCGAGGTTTGTTTCCGCTCCCGGGGCAAAGATCTCGAACTCATCGATGCAAGGCTGCCCGTTTGAGCCTGGCAGGATGTCTACCCGCACATACTGTGCCTCGACCGCATCGAAATGGAATACGTTTGGCTTTTCGGGATCAAAGCGGTGCACGACCTCAAGAGCAGGAGGCCCCTTGTCATCCTGCTTGGCGGCCGGGACATTGGATCCAGGGGATCGAGCAAGCATGTAGGCGAGCAAGTGATTCATCTCGTCTGGTGATTGGACCAGACCGGCCGGCATCATGGATTGATGGCTGGTTGCCCGTTTGGCAACCTGTCCCCCGGGCAGTTTCATCACCGTCCCCGTGATAATGCGTAAATCGATTTCGTCGCCATCCTTTTCAATAAAGCCGGTGTGGACCGTGCCATCCTTCATGGTCAGTGAGGTGGGATGGAAATTCGGTGAAACAAAACGATTCGGGAGGAGGATCGATTCCGCCAGATACTGAGGGGAGAAGCGTGTATGCACGTCTACCAGAGAGGGTCCGATGCTCCCGCCCTTGCCGTCGTCAGGGGCCAGGTGGCAGGCGATGCAGCCGCGGGCTGTGAACAGCTTCCTGCCTGCTGCTGCCTTGCCTTTCTGGTAGGCGGTGTTCCAGTCCACGCTGGCGAATGCTGGAGGAATCTTCTCGTTGCTGGATAAGGAAGCAGTCTCAAGGGCTCGTAAAGCCTCCTTCCGGGCGCGGGCATTTACAGAGGCCTTCGATTTGGAGCCCAGGTCGACATCGGCGCCCTCGAGGATCATCAGGACCTTGGGGTCGACATCGGTGTTTTTAAGAAAGAACAATTGGACCGCGGCA
>DLRK01000142.1 GCA_002501065.1 Akkermansiaceae bacterium UBA7890
TCGAGGAGTGGTGGTTCAAGCGGCAGGCCGAGAAGATCGGGTTGATGAAGGAGGGAGAGTTTGAACTCCTGATGGTGGGGGATTCCATCACCCACAACTTCGAGAGCATCGGGGAGAAGGTATGGAAGAAGCACTTCGAGCCGCTCAAGGCCCTCAACCTCGGGTTCGGGGGTGATCGCACCAACCACGTCCTGTGGCGTCTCGATCACCTGCCCAAGCCCAAGGTGCAACCCAGGGCCGCGGTGGTGATGATCGGGACCAACAACATCTGCTGGGGAAGCGACAAGCCGCGGGAAGCGGCCGAGGGCGTGAAGGCGGTGGCAGCCAAATTACAGAGCCTCTATCCGGAAGCCAAGATCCTGGTGCTGGGGGTCTTTCCGCGCCGCCGGGAACTGACTCATCCGCACCGCAAGCAGATCATCGAACTCAATTCCTATCTGCCGGACCTCCTGAAGGAGCTCAAGAATGTGAAGTTCCTCGATATCGGGCCGAGCTTCCTCGACGAGAAGGGACACCTCTCCAAGGAGATGATGCCGGACACCACGCATCCCAGTGAAAAGGGGCACCAGGTCTGGGCCGATGCCATCGAGGCGGAAGTGAGGACCATGCTGGGGAAGTGAGCAGGGTAACCTGAAAGCAATTCCCTTGGATCTTGCCCCGGTGCGGGAATTGCCTGTAATGGTACCGTTCCGGACAGCCATGAAGACGATGAGTTCCTTTTCACTGATTCTTGTGGTCGCGGGATTCTCCGCGACAGCCCTCCAGGCCGAGCAACTGCGCTGGCCGTCGTGGCGTGGTGCGGCGGATGCCGGGTCGGCGGCCAAGGGGACCTATCCCGCCAAGCTCGACGATGATCACCTTCTCTGGCAGGCCGACCTGCCCGGGCGCGGGTGCTCCACGCCCATCGTGTGGGACGATCTCATCATCCTGACTGCTGCCAAGGGCGAGGAGGACGGGGTCCTCGCCTACGACTGGAAGGGGAAAAAGGTCTGGGATGTCACCCTGGGAAAGAGGCGCAAGGGCAAACACCGCAACGGTTCGAGCAGTAATTCCTCCGCGGTGACCGATGGCGAATTTGTCTTTGTCTATTTCAAGAGTGGCAACCTGGGAGCCCTCAACCTGGAGGGCAAGGTTCTGTGGAAGCACAACCTGCAGCAGCGCTACGGTCGTGACACGCTCTACTGGGACATCGGGACCTCCCCGGTGATCACCCGTGAGCACGTGGTGGTGGCCGTCATGAATGACCGCAAGGGATTCCTGGTGGCCTATGACAAGGCGACCGGGGAGGAGGCCTGGAAGGTGGACCGCACCTACGAAACCCCGGTGGAGGGGGATCACAGCTATGCCACCCCGCATGTCATCGAGGAGGGTGGCCGACAGGTGCTGGTGGTGTGGGGGGCGGAGCGGGTGACCACCCATGAGGCGAAGAGTGGGAAACTGATCTCGGAGTGTGCCGGCTTCAATCCGCAGAAGCGCAACAACTGGGTGGTGGTGTCCTCCTCGGTGATCGTGGACGACATGGTGGTCGTGCCCTACGGACGCGGAAAATGCCTGGCCGGGGTGAAACTGGGCGGCAAGGGGGAGGTGACCGGGACACACCGGGTGTGGGAGCGCCTCGACAACAAGGGGTGTTTCGTGCCTACCCCGGCGGTGCACGATGGGAAGGTCTACATCCTCGGCGACCGGGGACGGGTGCACTGTCTCGATCCGAAGACCGGGGAAACCCTGTGGGAAGGCAAGCTGCCCCGGGGAGCGCAGAGCTACTACTCCTCCCCGACCATTGCGGACGGAAAGATTTATGCCGGCCGGGAGGACGGCAAGCTCCTGGTCGCGGAGTTGAACAAGGAGCTGAAGGTTCTCTTCGAGCGCGATTTTGAGAAGCGGATTGTGGCTTCCCCGGTGCCGGTGGGGGACAGGATCCTCCTGCGAAACGACACGCACCTGATGTGTTTCACGAAGAAGTAATCGTTTCCCGTCAGTTCCCCTGTTGTTGTGAAGTTGCTCTTTTCTGTTTTCCTGGCCGGGCTCTGCGCGCCGCTGGATGCCCATGAGGTGAAGCCCCTCACGAAGGACCAGTGTGAGGAATACAAGCTCGATCCGGGGTTCTACAGGAAGGGGACCCTGGCGCAGGATATTCTCATCGCGACCTCGGAGAAGGTCAGCGATGCCGCTCACCTGGAGGCGGCCTACCAGTTCGAGATGATCATGAAGAGCATCGACCGGGAGGTGGCCCAGCGCGTGCGGGAGCGCAAGGTGCTCTGCCTCCTGGTGGCGCACAATGAGTTCACCTCGGACATGCCGCAGTTCAGGACCGACAAGAAAGGCAAGGAGCTCGACTTCTACAACTGGCGCAGCCGCGGCTTTCTCACCTGGAAGGGCGGTCGCCCGACCGTGTTTTTCGCGGAGGAGGATGTGCTGGAATTCGAGGGAGGGATGCAGATTGAAAGCATCCTGATCCACGAGTTCGGCCACGTGGTGCATGGTGCGGGGTTCAGCAGGGAGCAGAAGGAACGGCTCGCCACTGTCTACAAGGCCGCGATGAAGAAGGGGATCTGGCATGATGGACGGGCGGCCCAGCGCTTTCGGCGAGTCAGGGGGACGATCCCCGTGAGTCTGCTGGAGTCCCTGCGGAAATGGTTCCCGGCCGAGTCGCCGGAATTGCTCGCGAAGTGCCTGGACGGCGGGGATGTCCAGGTCAATGGGAAGCCGGCCAGCGCGGAGGTGAAGGTCACCGGGGAGGACAAGGTGCTCATTGTCTTCGGAGGTGAGAAGCGCTGCTACGCGGCGTCGAACCTGTCGGAGTACTGGGCGGAGGGGTTTCAGAGCTGGTATGACACCAACCGGACCATGGACCACGACCACAACCACATCCATGAGCGGGAGCAGCTCAGGAAGTATGATCCCGGCCTGGCGGGGCTCTGTGAGGAGGTGATGGGGAGCCCGGAGTGGCGCTTCGTTTCACCGCGTGAGCGGGCGGGGAGCGGACATCTCAAGGGTTATGATCCGGAGAAGGCCCCGGTGGTGGTCGATCCCGGGCACATCGAGAACGCGGCCTATGACTATTACGACAAGTACTGGCATGCCTACTGGCAGCGCCTCTACGACAAGCACGGGTTGAAGCGACCGGTTCGGGAAGGAAAGAAGGAATAGGAGTTATGCCCAATTCATGGGATGTCCGGGATTGGCACTGGAAGCCACCTCTTCTTGGCAAGTGGTCTTCGCTGGAGTATGTCTTCCCCGGATAATGCGTATGCGTGGTAGAGGACCATATGGCTGGCTGCTTTTCATGCTTCCGGGTGTCCTCTCAGCCAACGATGATCTGGCCTTCTTTGAATCCAGGATTCGTCCGTTGCTTGCGGAGCATTGCTACGAATGCCACTCGGCGCGGGCCAGGAAGGTGAAGGGGGGGCTCCTGCTCGACTCGCGTGCCGGAGTGCAGAAGGGAGGGGATTCCGGCACTGTTCTGGTGGCGGGCGCGCCGGAGAAGAGCCTCCTCCTGAAAGCGCTGAGTTATCGGGACTCCGATCTGCAGATGCCGCCGGATGGGAAACTGGCCGATGAGACCATCGGACTCCTGCGGGAGTGGATCAGCCGGGGGGCGCCTGATCCGCGGAACGAGCCGGTGGGCAAAGTGACGAAGGAATCCGGCATCGACTATGAGGAAGGCCGGAAGTTCTGGTCCTTTATCAAGCCCGTGAAGTCCGCCCCTCCGGGAGTGAGGGACCTGAAGTGGCCCCGCAATGAGATTGACCACTTCACTCTCGCGGGAATGGACCGGGCGGAGCTTCTCCCGGCGCCGGAGGCGGACCGGCGCACGCTGGTGCGACGGGCTTATCTTGATCTCCACGGACTGCTTCCGACCACCGAACAGGCAAGGGCCTTTGTCGTCGATGACCGGCCGGACGCCTGGGAACGGCTTATTGACGAACTCCTTTCTTCCCCGCGTTACGGGGAACGGTGGGGGCGGCATTGGCTGGATGTGGCGCGCTATTCCGATTCCAACGGGATGGATGAGGACATCGCACATCCGGAAGCCTGGCGCTATCGTGATTATGTCATTCGCTCCTTCAACGAGGACAAGCGTTTCGATCACTTCATCGTGGAACAACTGGCGGGAGATCTGCTGACGGGCGAATCGCTGGAGCAACGACGGGAGCAGGTCGCGGCACTCGGGTTTCTTTCGGTGGGGCCCAAGATGCTGGCCTGCGATGACCCGGACAAGATGAGGCGGGATATCGTGGATGAGCAACTGGACACCACCGGGCGTGCCTTCATGGGCATGACCCTCGGGTGTGCCCGCTGTCACGACCACAAGTTCGACCCGGTCTCGACCGAGGACTATTATGGCCTGGCCGGGATCTTCCTCTCCACCAAGACGCTGACCAAGTATACGGTGGTGGCGCACTACCACCTGCATGATCTCACGGAACCCGGGACCACGGCACGCTGGACGGAGATCGGGGAACTGGAGAAGAAGAAGGGTGACAAGAAAACCGGGGAGGAGGAGAAGAAGAAGCTTGAGGGCCGGATCGCCGAGCTGAAGAAGGATCTGCCCGGGCCCTACCGGGTGATGGGTGTGACCGAGGATGCGGTCGCGGACGCCAAGGTGCACCTGCGCGGGAATTACATGACCCTGGGGGAACTGGTGCCGCGGCGGGTGCTGCCTGTCATTGCGGGGTTTGACCAGCCCTCGATGCCGGCCGGGCAGAGTGGACGCCTGGAACTGGCGCAGTGGATTGCCAGTGCGGACCACCCCCTGACTGCGCGGGTGATCGCCAACCGGCTCTGGCGTTGGCATTTCGGCCGGGGACTCGTGCCCACGCCCGACAATTTCGGAATCCTCGGTGATCCGCCCACCCATCCGGGACTGCTGGATTATCTCGCCCTGAAGCTGATCGATTCAGGCTGGTCGTTGAAGGGGTTGCACCGGGAGATCATGAGGTCAGCAACCTACCGGCAGGGTTCGAGGTCGGAGCGGGCGCTCCGGGAGGATCCGGAAAACACGCTTTTCGCCCGCTGGAAGCCGCGGCGGATGGAGGCGGAAGCCTTGCGCGATTCCATCCTCTTCAAGTCCAACCGGCTGGACCTGACCATGGGAGGGGGAACCATCCAGCGCAAACCCACCGAGTATATTGACAAGGGCAGGATGACGGAGTGGATCAAGAGCACGCGGCGGGCAGTCTACCTGCCGGTGATCCGGAGTGCGGGCTACGACGAGTTGAACGCCTTCGATTTTTCGGATCCCTCCGTGTCGGATGGGGATCGGCGGACCTCCACCGTTACCCAGCAGGCCCTCGTGCTCATGAACAGTCCGCTGGTCCACGAATCCGCGACGCGCATCGCGGAGATCATGCTGCAGGCGACCGGGGGAGCAAGCCACGGTCAGCGGGTGGACTGGCTGATCATGCACTATTACGGGCGTCCCGGGCGGCCCGGGGAAATCACGAAAATTGAGGAAGTGGTGAAACACTCCCTGGTGGCCGCGGGAGGGGAGGAGCACAGGGCCTGGGCCGGGGTGGCGCGGGTGCTCATGGCCAGTAACGAGTTCCTCTATATCGAATGAGTGATCTGCACCGTAACACTCACGTGCTTTTGACAACCCGACCCCTCATGACCACAGTGCCGATGTCCCAGAGATGAGTTTTCTGTGCCAGAACCGCCAGGTCCGTCCGTTGACCCGCCGCGAGATGCTGCGGACTTCCTCGGCCGGGTTCGGGGCCCTCGCCCTGCAGGGACTTTTGGCACAGGAAGCGCAGGCCGCCTCGGCCTTGAGCCCGAAACCGGCTCCCTCGCCGGCGCGGGCCAGGCGGATCATCTTTCTCTTCATGCACGGTGGTCCGTCGCAAGTGGATCTGTTCGATCACAAGCCGCAGCTCACCCGTGACGACAACAAGCCGTTACCCTTCGAGAAGCCGCGGATCGTGTCGGCCAAGACGGGCAACCTGCTGGCCTCTCCGTGGAAGTTCATGAAGCACGGGCAGAGCGGGGCGGAGGTGAGCGAGATCCTGCCGCGCCTTTCGGCGATCGTGGATGACCTGTGCATTGTGAAGTCGATCTACGGTTCGAACTCGCGGCACGGTGGGGCCCTGCTGGAACTGCACACCGGATCGGACACCTTCACGCGGCCCGCGATGGGGTCGTGGGTCAACTACGGTCTGGGAACGGAGAACCAGAACCTGCCCGGCTTCATCACGATCGACCCGAGTGGGAGTCACGGAGGGTCCAATGCCTGGTCCTCGGCGTTCCTGCCGGCTCACTACCAGGGCACGCGGATCGGGGGAAAGGGGAGAGGTATGACCGTTCCCTTCATTGAGAGTCCACTCAAGGATCGGAACCTGCAGCGCAGGGAACTGGATCTGCTCAGGGCCATGAATCGCGATCACCTTGCGACCAGCGCGGGAGATTCGGAACTGGAGGCCCGCATCGCTTCCTACGAACTGGCCTTCCGCATGCAGATGGAGGCGCCGGGTATTCAGGATATCTCGGGGGAGCCGGAGTCGATCAGGAAGCTCTACGGACTGGACCAGGACAACACGAAGAAGTTCGGAGAAAAGTGTCTCATGGCCCGTCGCTTCAGCGAGGCGGGAGTGCGCTTTGTCCAGGTGACTCATCGTTACTGGGATTCTCATGGGAACCTGCGGAAGGATCACGCACGCCTCGCCGCTGAGATGGACGGGCCGGTGGCGGGCCTGATTTCCGATCTCAAGCAGCGCGGCCTTCTGGATGAAACGCTGATCCTGTGGGGAGGCGAGTTCGGGAGAACCCCGGTGGCGCAGGGACGCGATGGGCGGGATCACAATCCCCACGCCAACACCATGTTCCTTGCGGGGGGCGGGATCAAACCGGGAATCCAGTACGGCGCTACTGACGAGTACAGTTACTATGCGCGGGAAAACAGGGTCCATTTCCACGATCTTCACGCCACCATCCTGCATCAGCTGGGGATCGATCACACCAAGCTCACCTACCGTTATGGAGGCCGGGATTTCCGGTTGACCAACGTGCAGGGTCGGGTGGTGAAGGGTCTCCTGACGTAACTTGGAGAGACCCTCTACTCAGAAGAGCACGGTGCTGAGAGCGGTCAGGATCAGCGCAAAGGATACGTTGAGGACCAGACCGGTGCGCATCATGGTGCGCTGGGCGA
>DLRK01000108.1 GCA_002501065.1 Akkermansiaceae bacterium UBA7890
AGTAAGGCGAACATCGTGGAGATTCAGGGAGGTTCGGTGATGTTTTAGGGTGTCATTGATGTCCATTTCTTGAGTGGAAACAGCAGCCCTCGACAAAAAAAGCCGCCCTTGGACCAAACCGAAGTTCAATCGCCGGACGGCTACCAATCCTTTTCGATCCGGCCCTTGCCTTTTTTCTCCCAACTTTTTGAGGTCATGAACCCACCGGCCAGTTCCTACACCCAACTGCGCGAAACAGGGAGTTCATGAGCACGAGGATACCTTGCGCAGCAGATGCTGGCAATGTCCGGTTGTTTTCGTCGTTCTTGAGGAGGAAGGTTGCCAGCAAAGGAGACCCATTATTTCGATCAGTTCTTGGGATGCACGGCGTTCATCCAGCGGTGAATGGATTCGAAAAAGGGCTTGTCCTTCTTCGCAACTTTTTTCACCGCGGCAAGAGTCGACTCCGATTTTGATTTAAAGCCAAGCCGGTGCATCGCCCAGGCTGCCATCATCTGCACCTCTGTGCATGGATCTGTGAGTGCCTTCTCCAGGGTCTTGAGTGCGGGTCTGGCCTTGTCTTCGAGAAGAAACAGCCCGCAGGTCGCCCAATATCTGATGCCTTCATCCGAATCCTTCATTGCCTTGACCAATCTGTCGATGTTTGCCGGGTTCCGGGAGAGGGCCAGGTTTGAGAAGTCGAGGTATTTCTCGAGGGGATACAGCTTGGGATCTCGAACCATTTCGTAGATCGTCATGCCGTTGTCCTGGGCGCGGCGCAGGCGCATGTTTTCAGGCAGGAGCCCGGAATCGAACAGCTCCAACTGCTTCTTGCGCATGGCCTGCTTCAGCTCCGCAATCCTGGCCTTGTGCCCGGGATCGTCTATCAGGTTGATTACGTTGTCGAAGTCTGTCACCGTGTCGTAGAACTCTTCTGACGGTCTCGGCTTGAAAAATCGACCGGTCACCTCGTCGCACTTGCCTTCCTGGTAGTGTTTCTCCCAGGCCCCTGTTCCGGCCATTTTCCACATGTAATTGAGACGCTGTCCGTTCGGGGCCCAGGGCATGTAGTTTTTGATGTAGGCGTAGCGATGGTCCCGCATTCCGCGGACCATGTCGGCGCATTCGTCGGCCCGTTCCCGGAAGCTCAGATGGTACCTGGGGGCCTCCTCGATTCCGTCTCCAAGGAAAATCCTGCCCTGGTAGCCCTTTGGGACCTTGGCGCCTGCAAGGCTGAGGAAGGTCTTGGGCATGTCGACAAAGCTCACGATGCGGTCCACCGTCATTCCCGGCTTTTCCGCGGGCCAGAAGCGTTTCCATTTTTCAGGAATCCGAACGATGAGGGGGCAGTGGATTCCGCTGGAATAGAGGAAGCGCTTGCTGCGGGGCAGGACACCGCCGTGGTCGGAACAGTAGACGACGATGGTATCTTCCGCGAGCCCGTCCGCCTCTAATTGTGCCAGGATTTCCCCCACTTTGGCGTCCATGCGCTGGACCGCATCGGTGTAGGTGGCGTAGGTCATTCGCATCTCCGGCAGGTCAGGGTGATAGGAATGAAGAATCATATTAGCGGGATCGGTCTTTATCTGGCCGGCATTCTTGGGAAAGGCCCGACTCTCATGGCTGTCGCCAATGTTGCGAATCTGGAAGAAGTTTTGCCCGGGCTGGCGCTTGGGAAACTTGCCTTTGACTTTCCAAACCTCCCGATCATCACGGCCCCCGATGTTGTAGTCGGTCTTGCCGCCGTTGGCGACATGGTAGCCTGCTTTGCGCAGCAGGTCGGGGTAGTAGGGAATTTTATCGTGCGGGATCTGGTAACGGCTACGCATCGGCTGGGTCCCGATCGAGATCGCGTAGTGTCCTGTGATCCAGGTGGAGCGGGTCGGAGCGCAGACCGCCGCATTGTCAAAGCAATGGGTATAGCGGAAGCCTTCACTGGCTAGCCGGTCAATGTTGGGGGTCTTGGCGTTCTTACTCCCGTAACAACTCACCCAGGAGATGCTGTTATCCTCACTGGTGATCCAGAGGATGTTCGGACGGTCAGCAGCGTGAGAGGACAGTGGCAATATGGCAATCAGTAGAGTGGATAATATGGCAGAGTGTTTCATGTGGAGTTATTTAATGCTGGATTGAGTGCAACCTCAGTAAAGTCGTTATTTTTTTATACTGATTTCCAAATTGGTCATTTTGTCTTGTGCTTTTGTTCACCTTTCACAAGTAACGCATCAGCAGGGATCAAGCTCATGGCAATATTCGGCCCTTCCCATTGCAGACTGAGGGCGGGTTTACCCGTAGTCGTCTTGTAATACAGGCGGTAGGGATGGATGCCTTTGGCAAGTCTCACCGTAGTACTGAGTGCACTTCCATCGTATTTATAGTCACCATCCATGACCAACTTATTGTGTATCTTGAATATCAAACCACCCGTCGCCTTACAATGAAACGTCCAATCCCCCGCTTTCGGGATCTTGATATATCCTGAGAACAATAAGCCTGCGTTTTTTTTAGCAAGAAGTGGATCGAGACTGATGGTGTGTCCCTTGGAGACCGACTTGGCAGTCATCTGGGTAAAGTCGGGTACCCAGTCCCATTCCCCGAGATAGGACTGGACGCGTGTTCCCTTGCTCAGGGCTTCTTCGTCAAGATCTAGCCCGGGAACAAATTCGCCGTCATAGGATTTTTTGGCATGCCTGTTCGGCATCCTGAGCCGGAGGACCTCGTCCTTCATCCTCTGCTGCAGGCGCGTAAATGCGGCGCTTGTACCAGCGAGGTTCCGGGATTCCGGCTCATCCTCAATGGTGTCGTAAATCTCGAAGTCGACCGCATGGTTCGTGGCTTTCAGTCGCAACCCCTTGTATCCATCTAGGTAAAGTCCCTGTTGATTGTTGAACTCCACATAGACGATACCCTCCCTTTGCGCACCTTCCTGGCTGAGGGTCGGACGAAGGGAGACGCCGTCGGTCCTGGCAGGAGCATGAACGCCGGCATAGTCACAGAAAGTTGCCATCCAGTCGTGAAACTGGGAGGGCCTGTTCGACTTCTGACCTGCCTTGATCCTCGAAGGCCCCCACGCGAAGGTCGGGACCCGCAGCCCCCCTTCATGGGAGGACCCCTTTGACCCCTTGAAGTTGCCGGCCGATTCAAAGACCGAGGGGCTCCATCGTTTTCCCTTCAGGTAGGATTCGCGGTGCGGCCCATTGTCCGAGGAGAAGATCACGATCGTCTTCTTGTCGATTTTTAGATCCTTTAGGGTCTGCAGGAGATCGCCCACGCAATGATCGATCCGGGTGATCGAGGTCGCGAAGCGCTCCGCCAAGTCCGTCAGGCCCTTCCTCGTGTAATGGGGATCGCGGTAATGATCGATGGTGCCTTCAGCAGTATTGATCATTCTGCCCGCCTGCCCCAACCACTGGAGTCCGCCCTTGGTTCCCTTTCCCTCGGGATAAGCGACCGTAGGCAATTGTAGCGCAGCATGCGGCGTATCGTAGGACAGGTACATGAAAAACGGGCGCTTGGGATTCTCCTTCGTTTCGCTGATGATCAACTGCTTGGCCTTGGCGGTCCACAAATCGGTGGTGTAGCACTTGTCCAGGCTGGCAGAGACCTCCTCATTATTATCCCACACCTGTTTCTTCTGCTGGTGGGATTTGTTGTCCCCGAGTTTCCAGACGTTGGCCGGGTAATGCTGGTGCCCGTCCACGTGCCGGACGTAGCCGTAGAAATAATCAAATCCCCGTTTGGTCGGGTAGCCGGCCCATTTCTCCGGGGAATGCCCCCAGCCCTGCAACCCATACTTGCCAAGGTGGATGGTGTGATACCCGGACTTCTGCAGGGTGTTGGCAAAATTCCAATTCTCCTCGATGGCCTTGTCGAACTGCATGTTACGCACATTCGAATGCCCCTGATGCATCCCCGTGATCAGGGAAGCCCGGGAAGGGGCGCAAATGGGGGCGGGACAGTAATGTCGGTTCAGGATCGTCCCGGCCTCAGCCATTTGGTCCAACTCAGGGGTTTGCACTTGAATCCCCTCACGCTGCTTCTGGAAGAGAATCCCTAGGTCTCCGTAACCGAGATCATCAGTCAGG
>DLRK01000090.1 GCA_002501065.1 Akkermansiaceae bacterium UBA7890
TGATGCTGTAGGACGCATTACCGGAGAGCCCTACTGACTCAGCAGTCACCGCGGAGTTCATCCTGGCACCCCCGTTGTTGAAGCCCAGCCCCTGAATCATGACTCCCGCGTTGTTGTTGGCGGGATGACTGGCGGCGGTCACACTTCCGGTCACGGTAGAGAACTGTCCGGCGCTCCCGGAGTTGGCGACACTTACGATCGCGTCCCCATCGGTCAGCCCCAATCCTGTGGCATTAACATTCACAACCGATGCGGAGTGGGCGTGTGGCATTCCGAAAGACACAGCCAAAGCAAGTCCAGCTACAGCAGATGAGTAAGGCGTTGTTTTCATAGCGGTGTCATTAACGTTAGTCTCCTTGAAAACCGATAGAGTAATTAGGACATTTTTTATGCGATTTCGGACAGTTCTTGGAAAGTTGCCCTCGTCACCATCACCGGCGGCGAGCTTCGGTTGCCCAATCTGGGCTTCTAGGATGAGTGGGAAGCGGGCCTCAAGCTCTTTCTCCCTCCGACCATCGTATGACGCTTCTTCTGAAGTTTTATGATTTGTTTGACATCATCGCGGCACTCGGTTTCGTATACGAGCAACTTTACATTCACTGGTGCTTAATTCATGCCCTGTCCGAATACTGCCCTGCTTGGTCGCTTTTCTCTGCATGCTACAGGCGACATCCGGTCAATCCGCCGGACTATTATCCAGCGATCTCGCTCCACGTTCAAAGTCAGGTGATACCAACAAATCCTTCACCGAGCTGCCTGCCACGGCGACCGGAATCAAGTCTATCAATCCGATCGATACCAAGCATCCGCTCAAGCGTCTCTACACCAGCGCCTTTGGCGGCGGTGGAGTCGCTGCTGGGGACTTCGACTCCGATGGGCGGTGCGATCTCTACTTCGTCTCCGGAGCTCGCAAGAACCGGCTCTATCGAAATCTTGGTGAAGGCCACTTTGCGGACATCACGGTTCTGGCGGGGGTCAGTGGCGGAGAGGCGTGGGGCGCCGGCGCAGCCGTGGTCGATATCGATGGCGACGGCGACCTCGACATTTATGTCTGCAATTACGAGTCGGCCCATCAATTGTTCCTCAACGACGGCAAGGGGAAATTTACAGAGTCCGCTCGTGCTTTCGGGCTCGATTTTGCGGGTGCCTTTCTGAATGCCGCCTTCGCCGACTACGATCTCGACGGCGACCTTGACCTCTATCTCCTGGGGCAACGCCACTATCGCGCCGGCGGGCGACCCGCCCAAGGAGTGACCGTGATGAAGGACGGCAAGTTACAGATCCTGCCCGAATTCGAGGACTACTACGGCCTCATGTGGCGCGGAGGACAGAACTCCGAGATCAACAATGTGGGCGCCCATGACATGCTCCTGCGAAACGACCCCGGCCCGGACGGGCGTCCCCGCTTCGTGAACGTTACGGCCGCCGCAGGCATTTCGGACGGACGATACCATGGAAACTCGGTCACCTGGTGGGACTTCAATCACGATGGACTGCCGGACCTCTATGTAGGAAACGACTTCGAGGATCCCGACTTGCTCTACCGGAACAACGGCAACGGGACTTTCACCGATGTCGCCAGCCAGCAATTCCCCCACACCACCTGGTTCACGATGGGTGCCGACTGCGGCGATCTCAACAACGACGGCCTCATCGACTTCCTCGCCGCCGACATGGCTGGAACGACCCATTACAAGTCCAAGACCACGATGGGAATCATGGGATCGAGCAAGTGGTTCATGCAGAATGCCGATCCCCCGCAGTACATGAGAAACTGCCTCTACGTAAACACTGGCACGGGCCGGTTCATGGATGCGGCCTTCATGGCAGGGCTGGACTCCACCGACTGGTCGTGGGCGGTGAAATTCGGGGACCTCGACTGCGACGGGCGCCTCGATCTCTTCATTTCCAATGGCATGACCCGCAACTTCAACAATTCCGACAAGCCGCTCGAGACGAAAAAACTCCAGGGGCAAACCGAGTGGGATCTTTATGAAAACACCCCGACCCGCCCGGAGAAGAACCTCGCTTACCGCAACCTGGGTGACTTCGCCTTTCAGGACATCAGCAAGGATTGGGGCCTCGGGAAGCTGGGCATCAGCTACGGCGCGGTCTGGTTCGACCTGGAGGGTGACGGCGACCTCGACCTCGCGGTCGCCAACCTCGATGAACCGCCGAGCATTTACCGCAATGACCTCCAGGGCGGCTCGCGCGTCGTGATCCGGCTGGCAGGCCAGGGAATGAATCGTTTTGGAATCGGGGCGACCGTGAAAGTCCGCACCGCGGCCGGCGAACAAATCCGACAGTTCAATCCCATGCGGGGGTACTGCTCCACCGACGAGGCGTCCATCCACTTCGGTTTGGGCGAGGCCCAATCCCTCAAGAGTCTCACGGTCACCTGGCCGGGGGGGAAGGTCACGAACTACCAAAACCTGCCTGCCAACCGCCGCTACACGGTCCATGAAAAGGACGCCAAGGCCTTACCCGGGCGACCCGCCAAAGAACCGTCGATCTATGTGGAATCCGACGCCTTCCGCGGCGCGCGACACTGGGAAATGCCCTTCAACGACTTCAATCTGCAACCGCTTCTGCCCAACCGACTCTCGCAGTCGGGCCCCGGACTGGCCTGCGGTGACATCGACGGCGATGGCGATGACGACTTCTTTCTCGGCGGCTGCGCGGGGTATCTCGGCACTCTGTTGGTGAACGATGGAAACGGGCGCTTTTCCCGCAACGCCTTCACCGCCGCCAAGCGCCACAAGATTAGCGAAGACCTCGGCGCCTTGTTCTTCGATGCCGACGGCGACGGCGATCTCGATCTCTATGTCGTGAGCGGGAGCGTGGAGGCGCCCCCCGATCACGGATCGCTCACTGACCGGCTCTATCTCAATGATGGCAAAGGAGGGTTCACACCCGCTCCCTTCGGAGCTGTGCCTCTCGACCCGTCGAGCGGCAGCGTGGTGGTGGCCGCCGACTACGATCGCGACGGCGATCTCGATCTCTTCGTCGGCGGACGGGTGATCCCCGGGAGTTACCCGGACGCACCGCGTAGCAGGCTGCTCCAAAACCGGGGCGGTCGCTTCACGGATGTCACCTTCAAATCGCCGGCTCTCCTCAAACCAGGACTGGTGACCGGCGCCTTGTGGTCGGATGCGGATGGCGACGGATGGATCGACCTCCTCGTGAGCAACGAGTGGGGACCGGTGAAGTTCTTTCGCAACGAGAACGGCCGCCTGGTGGACCACACCGAAGCGGCTGGCCTCGCAGCCCATCTCGGTTGGTGGACCGGGATCAGCGGAGGCGATTTTGACAACGACGGCGACATCGACTACCTCGCGACGAATTTTGGGCTCAACACAAAGTACACCGCCACCCCGTCCGCGCCGGAACTTCTCTACTATGGCGACCTGGAGGACACCGGCCGCAAGCGCATCATCGAGGCCGGATTCGAACACGGCGTCTGTTACCCGCACCGCGGACTCAGCTGTTCCCGCAATGCCATGCCCTTCGTGGGGACCAAACTGGAGACCTTTGACCTCTTCGCCAAAGCCAGCCTGAGCGAAATATATACCCCCGAGCGGCTCCAGGGCGCCCTGCGCCTGGAAGCCAATACGCTCCAATCAGGAGTATTCCTCAACGACGGCGCCGCCAAATTTACCTTTCGCCCCCTCCCCCGCCTCGCGCAAGTGGCTCCCTCCTTCGGCTCGGTCGTGATCGACGCCAACGGAGATGGAAATTCCGACCTCTACCTCGCACAGAACTTCTTCGGGCCGCAGCTGGAGACCCGCCCCATGAACGACGGCCTGGGGATTCTGTTAGAAGGCGACGGCAAAGGAGGATTCATCCCGGTGTGGCCCGCACAAAGCGGTCTCGTGGTGCCGGGGGACGCCAAGAGCGTGGTGCGCGCCGATATCGACCAGGACGGCCGACCCGATCTCGTGATCGGCGTCAACGATGGTCCGATCCAGGCCTTTGAGAGCCGCCTTGAGACCGCCCCTCTCGCGGTTCGCCTGGCCGGCCCGAAGGAAAATCCAACCGGAGTCGGAGCCCGAGTGGCGGTGGAGTTCTCCAAGGGAGTGACCCGGGTGGCGGAGGTCACCGCCGGCAGCGGGTATCTTTCGCAATCGCCCGCCGTGCTCTACTTCTCCGCGCCCGAAGGCACCGCCGCCAAGTCGGTCTCGGTTCGCTGGCCGGATGGCAAGACTTCCACCGCGGCCGTGAAAGCCGGGAGCCGCCGCGTGGTCGTCGAATCCCGGTGATCGATTGCAGGGCAGGCGCCCTACAATTCCCAGTCTCTACCTTTCTAACAACCTTCGCGTCTTTGCAAGATTGCGGCGGGCGAGCTCGGAGTTCGGCTGGAGCGAAAGAGCCCGCACGAAGAGTTTCTCCGCCATCCCCAAATCGCCCCCATCGAGGTGGTGGAGACCAAGATTGAGGATCGCGGGGAAATAGTTTGGCTGCGCCTCCACCGCAGCGCGGAACGAATCTCCCGCGCGCGCGATCTCACCAAGGCGTTTCAAGGCGAGCCCGAGATTGTTGTGCGCGTCGGCGTGCTTCGGATTCAGATTGGTGGCGCGCAGCAAGGGCGCTACGGCATCCTTCGGCAGATGCAGGGAGAGGAAGATCAAGCCCAGGTGATTGTGTCCCTCCGCAAACTTCGGATTCACATCCGTCTCGGCCATAAAGAACTGCCGCGCCAGCTCGAACTCTCCTCGCTTGGCGTGTAACAAACCCAATGCGTCGTTGGCCTTCGCAACAGTGCGGTCGATTTCCAGGGCACGGAGGTAATGCGTGCGCGCTTCATTGACCCGGTTGAGGGCCTCCAACGAAATCCCGAGATTGAGATGGGTCATGGCCGTCTCGGCGCGAAGTGCGAGGGCCTTTTGGTAGGTCGCAATGGCCTCCTGGTGCCTCCCCATCGTGGCATACACCAGACCCAAATTGTTGACCGCTTCCACAAATTCCGGCGCCAGGGCGAGGGTGCCGAGAAACTGGGTGACGGCGTCATCGAGAAATCGTCCGTTCCACATGTCCTGGGCAAACTGAAAGCGTTGGGTCACCTCCAGTTTATCACCCGCCTCGACCACCGAGGGATGCTGCGCTTCCAGGGAGATCCCATCCAATCCGGTCGACGCCACCAACCTCTCGCTCCGCGCTTTGGCCGAGTGGGACAGGTCCGCGATGAGTTGGTCGACACTCGGTGCGCCCTTGTAGAACACCGCCAGGCGTCCCTCCTTGTCGATCAAGAGACTCATGGGCACCACCACCTCAAGTTCCATGGGAGTGAGCCGGACGTGCAATCGTTCGAGGATGGTCAGGATCTTCTCGTTAGCGCGCCCGGTTGGGAACGGCAGCTTCAGAGAGGCCGCCGCCTTGGCCGCTGCCGCGGGATCCGTGTCATCGGCGCCCACGCCGTCGAGAGCCAGCGCGAGCACATCCAGCCCTGCTTCCTCCATTTCCCCGGCACGGGCTTTGAACTCGCGTAGTTCCACCAGGCAGGGCGCACACCAACTGGCCCAGAAATTCACCAACAAGGCGCGCCCCTCGGCACCCCGCACAGGCTGCCGCTTGCCCTCGAAGGACTCGTAGTCCATGGCGGGAACCTTGAGCAAGGTCACCATCGGAATCCGCGCGCGCGACGTCGCCGGCGCGGGAGGCAAGGTCGACGCTTTGATCGCCAGCGAACCAGCCGGCCGCTCCCAGGCTTCCGGCTGCCCGCCCTCGGCGAGCAGGTAGTGACGGTCCACGGCCAACTTCTCAACCATTTCCACCGCCCCGCCCGGCCACCGAACAGTCAATTGGACATCCTCTTTCTCGGCCCCGAGTCCGAACACGAGCCACTTGCTCGACTGCGCGAGATACCCGTCTCCGGCCCGCAAGGTTTTGATGAGCGGCTTCCCTCCCCCGGCAAGTCGCACTTCGACTCGGGCGCCGATGGCATCGCGATTCCCCTTCGTGCTGCGTAACTTCAAGGCCACAAAGTGGTGCTCGCTGGCCAAGTCATTCCGCAGGAAGCGCAGTTGCGGGGCGGTGCGATTGGAAATCCAGAAATCGAGATCCCCGTCGTGATCCCAGTCGGTGAGGCACAGCGCTCGCCCATCTTCTGGAAAGTCGATGCCCGCCAGAGCCGAGATATTCGCGAAGCGCGGCAGCGTTCCCTCCTCATCCTTGCCCAGGTTGAGATAGGCACAATGACGCTCCCGCCCGCTCCACGAACGACCGCGCTTCATCATCTGCGAAAGCTCGATATGAGCCGGCGAGACATCATCTCCTTCCAGGGGCTCATGGTTCTGCGACACGACCTGCCGCCAAAAGAAACTTCACAAGTCGCCGGTGTCCGGCGTGGTGATGTATCCATTCGCCACCAGGAGATCGTCCCAGCCATCGTTGTTGATATCGGCGAACATGGAACTCCACGCCCAACGGCCCATCGTGACGCCCAACGGTTCGCTGGCATCCGCGAAGCCCTCGTCATCTTGCAGCAACAGGGTGTTACCCCGTGCAAACCGCAGAAGAGCCTCCTTGACGTCCTTCGTCGATCCAGGACTGAATTCCTCCTGGGGCGCAATGCGCTTGCCCGCCGCGGAGAACATATTGGCAATGTAGAGGTCCATGCGCCCATCGCGATTCACGTCTCCCCAAGACACCGACATGCCCGAGGCCCGGTCCTCGCCCTGCACCGTGGCGGCGATGTCGGTAAAATGTCCGCCCTCGTTGCGAAAGAGATTGTTGCGCCCGAAGTCGTTGGCGACATAGAGGTCCTGATCGCCGTCGTTGTCAAAATCCTCCCAGGCCGCCGCCAGGCTGAAGCGACGGTTGTTGACATCGAGTCCCGATTCTTCCGTGACGTCCTGGAGTTTCCACTCCTCTCCCTCGATTTCGTTTCGGAAGAAATAATTGCGCCCCGCATTGTTCGCGTCGTGGTAGACGAACCGCCCCCCCGAACCGATCACCGTCGCACCCGCATCCAGGTCCAGGTCACCCCGACTATAGTGACAGACGTAGAGATCGAGATCACGATCGTTGTCGAAGTCGGTCGCCGAGATTCCCATCGATCCGATCCCCGTCTCCAGGACCGTCATCACCTCGAACCGACCCGATCCGTCATTTCGAGCGAGCACGAGACGTGCGTAGGTCGCCACCGCCAGGTCCTGGTCTCCATCGTTGTCGAGATCGACCAGGAGGGCCGCGCGGGACGACTCCACCCAACCGGTTCCCGATTCCATCGTAGCGTCGCGCAGAGTCCCGTCTGGATTCTGCAGGAAGAGGCGGTTGGGGAGTCCCCTGGCCTGGCAAAGATACAAATCGTCCAGGCCGTCTCCATTAACGTCCCCCAACGCGGTCCCGGGAGTGCCCAGCATGATCATCTGCCGCGTATCCTGGATCCGCGGCAGCCAGTGGGTGGCGCCAAAGAGCAGCTGATCCTGAAAGCTTTGACAGGAGCCCAGGACCGATTCGGTGCAGTCGCTGAAGAGGCTCTTCGGCGCGCTGCTCTGCTCAAAACGATCAACCCGCACGGCAGCGATCCTGGCATCGCTGCCCTCGTCGGAAACTCGCCACTCGATGGTCCACTCCGAATGCTGCTCCGATCGTCCGCTCACACCGATCCGGGCGCACTCAACCAGTTGCCTGGAAACTGCCTGCTCTCCATCCGCACGAATCCCGATCACCTTGAACTTACAGCGCAACTTCCCGTCCTCAGACCCAAGGCTCGCTCTCAACTCCTGAAGCGACTCTTCAAGACCAGCCACTCCGGAAAACTCCAGTTTCTTCGAAGGAGTCCCCCGGCGAACTTGGATCCCATTGCTATCAAACACTCCGGTAAGAGAGGTCGGAACCAGGTGAGTCCCTCTGAAGTCCGTGGCGACGATGCTCGCGAGGGATTCCGCGCTCAGTTCGCCACTGACAATCCGCTCCGACAATTCATCCAACTGCTTCTTGAACGCTGCATTCAACACCTCACTGTCCCAACCATCCGCCGCGGGATCGTCCAGCTTCTGCCACTCCTTCTTCGCTGAAGTCACCGAGGCAATACCATCGTTGACAGCCGGAGCATCCTTCGGCGGCGACCCCACCCCTCCCATCGCATTCGCGTCATCATCTGGCAGAACGAGACGCCAGACAACAATTGTCGCAATCACGACAATGCACGCCAACAGGCCGAGCACTTTGTATCCAGCTTTCATCGAATCTCGTCCTCAGCTTGGCGGAAAGGTGACTGGATGGCCAATGGATTCCACACCGCCGGAACACCTCCATCGCGAGGCCACTCTGCTCTTGTCGCCCGGTATCGGAAAGAGAGGAAAGAGAGGAAGGGAGACGATCAGATCGGGATCCTACGGATCCCTGCGCGAGATCAAGGAACAGTCACGCTGACGTCATCTATGTAGAGGCCGGCTTGCGGATTGTTGGTGACGTCGTCGGTTGCCAGGATGAATTCGATCTTCACCATCTTACCGGCCACTTCGGCAGGAAGTTTGATGCTCACCTCTTCCCAATCATTGGTGGTGCCGTCGAAGGTTTCCTCCAGCACGGCGATCTCGGAATCGTCGGCCGCGTCCAGGACGCGGACCCTGCCCCAGTCGAAACCTGTTTCGATGTCGTAGAAGCGCCAGAAGGTCAAGGTGGCTCCCGCCGCGGTGGTGAGATTGATAGAGGGCGAGCGCAGGAAAACCCCGGTC
>DLRK01000183.1 GCA_002501065.1 Akkermansiaceae bacterium UBA7890
CCCATTGGGTCATGATGCGGTCGGCCACGGGCTTCCAATCACAAAAGGCCTGTGGTGCGGTCAGGATCATTCCCATCAGTAAGGTGAGGGCAAAGGTAGAAGTCTTTCTTGAGTGCATGGTCATATCTTGCGCAGGGGCATCTGGGTTTTCTAGACGGGACAGGAGAAGGTGGAGGGGACGGAAACCCCGATCATTTCTGATTGGGAGGGGATCCGGGCGTTTCGTCCGAATCGCCGAGATCTACCCGCGTGTAGGGACTGGAGAGATAGGTGGCGTAGGCCTTCCCGGCGTGACGGACCGTCTTGCGGTGGTTGGTGAAAAAGTCGATGTGGGAAGCGTCGGGAGCGAGCTTGATGCTCGCCTTCCAGATGCCGCGCTCGGGATCGCGGATCATCTCTGCGGTGTTGGCGTCGGAGATCATCTCGCTGAGGTAGCGAGGGCTGCCGTCGGGCGCACGATCATACATCCACCAGATGCGGCCGCTTTCCTCGCCGGACTTCGCCGGGAATCGCACCGTGACCTTGAGGCTCCCATCCTTGATACCGTGTTTGACGGCCGGCGCGGTCAGCGGGGTGCCCTTGACCTTGCCGGGGAAGAAATGCCGCAGGAGAAATGCGGGCAGGTTCGCCTGATCCCGTTCCAACTTGGGGTGTCCTCTTTTCCCGTGCCCGGTGTTGGCGCCGAGATAAACCGGAATGTCGGGATGATGCGCTCCGCCCCACGCCAGATCGTAGGCGACCATGTCGTGAGTGCCCGGATGAAACAGCATAGCGACTTTCCGTGCCCGAAGCGCCTCCAGATTGCGAGAGATGAAGACCTCGTCGGCGAGGTCGTTCGCGAACTTCCGCAGGTCGTCCCAGCTGTGGCCCGCATCGAGAGCAGCCTGGTTAAAATTGGGGCCAAAGTGTCCACCCGAGAAGCCGCGCTGTCTTCCGCCGTTTTCGAGATGCTTCTTCCGCGCGACAGCATCGCAGAGACGAAGCGGCGAATCCCAGATCGGCGATACCGTGGCATGGACCGCGGTCATGCGCTCGTCGTGGAGAATCGCCATTGAGGGGGAGGCACCATTCTTTGATCCGCCGGTGGCGGCTACTTTGCCTTTTTCAAAGTGATCTGTCTCGACGTGGGCGGTGGTGATCGCCCGCATCAGGGTCGCGGGCCAGGCCCAATACTGGATCTTGTGACGAGGATCGAGTGTTTTGGCAAAGCGCCGCTCGGCCGCCCGCGCCAGCTCCCGCTCCCCGTAGCTCCCCGGTTCTTGGACGACCGTCATGACCAGCCCGATTCCACCCTTGAGGAGTTCGGTCGCCAGCGGGTTTGGCCTTGAATCCTGAGCCAACCGGGCTGGTGTATTTCCGCCGGTGAGATGAAAGCCCTTTGCCTTCCGGTCCGCAGGCACGACCATGCGGACCGGCACGCGGTAATCCTGACCGGCCCACAATTCGCCGACATTGATGGTGACGAGCTTCTGTCGGGTCGCGATCCGCCCCTCGACCCGGTGCCAATCTTGCAGCACCTCGATCTCCAGCGTGCTCGGATCGCGAATGGCTTCCATGTCGAAGATTTCTCCGGCGGATGATGTGCCGATGCATGAGAAGAAGAGTGTTATGAGGAGGGCGTATGATTTCATGCAATTGAACTGGTGAAGATGAGTGGGCTTAGTTCGACTGAAGAGTCGGTTTCTTTTTTGCGGAGGCAGGCTTTACAGCTGCCGATTTCGTTTCTTCCAAATACTCGACGAGGGATGGGATCCCCTTAGAGTCGGCAAGCAAAGGTTTCGGATTCTCGACAAAGGCCGCCGGGCGGATGTTGGCTTCCATTTCCTGCACGTGTGCATCGAGGTCAGCCTTCAGTCTTTCGACGATGTCAGGATGTTTATCGGCGATGTTGTTCTTTTCGCCGAGATCCGCTTCGAGATCGTAGAGTTCGATAAATTGGTCGCGTTTGACCTGGTAACGCACCAGTTTCCACTTCCCTTCGCGGATGCCTTCGGTCTCGTAATAGAGCATTTTGTGAGGCGACTTCGCACCCGGTTTTCCAAGCAGGATGCCACTGATGTCGTGACCGTCGATGATGCGGTCGTCAGGGACGGATTGCCCGGCGAGTTCGGCGATGGTCGGCAAGAGGTCGATGGTGGCCCCGATCTCGGAGCTGACCGAGTCCGCCGGGATCTGGCCGGGCCAACGCGCCAGCGTCGCAACGCGCATGTGCCCCTCGTACTTCGAGCCGAATTTGTGACCCCGCAGGGGGCCGCTTGAGGTCTTGCCAGCCCCGCCGTTGTCGTTGGTGAAAAACACAAGAGTGTTCTTGTCGATTCCCAGTTGCTTCAAAGCATCGAGAATCCGGCCGGCGCTCGCGTCGATTTCCCCCACGAGCGCCCGCATCACATCACCACCTGCGGCTTCGAGCCGTTCCGGGGTGACCACGAAGGGAGCGTGGACCGCTGAATGCGGAACGTAGGCAAAGAACGGACGATTCTTGTTTCCGGCGATGAAGCGAACGGCCGCATCCGTGATGGCATCGGTGATGCGTTGCTGGCTTTCAGCGTCGGGAATGTGGGCGACGGCCTTGTCCTGCACCATCCAGGGAAGCGGCGGATAGTTGCGCGTCGGCTTCCCCTTCACCCACATATCGTTGGAATAGGGAATGCCTGCGTAGACGTCGAATCCCTGAGCGAGGGGCATGAACTCCGGCTGGTCGCCGAGGTGCCACTTGCCGAAGCAACCGGTCGCGTAGCCACCTTGTTTCAAGATCTCGGCGATCGTGATCTCGGAGGGATTTAGCCCGCGTTCGTCGGCGGGGAACACCACGCTTCTCTCCATCCCGATGCGGTTGGCGTAGCATCCGGTCAGCAGAGCGGAGCGCGAAGGGGTGCAGGCGGTGGAGCTGACGTAGAAGTCGGTCAGCTTCATCCCTTCGGCGGCCATTCGGTCCAGATTTGGCGTGGGGTGCTCGGAGCCGAACGGGCCAATGTCGCCATAACCCATGTCGTCGATGAAGATGAGCACAATGTTGGGTTTCCCGCCAGCCGGCCTGGGGTTCTGCACGGGCTCGAACATTTCTTTCGGAATGGTAGCGGCGGCCGACTTCGCATTCGGCTTTGCGGAAGTGGTCGGCGGTGCAGGCGCGACTCCATTTCCCCAGGCAGACTTAAGTTCGTTGACGACCAGCGAGTCGATCTGCAGGTCGTCGTTTCCTTTCAGGCGAATCTGGCGATTGCCGGGCTCGGGGACGACGACGAAGCTGGCGGCGGCCTGACCATCGTTGACGAACAACTCCAGTGAAGCGCGATCGACGAGGACACGAAGGGTCACTTTGCCATCGCCGTCCGGTGCCGGGATCGCACGGAGTCCGGTGTCGCGGTAGGGACCTTTCTTCTTCCAGGCAGCTTTCTCGCCCTCGGCCCGGGTCACGTTCGTGAATTGAAACTCCTGCTTCTCATGATGGTAACGAATCGGAAGCCCCCGAACGTTCAGAGTGAAATCGCCTTCGGGCACGAACCTCAACCTAAGATCGATCAACTCCGGGGCCAGATCGGACAGTTTCTCATTGGCCTCATCAGCTTTCAGATCAGCCAATTCAGTGGTGCTGTGATAGAGCGCTTCGATCTCCTTCACCGGATTGCGAAACATGCGAATGCCGTCCGGCGTCGTTCGCAACGTGATCTCGATCGGGATCGACATCTGCTGGGTGAACGGCATCCCGGCTTCGAGAAAAGGGCGATAGCCCGGTTGCTTACTGCGCAGCCAGCCGACATGAACGACGCGGCCATCGGGTCCCTGGTTGAAGGCCTGGGCAGCATACCAGGCATCGCCGTAATCGAACCGGAGGCGCTTGTCGTCCTGGTCCTTGTCGCCGAAGCCGGTCCAGGTCTTGCCATCGAAGTTGCCCACCTCGTAATGCGAGCCGGCATCGGCGATGACCCACTTGCGATTGTTCGGATCGCCATCGACGGCGACTTGATACATATCGATGCATTCGGCGGCCTTGTTCGGGATGTCGCCGATGATTTCCCAATTCAGCAGGTCGGTGGATTTCCAGAGTCGAACCAGCCGATCCGGGCCTCCGATCATCATGATAGTGACGTAGAAACCGCCGGGCTCGTAATAGAAAATGCGGGGATCGCGCTGTCCCTTGGAGAACCCCTCCTGATGCGGAATGACCGGCTTGCCGTCGTTGATTTTCGTCCAGGTCCGCCCCTTGTCGGTGCTGTAGGCTCCGCCCTGGAAGAATTTCTGATGAGTCGCCGAGTAGAGAGCGAACAGGGTTTTGGTATCGCCTGTTTGTTTGCCCAGGGCATTGAGTTCATCAACCACCGCTGATCCTGACCAGATCGCGTGGACACCATCCGAGCCATCTATTTTTTCGTAAGGGTTGATAGCGTGCGGCAGTTGCTGCCAATGCATTAAATCTTTACTAACTGCATTGCCCCAGGACTTGGATCCGCTGATATTCCCTTTGGCAAAATGCTGGAAAAGCATGTGCCACTCACCATCGTAGTAGACCATTCCATTAGGGTCGTTGAGCCATCCCATCCGCGAGGTGAAGTGGAACTGGGGTCGCAGCGCCTGGTCATAACCCACCTGGTCGTAGAGCGGGAAGGTCGACCATTCGTCCTTGAGCTCCACTCCGGGCTTGGGCGGCGGGACGAAACCGGCCGGGTTCGTTGTAGTTGCTGAACTCGCAAGGGAAGCCGCGGCCACCCCGCGGTCGGCCTGCACAATGTGATCGACCAGGGTATGCCCCCAGCCACCCTTGTGCTGGTCGAAGATCCGAATCCTCGCCTCCTTGCCGACGAACCCGGAAACTTCCCACGACTTCCACTCGAGGACTTCCACGCGCTGCTTGTTCTTGCGAGAGTTTCCGCTCGCCGTGCGAACGGCCGTTCCATCGATCAGAAGCTCCATCCCCACCTTGCCGGGGTGATTGCCACCGCCAATGAGAAACTTGATGTGCTCCCGATCGATCTTGAACGGTGGCGATGTCAGCGTGCCCACAGCCTTGTCGCCTCCCAGGTAGCTGTTGATATATCCCTTTCCTAGAAAACCATTGATGCGATTTTTGCGTTCTCCTGCGTCGAAAGCCGTCCCGTTGTTTTTCCAGTCATCAGTGCCGTTTTCAAAGTTGGCGATGAACGTTTCTCCCCGTGCCGCATGGGCATCACGAACAGATTCTGTTGGCTTCTTTGGCTTCAGCTCTTGGGCCGTTGTCTTACTCTCCTTCGGCAAATGAAGGCGATGCTCGGCAAGCACCTCCGCATACTCAGGTCCACCGGCGAGGTTGGTATGTTCCCACGGATCATCGTCGTGGTCGTAGAGTTCCTCCGTGCCGTCGCGATAACGGATGTAGCGCCAGCGGTCAGTGCGAACGGCGTGGTTGCCGGGCCCCTGAGTCATAATCGCCGGGCGATCCCAGCTGGTCCCGGGATCCTTCAGGAGAGGGACCAGGCTGACGCCATCCAGTCCGTCTTTCGTTGGCAGTCCGGCCAGCTCAACCAAGGTCGGATAGATGTCCAGCAGACTGACCGGGCGGTCAATGACCGTTCCCGCTTTCGTGACTCCCGGGGCGACGATGATGAAAGGAACCCGGTTCGCCTTTTCCCAGAGAGTGAATTTCACGCAGGCATTCTTGTCGCCGAGGTGGTAGCCGTGGTCGGACCAGAGCACGACGATGGTGTTCCCGGAGCGGCCGGTGGCGTCGAGTTCGTCAATGAGGCGGCCAACCATCTCGTCGCTGTAGTCGGAGGCCGCCTGGTAGCATTGCACCATCTTCTTCAGGCTGCCGGGCCGGTCTTCCGGTGGTTTGATCGTGTTGTCGAAAATGAACGACTCGGTGCGCGACATCTTCACGCCGAGCGGCGGAACATCATCGAGGTCTCCCTCCGGTTGCGGCGGAAGTTCCACCGCGTCAAAGGGATATCGCTCGAACGATTCCGGCGGTGCCCAGAACGGGAGGTGCGGGCGAAAGATCCCGGCAGCAACAAGGCCACGCCTGC
>DLRK01000045.1 GCA_002501065.1 Akkermansiaceae bacterium UBA7890
GAACATCCTCTGGATCTTCATCGAACTCCACAATCCCCATCCTGCCCCCGTCACTCTCGATGGCTGGAGCCTGAGCAATGATGGAGCCGACCTCGAAAAATTCACCTTCCCCCCCGGGACACAGATCAATGGGCAGGGCCACCTCGTCGTCTGGTGCTCGGCAAATCCGAACCTCCCGGGCCTGAACAGCCAGTTTTCCCTGAACTCCACCGGAGAAACCATCTACCTCACCGACACTGACGGCGGACGGATCGATGCCCTCGCCTTCGGGCTCCAGGTTGCCAACCTCTCCCTGAACCGGAACGCGTCCGACTGGTTCCTGAGCAATCCCACCCCCGCCTCGGACAATGGCCCGGCCATTCCTCTGGGACCGCAGGATGCGCTCACCCTGAACGAGTGGATGACCAACCGCATTCCTGGCACTGCCGACTGGCTTGAGATCTACAATACAAACCTGAATAATCCGGTCCCCCTGAGAAATATCCATGTTCGCAACGGCGCGGTCACCGCCCGCTACGGTCACCTCTCCTTCCTCGGACCCGGAAGTCATTTCCGCCTGTGGGCTGACGCCCAGGGCGGCGCAGGCCATCTGGACCTGCGGCTACAGGCCGAAGGAGGATCCCTCATTCTCATCGACGAGAAAGGCCTGGAGATCGAGAGTGTCAATTACAGCGCCCAGGCAGAGGACGTCTCCGGCGGACGCTACCCGGACGGCAGCAGCAGCATTCGCGTGTTCAACGAGTCGGCCAGCCCCGGCACCTCCAACTACCTCGCCCTGAACAGCGGCTTGCTCCTGAATGAACTCCTGGCCGGCCATCCTGGAGAAGGGGCCGGCTGGATTGAACTCCGAAACACACTTGCACAGCCCCAATCCCTTGGCGGCCACGCACTTGTGATTGGCGATCGGGACGATCCACGGTGGGCCTTCCCCGACCCACTTGAAATTCCAGGTAATGGCTACCTGGTCATCTCCTGCGATCCCTCCCAACCGACATCCGACCATCCGGCTAATCTCAATACCGGCAATCTCCTGTCCCCCCAGGGCAGCCAGGTCTATCTCTTCAACAGCGACGGACGGGAACTTGACCGCGTGTTTTACGGTGCACAGATCGCCGGATGGACGATCGGTCGTGCAAGTAACAGCACATGGCAGCTTCTTGCCAGCCCCACTGCCGGAACCGTCAATTCGGGTAATGCCGCCCTCGCCAGCACCTCCGGTTTGCGTATCAACGAGTGGCTGACCAATCCAGGGAAAGGCCAGGAGGACTTCGTGGAGCTCTTCAATCGTTCCGGTTCCCGTCCCGTCGCACTGGCAGGCCTGGGCCTGACCGACGACCTCAGCACCTCCGGCATCGACCAGTATTCCATCCCCCCTCTCAGCTTCATCGGTCCAGAGGGATTCGTTGCCTACCTCGCCGACGGCGAAGCCGGCCCCGGTCATCTCCCCTTCCGTCTCGACTCCCTCGGAGAAACTCTTCGCCTCTACCAGTCAACCCAACCCTCCATTATTGATGAGGTGACCTGGGGGGTGGAGGAATCCGGCGTCTCCTCCGGGCGCCAGGCCGATGGCGGCTCAACCATTGGCTCACTGCCCTTTCAGTCAGCCGGCACGTCCAACACCGAGAATCCAAACTCCGATCGGGACGGCGACGAAATGCCTGATGAATGGGAGATCGCGAAGGGCCTCGATCCGGATTCCGCTGCCGATGCCACCCTTGATCTCGACGGCGACCGTCGTTCGAACCTTTACGAATACCGCAGCGATACCGACCCCGGTGACCCCACCAGCTTCCTGCAATTCTCCTCCGCCCGTCACGACGGCGCGGTCTTCACCCTGGAATTCAATGCCCGGCCTGGAATCCGCTACACCATCGAGGGGAGCTCCGACCTCTTCAACTGGTCTGAACGGGGAACCATCGAATCGCAACCAAATCCCCGGGTGGAAAGTTTCTCCGACCAGCACAGAGGGCAGGAACATTACTACCGACTCGTTGCAGAGCGCTCCAATTAACGAACGGACCCTCCCGGAGGCAACTGACCCTATTCCCGGAGACGATTGAAGATTGCGGTTCCCTCCCTCTCGGGAGACCCTTAACGTCCCTGCATGCCGCGCGCCTTTCTGGACGACAACTTCCTCCTCCACAGCGGAACCGCCGAGCGCCTCTTCCACGATGTGGCTGCCGTCCAGCCGATTATCGACTACCACACCCACCTCCCGCCATGCGAGGTGGCCGGGAATCAACGCTGGGAGAACATCACCGATCTATGGCTCGGGGAGGATCACTACAAGTGGCGCGCCATGCGGGCAAATGGAATTCCCGAGTCTCATGTCACCGGGTCCGCCTCACCCCGGGAAAAATTCCAGGCCTGGGCTGAAACCGTTCCTCATACCGCCGGAAATCCTCTCTTCCATTGGACCCATCTCGAACTCCGTCGCTGCTTCAGCATCGACACCCTGCTCAACCCGGACACCGCGGAAAATATATGGCATGCCGCTAACGAGCGCCTTGCCGAAGACGACTTCTGTGCACATGGACTGCTCACCCGCTTCCGGGTGGATACAGTGGGGACCACCGATGATCCCTCCCATTCCCTTTCGCATCACCAGGCCTGTGCCGCCCTCGATCTCGAAACAAAGATTTATCCCACCTTCCGGCCTGACAAGGCCGCCATGGTCGACCGTCCCCACATTCTCAATCCCTTCTGCGATCAACTCGGGCAGGAATGCGACATGGAAATCCAGTCCCTCCCTGAACTTCTTGAGGCACTGCACAAGCGTCATGACGACTTTCACGCCGCGGGATGCCGCCTCTCTGATCACGGGATGCGCTACTGTCCCTCCGAATCCTGCACCGAAAAGGAGGCTGCTTCGATTTTCCAGAGCGCCCGCTGCGAGGAACTCGCCGTTAACGCCGCCGAAGTCGACCAGTTCACCTCCTTCCTCATGCAACAGATCGGGCGCTGGAATTCGGAACGGGACTGGGCCATGCAGCTCCACCTTGCGCCCGTACGCAATCCCAATTCCCGTTACTTCGATCAACTCGGTCCCGACTCCGGATTCGACACCATAGGCGACTGGCCGCAGGGAAATCGCTTGCTCCGGTTCCTGGATCTCCTCGACCACGTGAAAGCCCTTCCCAAAACCATCCTCTACAACCTCAATCCGCGCGACAACGCCCTTTTCGCCGCGGCCTGCGGATCCTTCCAACAAGGTCCCACCCCCGGTCGTATCCAGTGGGGATCAGCCTGGTGGTACAATGACACCTTGCGCGGCATGACCGACCAGATTCAAACCCTCGCATCCATCGGTCTCCTGTCGCGCTTCATTGGAATGCTCACCGATTCGCGCTCTTTCCTGTCCTATCCCCGGCATGAATACTTCCGCCGTCTCCTCTGCAATCTGATCGCCACCGATGTCGAAAATGGCGAAATCCCGGACGACCGGGACTTCCTTGATTCCCTGATTCGAAACATCTGCTATGAAAACGCCAAGGCCTATCTCACCTTCCCTCACCATGTTTAGCCGCTTCTTCTCCCTCAGTTTCCTCTTTCTGGGCTCCGGGCTCTGCGCCCTCATTGCTGCAACGGGCGAGCGTCCCAACATCCTCTGGCTCTCCTCCGAGGACCACGGGCCTCACCTCGGATGTTACGGCGACAACTACGCCACTACTCCCAACCTCGACGCCTTTGCCAGGAAGTCCCTCCTTTATCAAAATGCCATCTCGACAGCTCCCGTTTGCGCCCCGGCCCGTACCACCATCATCTGCGGAATGTATGCCCCTTCCCTGGGTGCCCATCACATGCGATCACAGGCAGCTAAACCAGAGTGGCTGAAGTTCTATCCCGAATTCCTGCGGGAAGCCGGCTACTACTGCACCAACAACTCCAAAACCGACTATAACATCGATCACAACATCAAGCAGATCTGGGATGAATCCTCCAGGAAGGCGCACTACCAAAAGCGCAAAAAGGGTCAGCCGTTCTTCGCTATTTTCAACCAGACCTGCACCCACGAGAGCCGCATTCGTGCCCGCAATGCCAAGACCAGTCACGACCCGGCCAAGGCCCCCCTGCCCCCCTATCACCCTGATATCCCGGTCGTCCGGGACAACTGGGCCCAATACTACGACCGTCTGACCCAGATGGATGACTGGTTCGAGGATCACCTCCAGGCCCTGGAGGACCAAGGCCTCTCCGAGGACACGATCGTGATCTTCTGGGCCGACCATGGATCAGGCATGCCCCGCGGCAAACGCTATGCCGGCTGGAGCGGTCTCCACGTCCCCATGATCGTGCACATCCCGGAAAAGTGGAAGCACCTCAGGCCCCCTGAATACAAGCCTGGGAGCACCTCCGACCGCCTTGTCGGCTTCGTCGATCTGGGTGCCACCATGCTCTCCCTCGCTGGCATCAAACCCGCGGCCTTTCAGCAGGGCAAAGCCTTCCTCGGCAAATACGTCACCCCGAAACCAGAATACTCCTTCGGCTTCCGCGGCCGCATGGACGAACGCCCCGATTGCTCCCGTACGGTAGTAGACGGGAAGTATGTCTATATTCGTAACTTCATGCCCCATCTTCCCCACGGCCAGATCCTCCACTATCAGATGGAAACTCAGACAACCCGTCTCTGGCGCCGTCTCTTCCACCAGGGCAAACTCAATAAAGTACAATCGGCCTTCTGGGAGAAAAAGGCCCCCGAGGAACTCTACGACATCACTGCGGATCCCCACGAAACGAATAACCTGGCGGCAGATCCGGCCTGCAGGAAACAACTCCTCGAAATGCGGGCGGCTCTATACGACAACCTTTCAGCGACCTTCGATGTGGCGCTTCTTCCGGAAGGCATGTTTCATGACGCGGCCAAAAAGCACGGGATCACCCCTGCCGATCTCACCCGCAGGAAGAATTTCTACTCTGTGCCTGAAATCCGCAAGGCAGCCGACCTGCTTCTGGAACCGGACCTCAAGACCGATCAGGTCGCCCCCATGCTCAAGGCCACACTCCCCTCCCAGCGCTACTGGGCTGTCCTGGCCTGCCTCTACCGGGGCGAACACTTGACCCGGGCTCTTGATGCAGAACTGGAGCAATTGCTCCGCGATCCCTCCCGGAGCGTCCAGATCGCGGCCGCTGAAACGCTCGCAGCCCACCCCCGTGACGAACAACAGCGCAACAGGGCCATTGAAGTCCTCCTCGAAAACAGCGATCCCACCGCCTCCAGTGCTTATCATGCGGTCGCCGCCCTCAACGCTCTGGACCATCAATCCCATGAAATCCTGAAACCCCTCAAGGACAGAATCCTCAAGCTTCCCACCAACGATCCAAATGCTCCGGGACGCCCGAATGGGTATGCAGGTCGAATGCACAAGCACATAGCCACGCCCATTTCCGATTACTTTCCCTGGGAGGAAAAGTAGCTGACACGGATTCCACCACTCCCGGATGACACCCAAAAAGAGGGGGAACTCACCCCACCACGCTTAAAATGTTTCCGGACGCTACCATCAGTTCTCCATGAGCAAGGCTTCCGCCAGACAGAAGCGCAAGCGTGTAAACGTGCGCCGACCCGACGTCATGGAGAAGGTTCAGGCTGAGGTTGAATTGCACTACCGCTCGCCAATCATCGAGAAATTGCGCGAGCGTGGCGGCACCCTCACCATCGGCAACACGACCCTTCGGCTCGCCCGGAAATTCGGTTTCTGCTACGGAGTGGAACGCGCCATTGATCTCGCCTACGCGGCCCGCCGCGTCTTCCCCGACAATGACATCTTCCTCATCGGCGAAATCATCCACAACCCCGAGGTCAACCGGCAACTTGAGGAAATGGGCATCGTGTCCCTTCCCTGGAAAGAGATGAACGAGCGATACGATGCCCTCACCGAGGATGACGTGGTTCTCGTTCCTGCCTTCGGAGCCCCAACCGCTTTCATGCACAAGATTGAAGATGCGGGGTGCTATGTCATAGACACCACCTGCGGTGACGTCATGAAAGTCTGGCGCCGGGTGCGGACCTATGCGAAGAACGGGACCACTTCCATCATCCACGGAAAGAAGGGACATGAGGAAACCCGGGCCACAGCCTCCCGTGCCTGGGGAGAGGACCGGCAGGGTCACTACCTTGTCGTCCTCACCCTGGAAGAAGCCGACTACATCTGCGATTACATCCGCCATGGAGGAAATCACACCGAATTTCTCACCCGTTTCGAAGGTGCCACCTCGGATAACTTCAATCCTGATCTTCACCTCAAGGAACTAGGAGTGGCCAATCAGACCACCATGCTGAAAAGTGAAACTGAGGAGATCCAGCGTCGCATCAGCGCCGCCGTAAGGGATCGTGACGGTTCTTCGGAACGCCTCCAGGTCTTCGACACCATTTGCGGCGCCACGCAGGAACGCCAGGACGCCCTCTTCGATATGCTTCGCGACCCCCTGGACATGCTCCTCGTTGTCGGTGGTTATAACAGCTCCAACACCTCGCACCTGGTCGAGATAGGCCAGGAGCAATTGCCCACCTTCTTTATTCGGGATGCCAGTTGCATCTCTTCCCTAGAAAAGATCTCCAACTATGACCTGAAGACCAAAGAGGAGATCAAGAGCGACTACCCATCCAAACTATTCGGTGATGACCCTATCATCCTCGGGGTCACCGCCGGGGCATCCTGCCCTGCCAACCTCATCGAGGCCACCATTCTGCGGGCCTTCGAACTGCGCGGAATCAAGCGTTCAGATGTTCAGGCAGCCTGATCGGCGTATTACTTCTTCACTGCAGAGATGACCCTGTCCACTTCCTCCGCCTCATCGCTGCGCCCGATTCTGATCAAAGAATCACGGTAACCGATCAGGGAGACCAGACCATTCGGCAACCGCCTGATAGCCGCCTGATAACTCTCGGCGGCCTGGTCAAAGTTCCCGGCTCCGGCGTGGAATTCAGCCAGTCGAATTTCCATCGGAGACACCACCACCGGGGGCATCAGGAGAGAGGGGCGCTGTTGCTTCTCTACTGCGGTCTTGAACCAACTCCGTGCAATCTGCCGCTGCGAATCCGTAGCAGCACGCGCAAGTGCGATCAGTCCCCGCACTTCCGCCGCGTAGACCTCAAGCGCTCCGACTGCCCGCACATACTCAGAGATCGACGAACTTTTCATCGCCTGATCCCTCAGACCCTTCATCCGCAACAGAGTCCCGTCGAGCGCCATGCGCTCCTTGTGAGCGGCATCAACATTGCCGGATTCCAGTTCCTTTCTGCACTTAAGATATCGCATGAGACACTCAAGGTAGAACACCGAGAGTGACCGGTCCTTGATCTTCTTCAGGAAGGGGTCGTCCTTCCCCGGCAGACTCGCTATGGCCTTTTCGATATCACCCTGCTGACCTCGCACAAGATAGAGGCGGGCCGTCAGGGTCGCAGCCTCCCAGATCAGCAGGTTTGCTCCGGTTGATCCGAGGCGTGCCACGTCCACCTCCAGACTAGAGAGACTGCCGGCGATCGCCATGGCCTCATCAAACCGGCCCCGACTGTACATCACCGTCGCCAGATAGAGCCGGGAGCGAATCCAGCCATCGCACTCATGCACGCTCAACACGTTTTTCCTCATGTGCCCGGCGTAAAGCTCACTCGCACGGCTCAGCGCGGCTTCTGCCAGATAGTGATTGCCGCAACGCCACTCGAAGTGCCCAAGGAGGTGCTGGTAGGGAGGAAAATTCGGCGCCTTGCGTGCAACCTTGCGCACCAACGGAAGAATTTTCTCACGTAGCTTGGTGGTCGCATCCGGTGCTTCCGCGTGCAACATGGCCCAGAAACTGAGAACTCCCACATTGTCCGGGTTTCCCTCCACCACCAACTCCATTTGCCTCATGGCAGCCTCCTGCCTGGGCTTGGGACCGTAGTCGTCGAATCCATCACGCTGCAGGTAAATTGCCAGGCACTTTGCCTGCAGGTTGTTCGGATAGTCCTCCGAGAGCTTTTTAAAGGCATCCCGGGCATTACCCCGCAGGGCAAACAACTCCGCCAGGGCCAGCGCATATCTCTGCTCCATCACGCTCGCTACCGGCAGGATCTTACCATTGACCACCGCAGTAGCGTCAGTCAGTTCGATCATCCGGATTACCGCTATCTGACGCTGCCGGGTGAACTCATTGTTTGGGGCCGCCAGGGAGAGACCAATTCCCCAATAAGCCATCAGGCAATCCGGGTCTTCCTTCACGGCTTCACAGAAATGCCGGTAAGCTTCGAAGTCCCAGGCCGCCTGGATGCAGGCAAGTCCCTGCAGAACATGGCGTGAAGCAAGGCTGCTGCGCGACGAGATCGCCATCGGAATGGACACAATATCATCGACAAACTCCGGAGGCGGAAGTTCGGCTACCAGTGGATGAATGACCTGGTCCACAGCAAAGGGTGTCTCATCCGTGGGCGGATGAATGACCTGGTCCACGGCAAGGGGTGCCTCGACCGTGGGCGGAACCGGAGGCCCCACCAGAGGCAGGCTCTGGGATCCCAGCAGGCCCACTCCGACACCCGAAAAGAGGGCTCCCACGGTCAGCACCGGCATCCAGTTAGGCCACATGCCCCACTGTTCCCGCCAACAGCGAGTTCTCAAGGAAAAGTGTTCGGAAAAACCGTATTTCCGGTCAATGGCTAATTCAAGACACTTGAAATATTCCTTTTGAACCTCAAAACTCCGTCCATGAAACTTGGCCTGATAGGATGCGGGAAGATGGGGAAGGCCCTTACTGTCGGGGCCATTGATGCCGGAGCAGTTGCTTCCACAGACGTGGTGGCTTTCGATATATTTCCAGATGCCCTGGATTCTCTTATCGCTGAGCGAAAGGTCAGTTCTGCCGATTCCATCGCAGAGGTTGCCACTACAGTCGACGTTCTCTTTCTTGCCGTGAAACCACACGACATGCCCGAAGCTCTTCAACAGATACGGGATTCCGGCAGCGATACAAAGAGCCTCCTGGTGATTTCGGTGGCTGCCGGTCTTACCATTGCCAGACTCGAACAGGAAGTCGGAGAGGGCGCACGCGTCATCCGCTCCATGCCGAACACTCCCGCACTGGTAGGCAAAGGTGCCGCCGCCTTCACCCGTGGAAGCCGCGCCACCGAGGACGATGCCACAACTGCGCAGAGACTCCTTGGCGCCGTCGGCGTGGTCGTGGAAGTGAAGGAATCCCTCATGGATGCCGTCACTGGACTCTCCGGCAGCGGTCCCGCCTACGTCTACCTCTTCATCGAGGCCCTTGCCGATGGCGCCGTCCAAAACGGTCTGCCCCGCGATCAGGCCCGCGAACTCGCCGCTCAGACGGTCCTTGGGGCTGCTGCCATGGTGCAGTCGACAGGAGAACATCCCGCCGTCCTCAAGGACATGGTGACCTCTCCCGGCGGCACCACCATTGCTGCTCTCAAGGCCCTCGAAGCACACGCCTTCCGCGCAGCCTGCATCGACGCCGTCAACACCGCTACAGCCCGCGCCCGCGAAATGGGTCAGGAGTAAGCTGAGTCAACTGCCCGGGCCTCACAACGCCCCAGGTCTTAACTAATCACACAGTTTATTCGCTTTCCTTAGGAGCTGCAAAATCGCGATTGGATTTTCAAGAAGGGCGATTAGGGTTCGCCTTATGATCGGTCTCCGCCGTGCCCTTATCCATCCTGGTTGGTGCTTTTGCCTCCTGACCGCCTGTACCAGCACACCAGAAACCGAACTTCCCATTGCCGGAACTCACCATGGTTCCGACCACGATATACAGAGCCTCTACGCCCGGGCCCAGGCCGCTGATCAATCCGGCAAGAGCAAGAAAGCACTGAGCCTCTACGAGGATACCGCAAACCTGAACCCTCATTCCTCGGTTGCCCCCGCCGCACGCTTCCGCCAGGCACAACTCCTCGAACAGCGAGACAAACTGGATAAGGCCTTTGAGACCTACCAGATGGTAATCACCCTCTACCAGGCTTCCTCGCTCTACGCCAAGGCGCGCGACAATCAGGCAAAACTCGCTCATGCAGTGGCAGACGGACAGATCACCGACAACCTCCTGTGGTTCAAGACCCCTCTCGATATCAGGAAGATCGTCTCAATGCTCGAGACAGTACGCGACAACGCCCCGCGGGCTCCTTCCGCTGCTAAAGCCCAGCATGCCATTGGAAGGACCTACGAAAGCAAGAAATCGAAAACTAACGAAGCGATCACCGCCTATCAAGAGGTGGTCGATAACTACCCGCGCTCCCTCTACGCCCCCGAGGCTCAGTATAAGATCGGCCAACTCCTCATGATGGGAGCGAGCAAGGGCAACCAGGACAACTCCAATCTTGATCGCGCCCAGCATGCCTTCGAGGACCTGCGCCAGTCTTACCCAAACTCCAAACCCGCCGCCGACGCCGCGGCCAAGATCGCTGAAATTCGCTCCCGTGAAATCCAGCGCAACTTTGATATCGGTGAGTTCTACTTCAAGAAGAACCAAACAAACTCCGCCGCCGTCTACTACCGGGAAGTTGTTCGCAAAACCAGCGGAGGATCTCTCCACGACCGCGCGAAAGCCCGTCTTCAGAGCATCGGAACTTCGGAGTAATATGATGTTTGACCAGCAGCGATCAGATTCCCGCGTCTCTCTGCTCCTTGGTTTAGTCGCAGCGACGGCAATCTCCCTGAGTTGCAGCAATTGCGCTGGCTACAAGTGGGGGGACGCCAAACCAAAACATCTCTCCACGGTGCACAATCTCAACGTGGCAATGGTGGAGAATGACACTCAGATTCCCCGGGCGGCGGCCCTCGCCACCAATTGCCTCATCGACGCCATCACCCGGGACGGCACTTACCGTGTTTCCAGGATCGATACCGCCGACGCCTGTCTCCTCACCACTCTCAAAAAGATCGAGCACCGGCAGGCCCGCTCAACCCGCGAAGACATTCTACGCTCGGAGGAACTGGAGATGGCCGCTCACCTTAACTGGTCTTTGGTTGACGCTCGCAATCCCACCAAGGTGCTGGCGAGTGGAACCTCCCGAGGCAGCACCCGCTTCTTCGTAGACCCCAACCTGCAGACGGCCAACCAGACCGCACTCGGCGACGCCATCAAGCGTGCCGCCGAAGGGGTGATCGCCGGGGTTTCAGAGGGGTTTTAGCGGCAATCTCCTCTCCATGCTGAGCATGACCATCACCCCGAAGGGATGATATGCGGGAGTGCTGGGAACGCTACTCCTCCCCTCTCCTGCCCTGCTGAGCCAGAACAACCAGCACCGCAAACCTTTCCCTTTCTGACCTTCCGGAGGCCACGCGCTTACTCTATAGGTCTTCCATGCCCGACCAGCGTCCCGCCCCCCTCGTCTCCTTTGTGCCCACACCCATAGGCAACCTCGCGGACATCACCCTGCGCGGATTGGAAACCCTTCGGGCGGTCGATCTTATCGCCTGCGAGGATACGAGGCATTCCCGCAAACTGCTGAATCATTACGATGTCGGGAAACCCCTTCTCTCACTCCACGACCACAACGAGAAGCGTCGCATTCCTGAAATCCTCAGAAAAACACGGGAAGGACAACGCATCGCTGTCATTTCAGACGCAGGCACGCCATGTCTCTCCGACCCCGGGCATCGCCTGCTTTGCGCGTGCCAGAAAGCGGAGGTCCCCTACGAAGTGCTTCCTGGTGCCAGCGCCATCACCACTGCTCTTGTTGCCTCCGGACTTCCTCCCCTCCCCTTCACCTTTGGAGGATTCCTCCCTCATAAAAAAGGCAAACGGGAACGGGAGTTACAGGCTGCCCTCGATCGCAGTCACACCTCCCTCTATTTCGAATCACCTCACCGTCTTGTCTCAACACTCGAAATATTAACAAATATTAATCCTCTGGCACGTATTAGCATTACAAAAGAGTTAACTAAAAAATTCGAAAACATATATGGAGGTCAAACCCTGAAATTGCTAGAGAGGTTTAATGATCGGCCGCCACGAGGCGAATTCGTATTGGCTATCGATCCTACCACCTCAGTCGATGACCCCTGCCACTCACTCCCCTGAATCCAAGGAGCAGTCCGCTCGTAGCAGACTTCCTCTCGTCCTGATTACCAATCTCTGTGTAGCTGTCTTCCTCCTCCTTGCAGTTCCCGTGATTCACAAAGGCCAGCAGGGGTTCGTCCTGCACGCAGCGACCAATAATGACTACGTCGAAGCTGTAATCGGAAGCGGTGAAGCGGATTTCATGCAAAACGCACTTCGCACCACCGAGATCGCGCGGGCAATGGCACACGATGACCACGTTGCCACCATGGCCGTCATGCAATTGACCGTCGCCTTCCTCGCCTTTTTATTCTTTTTCAACAGCCTTTACCTGTTTCGACTTCACCGTCGAACGCAACAGACCCCGATCGGCCCCGGGAGTTGATGGCACCGCTTTCGGCGCCCTGGATCCGATTTTCTGGAAGGGCTGATCAGGCTCTGATTCCAGAGGGCTACTCCTCACAACGCGCGGACAAACCCGGTCAGACAGGGCCTCCAGGCAAAAAGACGCCTACCTTTTCCATGATGTTCCGATCCCGGATCGCAATGGTCTTTCGGGAGTCAGCACAGCCGGATCCGACGCATTCGCAGAATGTCTCTGAAACTTTGATAGCGGTGGCCTGCTGCAATCCCCTAAT
The DNA here is from genome assembly GCA_002501065.1 of Akkermansiaceae bacterium UBA7890. Taxonomy (GTDB): domain Bacteria; phylum Verrucomicrobiota; class Verrucomicrobiia; order Verrucomicrobiales; family Akkermansiaceae; genus Roseibacillus_B. The sequence goes on from DLRK01000045.1 coordinate 12,627, forward strand.
ATCCCCCTAGAGGATCACTCTTCACATGCTTGCTTTTTCTACCTGCTGGAACAATTCCCGCCACTCGGACGGCGAGTCCATGATCGAGGAAATCCTCTCATTGGGCGTCAATCACATTGAGCTCAGTCATGGAATGACGATCGCCAAGCTGCCAGGAATCCGCCGGGCATTCGAAGGCGGCGCCTTCCACTGCTGTGGCGTCCACAATTACTTCCCTTCTCCTACGGAGGTAATAATCGATGCTCCCGACGCCTACGAGTTCACCTCTCATCGACCCCACGATCGCACCCGTGCACTGGAGATGACTTTCCGGTCACTCGAATTCGCGGCGGAATTCAAGGCCCGCTACATGGTCCTTCACATGGGTTCGGTGCCCCTCATGCCGCACCGCAAATGGACTGGGCGACTCGTTCAAATGCTCAAGGAAGGCCGGCAACTCGATCCGAAATACGACAAACTCAAGTCGAAGTGCGTAAAGAAGCGCAGCAAGACCGGCGGTCTCTACTTCAACCGCGCCCTTGAGACCCTTGAGAAGCTTGTTGAAAAGGCGGCCGAGTATCGGGTGAAACTCGCCATCGAATCCCGCTCCAGATACGAGGATGTTCCTGCCGAGCAGGAAATGGTGGCACTGCAACACCACTTTTCGGATAACGAATGGATCGGTTACTGGCACGACTTCGGCCATGTTCAACTCAAGCATAACCTGCGATTGCTCGAACATGAGCATTGGCTGGGCGAGATGGAACCCTACCTGATCGGCGCCCACGTGCACGACGTGGCCTGGCCTCAACGCGACCACCAGGTGCCCTTCACCGGCACCCTCGATTACGATGACCTGCTCAAACACCTCCGCCCTGAAATGCCCCACGTGTGGGAACTCTCACCCGGTCGCAAGGAGGAAGAAATTCGACTGGCCCTCCAGTGCTGGAAGGAAAAGTTTCCGGACACCCTGACGGGAATTGGAAAGACGCCCCACCACGAACTTCCCGCAAACCCCTCCTGACAAGGGAAGAGATGCGAAGCCGGAACGAGCCATGATCGACGTCCGCTCAATCAGGCCATCCCTCCAACGCCTCGCCCAATCCGGTGTCTTTCTGGGCACCTCGTCCTGGAAGTATCCCGGCTGGCTGGGACAGTTATACACCACCGGAGCTTACGAATACCGGGGCAGAATGTCCAAGTCGCGTTTCGAAAGGCACTGCCTTGAGGAATATGCCGAGATCTTCCCCAGCGTCTGCGTGGATGCCTCCTTCTACCGCTTTCCCGGGGAAAGGTATCTGGAGGATCTTGCCGGACAGGTTCCATCCGGCTTTCGCTTCTCCCACAAGGTGACCGACACCATCACCCTCAAGCACTTCCCCAGGCATGAGCGACACGGCGAACTCGCCGGCAGGGACAACCCCTGCTACCTGGATGCGGATATCTTTCTCCAATCCTTCCTCAGCCCCCTCCAATCACACCGTGAGAAGACAGGCCTCATCATATTTCAATTCTCGCACTTTTACTCAAGCGATTACGAATACGGACGGGATTTTGTCGATGATCTGGATGCTTTTCTTTCCAAGCTTCCAACCGATGAGTGGGACTTCGCAGTGGAGATCCGCAATTCCAGCTTCCTCAAGAAACCCTACTTCGAGACTCTGGCGCGCCACGGCGTGGGTCACGTCTATAATCAGTGGCAACGCATGCCTTCTCTTTCCCGCCAACTCCAACTCAATGCTCCCGATCGGAAGGCCACACCAGTGGGTTGCCGCCTGCTCCTCAAGTGCGGGCGTCCCTACAAGAACGCAGTGGAGTCCTTCCAGCCTTACGACCGCATACGGGAAGAGCAAAACGAAGCACGGATGGCCTCAGCCGGTCTCGTCAGACAACTTCTTGAGAACCCCAGGGGCAGGCGCAGCTACCTCTACGTAAACAACCGTCTTGAGGGTAACGCCCTCGCGACCATCAGCGCCATCCTCGCATTGCTTGAAGGGTAAAATCTGCCCAGCGGCTGATTCCAGGGAACAGTCGCGGCAAATTGAGCTCATTCTCCATCTCATCGGCGTTGCTTGCTGGCGAAATGTCGGTTTTTTGCGTTCAAGGAAAAGACAAAGTATCCTGCATGCTCGATATTTGTCACATTATTGAGGGTGTTATTTAGAAAATGTCCTTACTTTTGGATTTATGGCCAATTTTTGACTCGACTTCTGTCTGCGTGAATTGATTTTGAAGCCGGAAAGGCAATTTTATGGATAACAACAAGCTGGACGGAGCCCAAGCTCTCCTCAAAACCCTCAATGAATTGGGAATCGAGTATATTTTCGGCTATTCGGGTGGGGCCGCTCTCCCAATCTTCGATGCTCTCGAGACCGTCGAAACGAAGATGAAGTTCATCCTGGTCCGGCACGAACAGGGCGCCGTGCACATGGCCGATGGGTATGCCAGGGCCACCGGCAGGCCCGCCGCTGTGCTCGTCACCTCCGGTCCGGGAGCAGGTAATACGGTGTCCGGTCTCATGACCGCCCAGATGGACTCCGTGCCCATGATCGTCCTGACAGGACAGCAGGTCCTCTGGATGCTGGGTAAGGACGCTTTTCAGGAAGCAGACACCTTCAGCATCACGATGCCGGTGGTTAAGCACAACTTCCTGGTCAAGGACACCAACGATCTGCCCCGTATCGCGCGGGAGGCTCATCATATCGCCACCACGGGACGACCCGGCCCCGTCCTCGTCGACATCCCAAAGAATGTCTCGCAGGATCCCTTCAGCGGTGACCTCGATCCGGAGGTCAACCTGCCGGGGTATCATCCGGAGCGCGCCTTCGAAATCGACGAGGAAGCCGTCGAGAGCGCGGTCAAACTCATCCACCAAAGTCGCCGTCCGATCATTCTCGCCGGGCAGGGCTGCATGATCGCACGGGCAGGCGATGAACTGCTCAAACTGTCCCGCACCCTTGGCTGTCCGGTTACAACCACCCTCCTGGGCAAGGGCATCTACCCTGAAACGAACGACCACGCGCTGGGGATGGTGGGGATGCACGGCACCGCTTATGCTAACAAGGCTATCGTCGAGGCGGATCTCATTCTCAATGTGGGCTCCCGCTTCGATGACCGTATCATCGGCCAGACCGAGAAATTCGGGGCGAATGCCAGCATCATCCATATCGACATCGACCCGGCCGAAATGAACAAGATGATCTCGCCCGATGTGCAGATCATCGGTGACGCCAGGGCTGCCCTGGTCGAACTCAACAAACGGGTTGACGAAATCGATACCGCCGAGTGGCTGAAGCATCTGACAGGTCTCAAGAAAAAATATCCGCTCCACTACAGGAAGCAGGGCGGCCTGCGCATGCAGCAGGTCATCGACGAACTCTATAACCTGACCAGGGGTGAAGCCATCATCTCCACTGATGTGGGACAGCATCAGATGTGGGCAGCCCAATTCTACAAGTGCAACGCCCCCTACCGCTGGCTCTCCTCGGGCGGAGCGGGCACCATGGGATTCGGTTTTCCGGCCGCTATCGGTGCGCAGTTTGCCTGCCCGGACGAACTGGTGGTTGCCATCGTGGGCGATGGCGGATTCCAGATGACTCTTTTCGAATTAGCCACCGCGGCCCTCCACAAATTGCCTCTCAAGATTCTCGTTCTCAACAACCACTATCTGGGAATGGTTCGCCAGTGGCAGGAACTTTTCTTCGACGACCGCAAGAGTGGAGTAGACCTGGAAGGCAACCCGGACTTTGTCAAACTGGCTGCCGCCTACGGCATCCAGGGTTTCAATATCAAACGTCCTGCCGACGTGAGTCGCACCCTTCAGAAGGCTCTCGACTACAAAGAGGGGCCCTGTCTCATCCATGCCGAGTGCTACAAGACGGACAATGTCTTTCCCATGATTCCGGCGGGCGCCCCGCTGGAGGACATGCTCATCGAGCCCCCCAAGCGTAAAATGGCCAAACCGGTTGGATCCACCTAGCAGTGAATCACTCCGTTATTCGTTAAGATTATCAGGGAAATCCAAAACCATCTCAGGTCATGACCAGAACTATCACCACTTCCGATACTCCGGGGACTGCCGATCCCGGCGAAGTCATTCACACTCTCTCCATTTTCGTCAACAACAAGGCCGGAGTCCTCATGAGAATCTGCCAGGTCTTCGCCCGGCGGGGATACAACATCGAGTCCCTGGTGGTCGCCCAGGGTCGCGACCCTCACTTCAGCCGGATGACCATCGGCCTCAAGGGTGCCCCCGAAGGTCTGGAGCAGATCATCAAGCAGGTGAGCAAACTCATCGATGTCATTCACTGCTATGAACACACCTCCGCCGACGCCGTGGTGAGAGAGATGCTGCTCATCAAGTTTCTTGTGGAGGACGGTCAGCAACGCACGGATGCCCTGCAGATTATCGAGCACTTCAACGGCAAGACCGTTGATCTCACCCCCTCCTCCATGGTGGCAATGATTACCGGCGACTCACCCAAGGTGGACGCCGCGGTCGGCATGCTCAGTCAGTTCGACATCATTGAAACGGTGCGTACCGGAAAAGTGGTCATGGCTCGCGGCGAACAGCCGACCTAGCCCAACTGAGTCCGAGCACGCAATCTGCCGCACGCACCCTGTGTCCATTTCCCGGGATTTGAATATGGCTCCCAGCTTTCCCTTCAAGAGGGAGAGGCTGGTCGGAGCCCTTCAGAGCAATCCCTGCTGATCCAGCCATGGGACCCTGTTACTGGAAACCTTCTAGGGCATCGCCAAGGCAACTCTGACGTCATCGATGGATAACCCACTGAAAGCATCCACACTGCTGTCACTGACGAAATTCCATTCCACCTTGATCGTCTCTCCCAGAGCCTCGGCCACGACGGGGATGGTGATGGTGAGATAGTCGATATCGAACACGCTCATGTCGATGGGAACAGCCGCACCAAGTTGCGTCTGGTCGGCAGCACGAAGAAAGCGCACCACCGCGGTATCCCCGAAGCCATCCGCGTCCCGGAAAGCGGCGAAAGAAAGCTCTGCCCCGCTCACTCCGGTCAGGTCGATTGCGGGAGAACGAAGGGAGATATCAGCGTCAGAGAAATAGTCACCGAGACCGGTGCACCAGGCATTGGCAGATCCATCGGCCCCTGCAATCGGACCGGTGGAACCATTGGGCGTCCCAAACTCCCACTGCGTATTCCCGTTGCCATCGTTCACTACCGTGGTCCAACTCCCCACGCCCGATTCGAGATCGTCAAAGAAGAGAGGGGGAGCATTCTTCTCCCGGATTGCAACGAATCCCTGGCCTGGGAATGGCAGGGCGATGTCCAGCGTATTGGTGCCTGAGAGATCCGCAGGGATATCCTGCGCGCCCGCCAGGCCGTCCCATGACTCCCTTGGCGAGGAAAGGTCCGCGTTGATCAGAACATCATAGACCTTCCCCGGCGTACTCGTCCAGGTGAGACGAAGCATGGTGAAGTCGAGCGGAGAATGGTCGACAGCCAGCTTGAGCGGGTCCCCGCCACTCCCCGAGGACACCTCAATCGAAAAGCCATAGGTCCGGGGAAGGCTGGCATGCCCGAAGCTGTCGAGGGTGTTTCCGATTACACCCGCCTCGTCAACGTTGCCGCTGTTGGCATGGTCGGTAATACCGAAGCTCGTATTAGTGATGATGCTGTTGGTCACGCCGGGAGCGTTGGTATTCTGAATTCCCGCCGCCACTGTCGCTCCACCTTCCGGAATAGTGAAGACCGCCTCTTCCCCTCCGAAGGGAACCGCCCACTGAATGCCCGGTTCGGTGTCAATCGTCTCACCCACTGCCACCACCGTGTGATTGGCAGGACCGTTCATAATGGTGAGGAAAGGAAAGACCGGCTGCGTAACACCGGCCACGCCAGAGTCCTGAGCCGCATTGTAATTCCAGCTCCTGGCCTGGTAGGTCCCGGCCTCCAGAAACACCGTATCGGTGATATTGATGTTCTGCCGCATCTGGTTGTTACCGTTGGACTGGGTGTCCGTAACCCCGGTCAGTTCCGGTCCGTAACCAATTGTGATGTAGCCGGGGCTATTCGGGTCATTCGGATTGCTGCCCGATGCCACTTCGTCACCGTCCGGACGTCCGTCGCCGTCACTATCCGGATTCAGAGGATCCGTGCCGAGGGTGTCCTCCGTCCCGTCAGAGAGACCGTCATCATCGCTGTCCGGGTTGGTCGGATCGGTTCCGTTTGCAATCTCATCCGGGTCACTGATACCATCATCATCGGAATCAGCCTCGGTGGGGTTGGTCCCGGCATTGTATTCCTCCAGGTCGGTGAGCCCGTCGTCATCGAAGTCGCCGGGGCCGAGCTGGCTCAGGTCCGCGGGGAAGAACTGTTCCTCGTAGCCGTCGGGAATACTGTCGCCGTCACTGTCGACATTGGGATCAAAGCTGTCGAGGTAGGTCCCCCAGCTCTGCCCGTTGCCATCGGTGTCAAAGACCGCGGGAGCTCCGCTGCTGATCCCGAAGACGCCGGTGTAGCCGATGCCGCCGAAGTCGGCGGTATTGGAGGAGGCGCCATTGAAGTAGCCAAATCCGATGTCAGCGGCGGACTGGGCGCCACCCCCGTCCTCGGTGAGCCAGATATCAACGTTGAACCAGCCGCCGCC
>DLRK01000076.1:0-551 GCA_002501065.1 Akkermansiaceae bacterium UBA7890
CGCCCACTTCGGCAAGTGGCACCTGGCCAATGACATGATCCCCGACTCGCCTCCCCCCAGCCAGTATGGTTTTGACGCCTACGGTGCCTTCAATTGCTCCGGCAAACAAATGCCGGTCCATGAAGATGCCCGGAACGCCATCGCCTTCATTGAGAAAAGCCACCAGGCGGACAAGCCCTTCTTCATCAACCTGTGGTTGCACGAACCGCATACGCCGTTTCACACGCTGCCCAAGTATCGCAAGCGCTTTTCGGAGCTGGGGGAGCGGGACAACATCTATGCCTCGGTTCTCTCGCATGCCGATGACCGGGTGGGGGAAGTGCTGGGGGCACTGGATCGTCTGAAACTGACAGACAACACCCTGGTGATCTTCAGTTCAGACAACGGACCGGCCCGGGCTCAGCCAGGCACGCCCCTGGAAACCATGTTCGATACAGCCACCGGGAAGGGGTTTAATATCGCGGCGGCCCGAGGCATTACCGGTGGGCGCAAGGGCTACAAGGCCGCTCTTTTTGAGGGAGGGGTAGGGGTGCCTTTCATTGCCCGCTGGC
>DLRK01000076.1:860-8370 GCA_002501065.1 Akkermansiaceae bacterium UBA7890
GGGTGCCTTTCATTGCCCGCTGGCCCGGAAAGATTGAAGCCGGAAAGGTCGACAGGACCTCCATTTTTTCAGCAGTGGATCTCCTGCCTACCTTTTGCGAGATTGCGGAGGTCCAGCTTCCGGCATCCTACCAGCCTGATGGAATCAGCCAGGTGACGACTCTCAAAGGCAAGGGCACGGCACGGCGCGAAAAACCGCTTTTCTGGAAGACGGTGGCCCCATGGCCGGCCCGGAAAACCAAGCCCGACCACTGGGTGTCCTATGCGGTGGTCAGCGAGAACTGGAAACTGGTGACGAACCGGGATGCCAAACATGTCGAACTCTATGACCTGGTCGCCGACCCGCTGGAGAAGAGCGATCTCAAAGCGAAACATCCGGCCAAGGCAAACCAGCTCAGGAAGATGCTGGCCCAATGGCAAGGCACTTTGCCGGCCAAGCCCACAGGGGACGTGTTTTCAAATCTACGAAACACAGAGAAAACAAGATGAAGGGGCTCTATCTGGAGTGTCGCAAATAGACATCAAAAAAACGCAAAAAAGCGATCCTCTGTCTTTGTTGTCCTGGGCTGATCGGGGCAACCTGTTTCATCGATCGAGCGAAAGGCATCATTCGCGCCAGAAATAAAAAGAATCATGAAACTAAAGAAGAATCTCATTCAAACGCTGTCTGTTTTCGCCCTGTTGACGGCCTCGGCCTATCCGGTCTCAGCCAGGGAGTTGCCCGACCCGGACGGCAAACCGGCGGATATGACAAAGAAGGTCAAGGTCTTCATCATCATGGGCCAGTCGAACACGCTCGAAATGGGGAGAGTCAAGGGTGACAAGGAAGGCACCCTGGAACACGCGGTCAAGACCGAGAAGCTCTACTCCTTCATGATCGATGACGCAGGTGGCTGGACTACCCGCCAGGACGTCCGCAACGTGCACGTCATGGGCAGCGGTGGCCCCGGCAAGACCCGTGACATGCGCAATGACTGGCTGACTGTTTCCGGAGGCAAGATTGGCATCGAGACCGGCATCGGCCATCAACTCGGCAACGCACTGGATGAACCCGTGCTGATCCTCAAGAGCTCGATCGGCAACCGGAGCCTCGGCTGGGATCTCCTTCCTCCCGGCAGTCCGTCATACGAGTTTGAGCTGGAGGTGAAGAACCGCCAGACAAAGCAAGTAGAGAAAAAGACGTTCGTTTATGCCGGCTACGGGCAAAGTCCGGACAAATGGGAAAAGGGGACCGAACCAAAGCCCATCGGCTGGAAGGCCGGCGTCCAATATGACGGTGACGTCGCCCGGGCCAAGGACGTGCTTAAGAACCTGGACAAGTATTACCCTGGTGCGACCGAATATGAGGTTGCCGGCTTCCTCTGGTGGCAGGGTGACAAGGACCGTTACAATGCAGGCCATGCCTCGATGTACGAGAAGAACCTGAACAACCTGATCGCGTCACTGCGAAAGGACTTTAATGCTCCGAAAGCAAAATTTGTCTGCGCGACCCTCGGACAAACGAACCGGGAAAACGCCAAGGGCAATGAAAAGTTGATCATCGACGCCATGTTCGCCATTAGCGATCCAACGAAATATCCCGCACTCAAGGGCGACGTCGCAACCGTTTACAGCAACCCGCTGAGCATGGGCTCTGCCTCCAACGCCCACTATGGCGGCAATGCCAAGACCTACATGAACGTCGGAATCGGCATGGGCGAGGCCATGGTTGACCTTCTGAAGAACGAGTAGACAAAGACCCGTCGCGGAGGACCGCGGTCATGAGAGTCCTCCAGAAGAGACGGAACCGGGCGGGCCTGATCCTGGCTGGCACCGCCATGATATCCAGTGCTGAGAACATCGTCACTGGCATTCCTCACCCGGTTGAGTTCCCCGTTGTTCTTTATGGAGCTCTCCTGATGCACTTCATCTTTTTCCGGGGCCAATGTTCATGCTCGCCATCGGGGCCCTGTCAATCTGGTGGATTCTGGACAGGAGACTGCGCATGATCCCCCCTGCTGGTGTATTTCGGGACTCTCATTGGATTGTTCGCGGTATCGATCTATTGGAGTAGGATGCACGAACAGAACAGGATCGAGGATGAACGCTCCAGAAGAGAAATGGAAATGCAGATCGAGGAGATGCTGAACAAGGATTTTGAGCTGGAGGAGTGATGTGGAAGCGATGGTGCAATAATGTTATCCTGCCTTTCTGATCACATGCACCAAACACCGCAGCAATGATGACCAAGGTCGATACGGGACAAGCCATCCTGCGAGAAAAGAGAACCGGTCTGCTGAGGTATGTTGCGCTGATCCTGCTCCTCCTGTTCGCCGCTCATGGCGATGCGGAGAAGGCTCCATACTCCACGAAGCAGCTGCAGGGCATCGCCACCCATATCGTGGTAGGCAAGGTGCAGGCGATTTATACCCGTACGGAACGGAAGGGGAACTATGAGTATGTCCGGAAGGTTGCGGAGGTGAAGATCGCCAAGGTCGAAAAAGGGGAGGGTCCGGCCGGATTGGTTTACGTTCGCTATTTTGACCGGCATTGGAAAGGCAGGGGGCTCGTTCCGCCCGGAGGCGGTTCCTACTGGCCGCAGCCCGAAAAGGGCGGTGTCTATAAATTCTATCTCGCCCGCAATGCCTACGACGGCTGGTCGAGGGACGGAGTGCAGGATGGCGGTTACAACGTTGTCTATGTCAACGGAGTGCAACCGGTAAAGAAGTGAGTCCCTCTTCCTGCTGGAGAAGGTAACATCCAGCTATTGCGAAACTCATTACCCTGATGCCTGGGTTTGTCCTGCCGGTAATGGGCAAGGGCGCCGAAGGCGGGATTGGGCATGCCCCGAAGTTGAGTGACTTCGCCGGGATCGTGGCATCTCACTGTGAGAGAAAGCAAGGAGGCAGGGCCTTTTCGAGGCCGGATATCAATCCGGCACCGACCTCGAACCGCATGAATGGGAGAGTAGTGATGGCGTGGAGGACTAGTCAGGCCGCTGGCAAAGATGTCCACAAACCCTCCCCTCCCGTGTGGCAGGGAAAACGCGCCTGCGCTTGCTCCAGTTTGGGGGTGGCCGTGGCACCCTCGGTTGAATCATCGGCGCCGATCTGCCGAAGAAGGGAAAGGGACAGGAACAGGAAAAGTGAAGCGGGAAAGGTGAGCAGGGGCTACCTGGCCGCCTCGGTCCGGATCTTTTCCCAGGCTATGTAGGCGCGGGCGAGCTTGGTGGGAATGTCGCCTTGTTGAGTGTAGCCCATCGTGCCAAGCGGACCGCGGTAGTCCATTTCCCGCAGGGCTTTCACGAGGGGCACCATGTCGTAGTCACCTTCGCCCAGAATCTTGTGCGTGGCCTTGTTCTGGTCGGTGCCCTGAATGACCACGATCATGAGATAGGGTTTGGCGTTGAGGAGATCCGCGCGGAGCCTGGTAATTTCCCGGCCGCCCACCGCCTGCCAGTGGTGGAGATGAAACATGACACCCACGTTGCGGCGATCCACCGCTTTGGCGATGCGCACATTGTCATCGATGGTCTCGATCCAGTTGCCGATGTGCATGTAGGGTGCAATCCCTCCCAGGTCATGTTTCCTGGCGTCGTCCGACATCTCGCGGAGGATCTTGACGGCCATCGCGACCGCCTCGGGGTCCTTGCGGTCCATCTTGGTGCGGCTGCCCACCGACGGAATCAAGACCACTTTTGTTCCCTTGAGCAGCGGCAGATTGTCCTTGATGACCTGCGGGTAGGTTCCGTCCTCGATGTAAAAGCGGGCGTGGATCGCGGTCAGGCGAGTGCCATGTTCCTTCATGGCCTCGAGGTAGGCGGGGAGATTCTTCCATCGCCCGGGGTCATCTTTCAAGGAGAGCATGATGCCGCCGTAGCCCCGCTCCTTGAGGAGTTTGATGTGCAACCTGGGCTGGTCGAACTTGTAGTTATAGAACCAGTTCGACATCGCGAAGTGATGGTCCTTCCAGTGCAGATTCTGCACGAGGTCGACCTTGTCGCCCTGGGCCGCCGCGCCGGCTGCAAGGGTGAGGTGAAGGGCACAGGTGCTGGCGAGAATAGAGAGCTTGGAGAGCATGGTTCTTGTTCCTTTCCTGGTTGGTCTAAATTGCGCTTTCCCCGGGGACGACGAAAGGATCGCGATAGGGCCGGGTGAGAAGGGCGTCGGCCTGGGGATGATCGATGAATGTCTCGCCCTTGGGATCGATCGCGAGCGATGCCCCCAGCGTGAGGGGAGTTTTATCGAGATCGACGCCATTATCCTTCAGGTGCTTGAGATTGCGATCGAAGGTCTCCGCCACATCGCCGTGGATTCTCTGAGCGGAGAGCCGTTCGAGTATTTCCCTGGGTTTCGCCTGTCGGCCCAGTCGATGGGAGATGTTGCCCAGGTGACAGAGGGCGCTCGATTGATGCCCCTCCAGAATGTCTGCATTGAGATCGCTGCTTTTCCGGCTGCGGACCGCCTGGATGAAGTTGTCAAAGTGGTCCCTTGCTTCGCCCTTCAGGTCCTGCATTTTCCTGCCTTCGAGATCGAAAACCGCCGCCGAGGTCTGCGTCGAGGTGATGTAACCATCGCTCCCTTCGATCACGAGCCCGTTCGACATTCGCTTGTAAGCTGTTGTCGGCAATCCGTGCACTTCGACCACGATGGACTTGTCACCGAAGTCGTGCAGAGTGACCTGGGTGTTCGGAGTCTCACCGGCATCGGTGTATCCGAGACGCCCTCCGTAGCTCATTACCGCCTTCCCCGGTCCCCTGACCCCCAGTGCCCAACGTGCGATGTCGATCCGGTGGATTCCGCTGTTTCCCAGGTCGCCATTGCCCAGATCCCAGATCCAGTGCCAATCGTAGTGAAACTTGCGCCGGGTCACTGGAGCGAGAGGGGCTGGTCCACAGAAGAGATCGTAGTCGACGCTTTTGGGCGGATCGAACTTCCCTCGTGTCCCGATGGATCCTCGTCGCTTGCCCACCATGCAGAAAGCCAGCTTCACTTCACCCAGCTTGCCTGCCGCGATAAACTCGGTCAGGGCCCGGTTTGATCCATGCGAGCGATATTGCGTGCCGGTCTGGCAGATGCGTTGGTGCTTCCGCGCCACCTGGACCATACGTCGACCCTCGCTGACATTGTGGCTCACCGGCTTTTCGACGTAGACGTCCTTGCCGGCTTGCATGGCCCAGATTGCAGCGAGTGCGTGCCAGTGATTGCAGCTGGCGATCGAGACGACATCCACTGAATCGTCTTCGAAGATTCTGCGCATGTCCTGCACCGTTTTCGGCACCGTCTTTTGATGTCGGGCGACACTGCCCACGAGACCCTGCGCGCGCGAGAGATCTGCATCGCAGAGATAGCGGATTTCGCAATCCGTGCGCGAGGCGAAGGCCTTGGTATGGGCCGCTCCCCGCCCACCGGTTCCGATGATGGCCACTCCGATCTTTTCGTTGGAGCTCCTGCTCTGCGCGGCTTTGAGCGGATGTGCGCCGGGCCCGGCCATGGCAGCAGTGGCGGTGAGCATGGATTGTCGGAGAAACCTGCGCCTCGAGTGTTCGAACATTTCCTCGATTCTCTGGAATCGGATGTCGGTGAGTCAACTCATTCTTCCAGATGCTGGAGAACCTGAGTGCGCTCCCCGGGTCCCGGAGCGGGAATGGCGAGGAAATGGAAATATCGGTTCTTGAAGGCCATGCGGTGGTGATTCGACGGCAAGAGGCGCCACCTGTTCAGGTTCATTAACATCGTTCAGGCTGCCGCGACAAGCAACTGAGATCAGCGCCGCATCCTCTTGCGTTAGATCCCGATCATGTAGCAAAGGGGCAGTCATAACCCTTTGACATGCGTTCCCCGTTCCTCTCACGGCGCGGCAAACGGGGAAATCCTGCTCGTCAACAAAGGGCAAATGACAATGCGTCAACTGAAAGGAATTCTCTTTTTCTCCAAGGCGCCAGAACGGGCCGGCGGGTCGGGACGATTGTTTTCGATGGGCGTTTACGGGACCTCAGTGACGATGTAGAATCGGCGGGGGTCACTGACCTCGCAGGGAACCCCGCACACGACCTCGCCGCCGGTGCCGTTGAAGGTCCCGTCGGGATTGACCCGGCCGTCGAGGACGCTGCAGGGGGTGTCAGTCCACTTGATGAGGTCGGCTGATTCGCGGACGCGGTAGATCCGGCCGAGTTGGGTGGCCACGGTGATCTCGACGAGGGGTTCGGGGTCAGTGACGATCGCGATGGCCCGGATGCCGAAGGGCACTTCGCCCTCGCGGCTGAGACGGACCGCGACGCTGACCAGCGGGGTGAGTCGATCGTTGTCGAGGCGAACCTCGAGGGAGGTGAAGTCGGGGGTGTTGTGGCCGTCGTCGAGGCGTGTGAGCAACAGGGCGAGGGGGACCGAGGCCCCGGGATCGAGGGGGATCGAGACGCGGTAGGGGGTGTGGCCGGTTTGGCCGCTTGGCCCGATCGCAAGGATGCCCACTTCATCGGAGATCACGAGGTTGGCAACGACAGGTGCGTCACTGGTGTTCTCAATGACCACCGTGGTGGTGTCGCTGCCGCCCAGAGGGATCTCCGGGGGGTCATCGGGGTGCTTGATGACCACCGCTCCCTCCTCGGGTGCGTAGACCTTGCCGCGGCAGCAGAGGGAGCCGAGGTCCGGATCGAACGTCGCGCAGACCACGTAGGCCGCGCAGTCGCCGGGTTTGAAACCCTCGCAGGTGATCTGAATGGGGATGGTGACGCAGCCACCAGGTGGGACCGGTCCGATGGTGCCGCCTGAAGGGCTGAATGCCGAGGTTGGGAGGACCACCGTGCACGGTGGGACAAGGCTCGATGACGTCGACCAGCTGTAAGTGCGGGGAACACTGGAGTTGTTGCAGATGGTGTAGTTGGCCATCGCCACCGGAGTAGTTCCGTCAGCGCTGGGACAGCAGGGTACGAGGTTATCGAGCTTGCAGGCGTCGGGGAGGTGCGGCCCCGGCGTGCAGTCGGGGAGTTCGATGCAGATCTCCTGCGAGCAGCATTCGACGAGATCGGGGTCATGCACAGCGAAGTTGACACAGATGGTGCCGGGCAGCCCGATGTAGCAGGCCTCCACGGTGCCGATTCCACCCGGTGGGATGGGGTTCGGAGAGGGTTCGACCGTGGCATCGACGAATCCGGATGGGGGAAGGAAGGAGGCATGACCGATGTCGAATCCGGGGCTGCCACCGAAGGCGGTGAGGTTGCGGATGGTGAGGTTGATGGTGTACTTGATCAGGCCGTTTGGCAGGAGTTCGCAGGTGACGGACTGCTCGATCACTTCCAGGCAGTCGCAGGCGGGGAGGTCGATGCAGAACTTCCCGGTGCAGCACTCTTCCCCGGTGGAATTGAGCAGGGTGAGGCGGAAACAGAACTTCTCCCCGGCGGCGGAAATGGGTAGAGTGATATTCTGGGTGTAGGTGCCTCCGTGGGGGATGCCCGCTCCAGGAAGCTCGATGAGGTCGTCAGGGTTCGGCTGTCCGGTCACCGCGCCCGGGGGAAGGTCGGGCGTGGGGCACGG
>DLRK01000076.1:8543-40185 GCA_002501065.1 Akkermansiaceae bacterium UBA7890
TCCCCGGCGGCGGAAATGGGTAGATAGATGGTCTGGAGGTAGGTGTCTCCGTGGGGGATGCCCGCTCCGGGAATCTCGATGATGTCGTCGGTCAGCGGTGGGCCGGTCAGCGGCTGGCCGGTCACCGCGCCCGCGGGAAGGTCGGGCGTGGGGCACGGGGTGAACCACAGGTATTTGACGGTTTGACCCGATAGGTTGGTCAAGGTGAGATCGAGACTGAAGGGAGCACCCTCTTCCTCGGGCCATTCGATGGTCTCGGGCCATTTGATCTCGACGCAGCGGGAATCCTGCATGATGTCGATGTCGCCACCGACACCCTTGTAATCCGGGCCGCCGGTCGTGTAGTCGGGGTCGTAGGGGACCTTGTAGCAGTTGGGGACCTTGGCGGAGACGACCGGGAAGTCGGCGACCCGGGTGCCTTGGATCCCGTGCGGTCCTTGACCCTGGGCGAGGTCGGCGCTCGAGCACCAGATGAGCTTTTCCTGGGTGCCTCCCTCCATCCCGAAGTCGGTGCCGCCGTAGGTCTCGCCGTGGCCCCAGCTGTTGCCGGACTCGAGGGTGTTGGTGACGGACCAGGTTCCGCCGTTGAGACGGGAGATGAAGACCTTCCCGGCGTGGTTGGCGCTGGCGATAAAGCTTCCTCCCCCCGCCGCGGGCCAGTTCCTCTGGCCGCGTTGGGCGAGGATCATGGTTTGGCCATCGGCTGAGATCTCGATATCGGCCACCGGGATGTGGATCGCGCCCCAATTAATGGTTCCGGGGGCTTCCCCGGGAACGGTGAGGATCTCGGTGTCGGTGCCGGGGAGGATCGCACCAGTTGCGTCAAGGTCGACACGGCGGATCTTCCCCTCGTTACCTGTGTATCCGGTGTTCCAGACCGCGTAGTAGACCTGCTTGTTGTGGACGGAGATGCCCCAGAGGCGGTCGTTGACGGGAGGCATTCCGGGGGCGCCGGAATCGGGAGTGAGGGGATCGAAGGGAGTGCCGACCGGCGGGCCCCCACCGGCGGGAATGCGATAGATCAAGCCATCCTCCAGGTTGGTGGCGAAGAACTGGTCGAAGTCGGCATCGTAGGCGACATTGCCGACGCCGGGTCCTGAGACGAATCCGGCACCGAGGTCAGTGGATTGCTGCGGGAGCACCGAAAAAACGGCGGGCACCCCGGTGATGCGGTCGATCTGGTAGATGGTGCCAGCGGCCGAGAGGTCGGTGGGCCCGCCGCCGAGGGCGCCGTACTGGCGGTAGAACGCGGCCCCGTAGGCGGCGGGGTAAAGGCCGCCTGCCGCCACGTACATATTGCCATCGGCATCAATCTCGCTGCCGAAAAGCATGCCCAGGTTCTCGGCCGTCCATGATGGCTCATGGTGGCACGGGGGATTCCACAGGGGGGCGAGTGGGCCATTGATGCCGTAGAGGGGCGGGGTGGGATTGCGCAGATCGAGCAGTCCGCAGGTGTAGGCAGAGGATGCGGGAACCGGGTTGCTGAAGCCGTCGAGATCGGGTCCGATGCAGGTGACGATGGCGATGCCGGGTTGCATGTAAGGGGTTCCCCAGGGCGGAGCGCCGGATGCGGCCGGGGCCAGGGAGAGCAGTGCTGCCGCCATGGTGGCGATGGTGGCGGAGCGCGAAGATCCTGTGGTTTGTCGAGCGAGTTTCATGGATTTAATTGGGGTTGCTGGGACAGGCGGGTTACCAATTCGATCGACTGGCAGTCGATGCAGCACGGGAGAGAGGGAAGGTTCTGAGCCATGATGCCGGTGGGGAGCAAGGCGCTGAACTAAGCCAGAGGAGGAGCGGAATTGCACGCGGAGTGGACTTCATGACACTCTTTATAATAGGGACCGCTTCCGGAGATAATATCATAATATCAGACACGATAATATCAGACACGATGATTTGATCGGAGATCGTTGCCCGGGCAGGCCATACTGTTTTTCGTAAAATATAGATTGTGTTCGGGATGAGCACCAAGAGCGGCGGGTGCAGCACGGGAGAGAGGGAAGGTGGCGCTCATGATCAGGACTGCGAAAAGACAGCGCAAACGGGAAACTCAGGCCATCTTTTTGACTGAGCTCAAGTTCGCCTTCCGTGCAGGGAATCGATGTAAGTCAATAAATGAGAAGCCAGGTTTATCTTTTTGACTGAGTTCGGGTTCATCCCTGTATCGTCAATCCGTGCAAGCCAATGTTCTGGCAAGCGGTCCGGCCTCAGGCGATGCGGGGACTGACGTTTCGATTCAGTCCCAACCCGGATTTCAATCTGGTGACATTCCGAGGCATGATGCGGCCGTGGCATTCATCGCTCGGAGCAAACTTCCGGGAATTCGCTTTTCAATCATCATGACGAGTGAGTCACATCTTCGAGAGAGGTGCCTGCTGGCAGGCAGGCACCGGAAGGCAGCATCCTCGCGGCATTCGTGGAGACGGGGTGCTAACCGAACTGCCGGACTACCGAACGGAAGATCATGAGCATGAAAGAGGATGCCACCTTGAGGAATGGAAGCATGGTCCCGCTGAAGAAGCAGACGGACTTTGTGCTCCGGCCTCTGCGTTTGCCGAAGCGGGGTTTCCCGCAACTTTGTGCGGCGGAACCGTTCCGGATCTTTTTCCCACTTGCCCTGGTAGTGAGCCTGGTGGCGGTGATGCTCTGGCCGGCGATATCCTGGGAGTGGATTACGTTCACCAAAGTTCTCCCGAAGGAGGTGCATGGCCGGCTTCTGGTGCAGGGATTCGTGGGTGGATTCGCCTTTGGGTTCCTGGGAACCGCGATGCCGAACGTCCTGGCCTCCCGCAAATTCACGGGCCTCGAGGTGGTGGTGCTGCTGGTGCTGTATCTGGCAATGATCGGGTGCCATCTCTCGCAGAAACTCTCGTGGGGTGACGGGTTTTTTCTGGCGATGCTGGTGGTGTTTGGCATGGGGCTCGTCTGGCGTTTTGCAAAGCGGAAGGACCTGCCGCCGCCGGGCTTCGTGCTGGTGGCAGGTGGGCTGTTGTGCGCGATGGTCGGAACGGCATTGCTGCTGACTGGCCAGTCTGGCACGGCCGATCCGGCAGGACCGCAACTGGGACGCCTCCTGCTCTATGAAGGTTTTCTGCTGTTGCCGGTCCTCGGTATCGGGGCCTTTCTCTTCCCGCGCTACTTCGGGATGAAGAGCTCCCATATCTTCCCGGTTCAGCGGATGCCGGCGTCGGGGTGGACGGGGAAGGCGCTTGTGGCGGCGGCAGCCGGTGCCATTGTGATCGTGTCCTTCGTGATGCAGGCCAGGGGCATGGAACTGGCCGCGGCGTGGATGCGCTTCGTGGTGTGCGGAGCCTACCTGTCCGTCGAGACCGGGTGGTGGCGCAAGTCGGCCAAGGGTGGGATCATGCCGTGGGGACTGCGCCTGGGGATTCTCTTTACGATTGGATCCTACCTGAGTCACGGGGTGCTGCATGCGGGTTTGGCATACTTCACGCCGATGCAGCAGGTGGCGATCTCACACCTGCTCTACGTTGGCGGTTTCGGACTGCTGGCGCTGATGGTGGGGACGCGGGTCATGCTTGGCCACGCCGGTCAGTCCGCCCTGATGCAGCGCTGGCTGAAACCGGTGGTGTGGATGGTGGTTCTCGTGATAATCACGGTGCTGACCCGGGTGACGGCGGACTTCATGCCGGAGAGCATGGCATCGCATAGGATCTATGCCGCCTTTTCATGGGTGCTCGGGGTGCTGGGGTGGGGGGTCTTCCTGCTGCCGTGGGTTCGCGAGCGGAATGAGGAGGAAGAGGGCTGAGGGTGGCAGGGGATGAGACCTCGAACCGTCTGAAAGGCGAAATTTCTGGCCTTGGCATCGGGACCATCGCTCCGGGGCAGGATTGATCGTGTATTTCCACTCTCGTCTCAGGGCCCTTCTCTTTTTTGTCCGCCCGGGATTTTTCCAATTACCGAAAGGCAATGAGTAAGGTAGAGATTTGCCCGGGGTAGAACCGTGAACAAACCGAAGCCCGACAGTAATCCGATTCTCTTGCTTCGCCTCGGCACCTTCCTCTGTTTTGCCGGTTGGACCTGGGTTCATTTCTACTGGGAGGGTCCTTATGGTGTTCTCCTCTGGCAGGATGCGACCTACGCATTTGCGGAAAGACTCGGCGTCAGCTGGGAATCCTTTGTCGGTTCGGGTGCGGATGATGGCCTGGTCCAGAAATGGATCGCCTGGATTGGCTGGCTCTATCTTGGTTGCACGATCCTTGCCCTCACGGTGCGCGGGAAATCGCGGATCCAGATGGCAGCTTTGATGGGTGGCAGCGTCCTGCTCGCCATCGTGGCCTACGCCCGCTACCTCGCCGCCCAGCGCCAACTGCCGATGTTCATTGAGCACGGTGGTCAGATACTCATTCCGGTTCTCCTGGTCATGGCGCTCTCCCTGGGAGCGCGCCACCGGGTCACCGTTATCACGGCCATCGTCGCCTTCATCACGACCTTTGGCGGGCACGGTTGCTATGCGCTGGGCCTCTGGCCTGTGCCCTCAGGCTATCATGCCATGACCTCGCTCATTCTTCAGGTTGAGCACGAAACAGCCACCAGTATCCTCCGGGTCACCGGCGTCCTCGACTTCGTGGTCTGCCTCGGGATCTGCATTCCCTCCCTGCGTCGTGGCTGTGCCCTCTATGCTGCTGCCTGGGGGTTTCTGACCGCCATTGCCCGGCCGGTCGTCGGTATGTCCCTCAGCCTGAACTATTGGGGTGCAGATCATTTTCTCCACGAAGCAGTGCTCCGGGCCCCGCATTTCCTGATCCCTCTCCATCTCTTTATCCTCTGGCGTCCGCCGCGGCAGGCTGAAACCCTTGCCTCACCCCCCGATTCCACGCCAGAGTCGGGGGAGGCCGTGAGTGAGCGCCCAGGCGATCCCCACGGTTAACCGACAAAATCAAAAGCTACCCATGAAGCTCCAGAAATGGCTCGTCATCTGTGGCGCCGCGCTTTTTATCGCCGGCGTTGCTGTCTCCCAGCAGAAGAATAAAAGAAAGAAGGGGCGTGCCGTCCTGGCCATTCCGGAAGTAGCAAAGAAGGATCTCATTTGTTTCGCGCTCTACACCGTGCACGACAAAACCCTCAAGCTCACCGCCCAGCTCTATCCCCTTGCCGCGGATGACAGCAGGACGGTTCGCCTGGAGATCAAGAAAGGCGATCAATGGGTTGAAGTGGCGAGAACCACTGCTATCGAGCAGGGCTGGACGGCTCCTTTCCGCGTTGAAAACTGGGATGACTCCAGGGCGCATCACTACCGCGTCGTGCATGGTGCCGGATCCGTCTACAAGGGCCTCATCCGCAGGAACCCGGTCGACAAGGACGAAATCATCGTGGCGAGTTTCACCGGAAACTCCATCCATCCGGCGCACGGTGGTGATATCTCCCGGCAGGACATCATCAATAACGTCAGGAAGATCGACGCCGATGTCCTTTTCTTCTCGGGTGACCAGGTCTACGACCATCACAAGCACTATGCTGCCTGGCTCAAGTTCGGCCGCGACTTCGGCGAAATCATCAAGGACCGGCCGACCCTCTGCCTGCCTGATGACCATGACGCGGGTCAGCCGAACCTCTGGGGCGAGAGCGGCAAGGTTTCAACCCTCGGCGGTGCCTCCGACGGCGGTTACTCCCGGCCCGGGGTCTACGTCCAGGAGGTTGAACGCGCACAGACCAGTCACTTTCCCGATCCCGTCGACCCCCACAAGATCGGCCAGGGTATCGGGGTCTGGTTCACCAATCTCAACTGGGGCAAGGTCGACTTCGCCATCCTTGAAGACCGCAAGTTCAAGACGGGCCCGGCCGGCCGGGTTCCCAAGCAGGGGCCGCGCCCGGACCATATCCGCAATCCCGAGTATGATCCTGCCAGCGTCGATGTTGAAGGCGCGGTTCTTCTCGGACAACGCCAGCTCAAGTTCCTCGACAAGTGGGCGCAGGACTGGCGGCACGCCGACATGAAGGTGGCCCTTTCGGCGACCATCTTCTGCGGGGGAGCGCACATCCATGGCGGTGCCAACGGGCGGCTTCATGCCGACATGGATTCCAACGGCTGGCCCCAGACCGGCCGCCACCGTGCGCTGGCGACTCTCCGCAAGGGCTTTGCGTTCCACTGTGCCGGGGATCAGCACCTTGCAACCATCTTTCACCACGGTCTCGATGAATACCGCGATGCCATCTGGTCCTTCTGTGTCCCCTCCATCGCCAACCTCTACCTGCGCTGGTGGGATCCCCTTGAGCCCGGAGTAAACCGTGAACCCGGCGCGCCCGGATACACCGGCGACCACCTTGACGGTTTCCACAACAAGGTGACCAACTATGCCGCTGCCAATCCAGTGAAGAAACCTGCCGGGAATGTTCTCAACACGCGCTCAGCCGGATTCGGGATCGTGCGTCTGAATACAAGGAAGCGCGAGATCACGATGGAATGCTGGCCGCGTAATGTGGACATCACCGACCCTGCCGCCAGCCAGTATCCCGGCTGGCCCCGCACCATCTCCCAGTATGACAATTATGCCCCTCCCTCGTGGGGAACACTCGGCGAACTGACCTTTGATGTGGAAGATCCCGTGGTCCAGCTGATCGATGCAACCACCAGGGAGGTCCTCTACACGGTGCGGGCCAACGGGAAAACGTTCACTGCTGGTGCGCCCAAAGGCAAGGCGTTCATCGTCAGGGCCGGCAAGCACGCACCCGACACTGTGATCTCACAGAAGGCCCAGGTTGGCAGTGCGCCCCGCACCGTTACCCTCAACTGACCTTTCCGGGAACCTGGCTCCGGTCTGCCCTTGCGGCGGGAATTCGAAGTTTATCCGTTCCACCAGTGGCAGCCCCGGGCTCACATGCCCGCCCGTTGCAGTGGTCCTCCACCAGGGCAGAGGCACACCATCCGGACAGCTCACTTCTACTCCGAGGCGTTGGGGTTCCCGGCACTCACAACATTGGTCTTTCCGGGGATCCTGGCGTTTTTCTCGAACTGGGGGAGCAGCCCGGCGGCGAGGGCTTTTTCCAGCGTAGCCTCGGGCTTTCGATTCCATCTCCGGATGGCCGCCTTGTTGAACAGGTAGATGGTCTTTCCCTGGAACTCCATGGAGGGAGAAGCAGGTGTCACGACACGATCGGGATAAACCGGGCAGAACTTCTGCGGAAGGAGTTCAACTTCGCCGAGGCCGAGTTTTTCCTCCATGCCCTTGAACTGGGGGAGAAGTTCGCCCATCACCCTGATATAGTACTTGGGCGACTTGTTCCAGAGCTTCACGCAGGTTTCGCAGCATAAGAATACTTTCTTCCCTTCGAATTCGACAAACTCCTCCTCGTCTATCTCGTCCTCTATCATGATGGGGCACATCGTGTTCTGCGAGAACGCCAGGGGGCTGAGACCCAGAGAAATGAGGGAGAGTATGCTGAGGCAGTTTTCTTTCATCGTTTGGTCAAACATTGAAGCTGCTGTAAGTATTGACTGACTCTTACGGATTTTACTAGTGCTACATCTACAAACTTCTGCCGGTGGATAGCGGTGATGGATTTTGACGAGTCTCCGCTAAACAAGGCCCAATTTTTCTGGGAGACGAAGGAGAGAGGGGAAAGGCAAGATGATCATTCGAAGCGAATACTGCCTCTTCTGGCTGGTTTGACGATTCAGTCCGAAGCGCCGGGCGGCTGCCTGATGGAGGCCATCCTGTGGCATGGCGGGGAAGCGGAAAAGTCGCGGGAAGAGTTCCGGAAAGCGAGTCGTGAGGATCGCATGGGGCTGGTGACGTTCCTGGAAAGTTTCCAGACTGGCGCAGCCAAGAAACCGTTAGTGCGAGAAGGAGGGATCTGCTATCTTCCGGCGCCGGCGGGGACCCCGTGACCCGTCCTGAACCCTGAACCTGATGATGACCTCCAGATCGCCTCTCTCCCCGGCCGCAGCGGCCCTC
The DNA here is from genome assembly GCA_002501065.1 of Akkermansiaceae bacterium UBA7890. GTDB lineage: Bacteria > Verrucomicrobiota > Verrucomicrobiia > Verrucomicrobiales > Akkermansiaceae > Roseibacillus_B. Next base: position 16,460 of record DLRK01000076.1, read on the forward strand.
TCTCTCGTGTGGATTGGAGGGCAGGTCGCGAACGGGGCCGTCCTCTGGAACGAAGGGGTGGATGGCGATCTGCCGGGGGATTTCAATTCACCACAGACTCTCGTCGTCACCCCCGGGGAAAATACCTTCTCGGGCAGGGTTGGGGAGAATGGCAATACCGGAGCAACCGACGGAAGCGACGCGGACTACCTGACCATCATGGTTCCAGATGGACTGGAGGTGATTTCGCTGTCGGTCCAGCGGTTTGAGTTCGCGGTTGGCGATCCCGGGGGGGGATCGTTTCTGGCCTATCGCTCCGGGTCCGGTTTTGCAGGACAGGGGTTTGGAGACATCGATACCTGGACCCTGTTTTTTGATTCTCCCCTGAACCTCCTGCCTGATCTGGGTCAGAATTCCCTTGGTGCGGGCCAGCACGCGTTCTGGCTCCAGGAAACCAACCCGACTCTCGTTGAGTACGTGTTCTCGATTCAGACCGTGCCAGAGCCCGGGGTGGGTGCTCTGGGCGGGATCGCGGCTCTTCTGGTCGTCGGGAGAAGGCGTCGGATCTGATCGGAGACTTCTCCGAGTTACCCAGGGGGGCCTTCGGGTGGATGTAACTGATACCTGTTCGGGTTTCGTTTCTTTCTTCCGGTTAATCGGAGCGGATAAACTCTGAAGGCAGGATCCCTTTTTCAGCCTGGAAGGCCTTGGAGAAGTGGCTGAGTGATGAGTATCCCACTGCAAGGGCGGCCTCTGTGACGTTGGCATTTCCATTGAGCATCCGCGCGGCGGCATCAATGCGAATAGAGCGCAAATGCTGCTGCAGCGTCTTGCTGGTTTCACGTTTGACACTGCGGCTGAGATAGGGGGCGGAGCACCCACAGGTGGTGGCGAGAAGGTCCAGATCGAGAGCTTCTTCGTAGTTCTCCCGCAGATAAGTCAGGGCCCGGTCGGCAAAGTGATTGGCTCTCGGGTTCTGCTGGGGAAGGGAGGCTTTCTGATCGTTGGCGAACAGGTGGATTGCAAACAGTTCTCCAATCTTGGATTGGTACCAGAGACTCATGGCGGCATCCGGGACGGGAGGGTTGCGGAGCCAGTCCATGAGTCGTTTCTCGTCCGACCACATGGGGCGGACAACTCCGAAGCCGGTTGCACTTCTCTTTTCGATAATAAAATTGAGGAACTGGGGATGAAGAGCAGCGAGATCGCCTCCGAGGAATCCGCTGAGGTTTTTCCGGGGAACGGTGAGCAGGACGAATTCGTGATGGCCGCCTCCGATCCGGGTGGCGATGGGCGGCTGAAGGGCTCCGACTGTAAACAGACTCAGTGATTGTGGTCGCAGGTAGAGCCGGGTGTTGCCTTCTCCCATGATCAGAGCTTCCCCTGATTCATTGAAGCAGAAGCAGACGCTGTCTGCGGTCAGGTTCTCAGCCCAGGAGAGGGAAGCGTCAAGGTCGCCCCGGAAAAGCTCTACTTGTCCGTCGGCCAAGCCAGAGACTTCGTGCAAAACCGCAGAGGACAGAGCAGGCACCTCGCCCTTGTATTGAGAATGGGTCTCAATAGCAATAAATTGTTTGAAGTGGCTGTGATGAGAGGTGTTAATGCTCCCGGAAGGATTCCAAATGCCGCTCCGATGATTTCTCCAAGTGCGCAACCTGCAGGAGTAAGTGACTCTCCCCTGTGTCTGGGAGGTGAGCTTGTTTGTCACTGCCACCAAGTTACTGAGGCTGAAATACATGCTGCCATCCGCGGAACTGGTGCGACCTCCCTTGAAGAAATCAGACTGCGGACAAAAGCAGGAAGCGGATGCATGAGTTGTCGCTGCAAGCTCAACCGTATGCTCTGTGGCCTTTCGCCGAACTGCGGTCGTTTCGGGTTGTGCGGTCAGTGTGGTTGCGTGGAAGCCCTTTGTGCGTGTGCCGCGGCCTAGCTGCAGCGCTCATGGAGCGTAACGCACTCGACTCTGAGGGGCATTCTTCTGGACTGCGGATAGATCCGCTGGACAAGGCAGGGTGAACCGCCCCGGAGCTGCGGGAGTGAATCGGGTGGAGTAGACAGGAACCCCTGGAAGAGCCCGTTGTTTGACGGCGAATACCATTAACCCGGTATTCCCGGGTTGCTACGGCGTTCCCAGGCAATAACCTGTTGATCTGCATGAAACGCGTTTGTCTCACACGGTGTAGCGGGATTCGGAGATTCCTCCTTCTTCTTCTCCTCAGTGGACTGGCTCCCGCGTGGGGCCAGAAGGAGGTTCCGGTTGTCAGGACTCTCGACAAGGAACGGCAGGGCAGGACCCTTTTTCTCAATCCGGATTTTCTCCTGTTTCCGGCGGAGGCAAAAAAAGGGAGTCAACTTCCGGTGCTGATCTATCTCCACGGCGGGGGTGGAGTGGGTGATGACCTTGGCAAGATCAGGGGGCAGGCCCGGCGCGTGGTGAGCGGAATCCGGAAGTTCCGGAAGGAACCCTGCCTGGTGGTGGCGCCGCAATGCCTCAGGGACACGCCGAAGGGCAGGGGAACCTGGACTCCGGAAGACCTCGATGTCTTCCTTGAACACGTGAAGGCGACTCTCCCGGTGGACGAGAAGAGGATCTACCTGACCGGAAACAGCATGGGGGGCTACGGTTGCTGGGTCTGGGGCGGTCATCGGCCCGGACACTTTGCCGCCATCGCCCCGGTGGTGGGCGGAATCGGCCGGGGAGGACCGAAGGCCGTCACGGAGGATCTCGCCAAGTGGGCCGCCAACCTGGCCAGGGTTCCCGTCTACGCCTTTGCCGGTGCCAGGGACCGGGTTGTCCCGGCTGAACGCTCCGAGCGGATGATCGCCGCCATCAGGAAGTCCGGGGGGAAGTTGGCCCGACTCAAGGTCTACCCGAACGAAGGGCACGGGGCCGGACAGATCGTGTTCTCCACCACAGAGATGTATGACTGGATGTTCTCGCAGAAGCGGGATTGAGTGCCGAGGACCGTCTCCGGGCAGATGGTGGCTGGGGGTGGCCCTGATGGTTGCTCTGGTTGCGCCGCCGTCGTGGAGTCGCACCTGGCGCGAGTGCCTGGGGCAGGAGGCGGCCTGGTATGGCACGGAAGAGGCGATCCGGATTGCCGACAACGTGCTCTACTATCAGTCCGGGATCGGTGGGTGGTACAAGAACGACGGTAGCGTGCATTCCTCGGGTCACGCCGCCACCGAGGATCTTGCCGAAGAACAGCGCGAGGCCCACCGGGCGGCGCTCCGGAAGCGAACGTTTCCCTGTACCCTTGATAACGGGGCGACCCACACGGAGATGCGTTACCTGGCGACGGTCCACGCCGCCACTGGTGAGGACCGGTTCAGGGAGGGTTTCGTCAAGGGGGTCCGCTACCTGCTGAAGGCGCAGTATCCCAGTGGGGGGTGGGCCCAGTTTTATCCTCTGCGACCGGGTTATTCCAGCCGCATCACCTTCAACGACGGCGCGATGATCGGGGCGCTCTCCGTCCTGGATGAGGTTGCCAACCGGCGCGCTCCCCTTGACCTGGTGGAGGAGGAACTCCGGGCAGAATGCAGCAGGGCGGTGGCGAACGGGATCTCGTGTATCCTGAAGTGCCAGATCGTGGTGAAGGGGAGGAAGACGGCCTGGTGCCAGCAGCATGACGAGAAGACCCTGGCTCCCGCGCAGGGCAGGGTTTCCGAGTTGCCCTCTATTTCCGGTGCCGAGAGCGTGGATGTGGTTCGTTACCTGATGTCGATCGAGCAGCCGTCTCCCGAGGTGGTGAACGCGGTGGAAGGTGCGGTGAGCTGGTTTGAGCGGGCCAGGATTGTCGGGGTGCGGGTGGTGACCGTGCAGGACGACTCGCTGCCTGGCGGCAGGGACCGGCGGGTGGTGAAGGATCCCAAAGCTGAGTCGATCTGGGCGCGCTATTACGAAATTGGAACCAACAGGCCCATGTTCATCGAGCAGGGGGTGGTGAAATACAAACTGGAGGAACTCAGTCACGCCCACCGCATCGGTCACGGCTGGATCGGGGGCAGGTGGCCCGCGCGGCTCCTGGCGGTTGAGTATCCGGTCTGGAGGGAGAGAGGCGGGAGAGGGGAGAGGTAAGCGTGGATTACCGGGGGTCCTTGACGGGCTTCCGGACGACCCAGTAGAGGGCCCGCAGGGTGAGCTTCTGGAGGGCGGGGTTGTCCCAGGCCTTCTGGTCATGTCCCAGGCCGGTGTTGAAGAGGCGACCCTTGCCATACTCGTGCACCCAGATCATGGAGTGCTTCTCGTTGCCGCGGTTGATGCGTCCGAGGTGGTGCAGACTGTCGATGGTATCGGGATGGAACTTGTCGCGGTAGGACTCATCTGAAATCTCAAAGCCCTGCATGCCCCTGGTGACAGGGTGCCTGGTGTCGGTGAACTCGATCGGGAATGTGCCTCCACCATGGCCAATGAACTGGCCTCCGAAGATCTTCCAGTAGACATCTGACTTCTTGAAGGCGTCGGTGGCATGAATGCCTACCACGCCACCGCCATTCTTCACGTAGCTCTCAAACCCCTTTTCCTGGGCCGGGTCGGTGAAGTCTCCTCCCGAACCGAAAAAGAAGACCACGTCGTATTTTTCGATCGTTTCGGACCTGAGGTCATCGAGCTTGTTGCTGATGACAAGGTCGAATCCGCCCTGCCGGGCAAGAAATCCGCTGAGGAACTTCTCGTAACCCTTCGAGTCGTGTCCGCGGCCACCCATGTAGAGAATCCTGATGTTCTCTGGGTGCTCGGCAAGGGCCGGGCAGAGGGTGAGCAGAGCAAGGAGTGCGGTCAGAAGGGAGTTCGTGAGCGCTTTCATGAAACAGCATCCTTGACGGCAGGGCACGGTTTGTCAATCGAGCCCGCTTGCCCATCGGGTCCTTCCCGTCACTCCCCGGGAGTGGGGACGCGGACGAGGGAATCCACCACCGAGTGAAGTTTGACGCTCTTGGATCTCGGGTCGTTGTAGAGGAAGACCAGTCCGCGCGCCCTGGTCAGGGTGGGCCAGTTGGTGGAGAAGAAGGTGCGCCACTTGTTGTCACGCATGTACTTGAGGGAGGCGAAACACAGGTTTTTCCCCCGGTCGGCCTTGGGCGTGATGATGATACGCTTGCCGGGATTGAGGCGAAACTGTTTGCCGCCCACCAGTCCGGCCACCGGTTCGCGCGCGAGGTTGACGAAGAGCATCTGGGAGGCCCCGAAGGCTGTCTTGTCGTCGTTGAGGGCAAGAATGTTCAAGCCATCCGATGGGGAGGCGCCTTTATGGACGAAGAGAAGGAGTTGCTTCCTGGCAGTTCCCGGCCTGACCTGCCCGTAGGATTTGAAACGGAACTCTCCCGCCGCGTTGGTGCCACTCTTGCCGAACTTCCAGACCGCGAGGCGAGGAACTTTCAGGGGGTCAGTGAGGGTGTGGCTCTGGAGGCTGATCGGCACCGTCTTGCCAGGACCCACCAGTAACTCGATGGAGGCCGGGGGCCGCTTCGGAAAGGAGAGACAGGTAATCACCACTTCCTGGGCCTGGACCAGTGGGGTCGCCATGCCTGCCCCGAGCAGGGACATGACCAGAACCATTGGCATAAAGCTCCTCCCAATGAAAACCATGCGGCATTTGGCCCCTTCTTTCTCTCCGCGTCAATGCCGGGCACAGAAACTCACTGCGCGTGGTGGACAGGCAGGAATTTGGCAAATGGGCAGATCGGAACCAGCGACAAAAGCATTGACAATGTGATTACGAAGGAGTATCGCTCAGGATGAATGGGCGCGTAGGGCGCAGTGAAGAAGAAAAACCCATGGGTCATTGTGCCGCAGGACGAGGTGGAGTTGGATCTTCCCTCGGAAAGCTAGGATTTCGCCGAGGAAAGCCGGGGTTTTCGCTTGTCACAACCGTGATGATCATGACCCTGCTGGCCCTGATCGCACTGGGTCTTCTCAGTTTGTCCTCGGTCACCCTGCGGTCCAATACGCTTCTTGATGCCCAGACCGAGGCCCGCGCCAATGCGCGCCTCGCCTTGATGCTGGCCCTGGGCGAATTGCAACAGCAGTTGGGACCGGACCAGCGCATCTCTGCTGCGGCCGCGATCCTGGATGATTCGGTGGAAACCTCCGCTCACGAGGATGTGGCCCACCCGCACTGGACCGGGGTGTGGAACTCCTGGGCTGCGGGAGGGCAGAGTTTTGGAAGTGACGAACCCAGCGAGCATCGCACGATCGCCGGGGCGGCGAACCGGGGGCTGGCCCCGGCCTATGAGGAGAAGCGCAGGGACCACTTCCGGTCGTGGCTTGTTTCGATCAATAAGGAGCAGCAGCGCTCTATCGACAGTGCCCGCAGCCTGCCCCTCAAAGGTGAGCGCTTACCGGGCAAGGACAGTGAAGGCGTCCTCCTGATGGGGCGTGGTACATATGGTGCGGCTGCACAGGACTCGGAACTGGTTTCCGGAGCTTTGCTGGGGATTGGTTCCCAGCCCGGTTCCGGTGCGAATCATGCCGGGCGCTACGCATGGTGGGTGGCTGATGAATCAACCAAGGCCCGGATCCTCCCGGATGGCTTCGATTCCGGGGAGGAACTTCGCAAGGACGAGTTGCTCGCCCGTGCCATGAGTGCCGGGTCGACCGGTCATGACGTTCTGGAGGCCTTCGAGGGGCTCAACGACCCCGGGGTTCTGCGCCGGGTTCATACCCGCCGGTCTCTGGAATTGCCTTCCGGTGAATTGCAGCGTGTGCGAGGCACCTTTCACGATGTCACGCCCTATTCATACGGGGTGCTGGCTGACGTGCGGGAGGGGGGATTGAAACGCGACCTCAATGCGCTTCTCGAGCGACCGATCCAGCTTCGTGAACAGCGCGACGATTTCATGCTCTACCGCTTTGGCCGCAATTCCGACCGGGTTCCCCTGCAGGATCTCGCGGCCTACTACCAGCTGTATCGCGAGCAGGTCGACTACCAGGGTCAGAAGGCCCGTAATCCGCTCGGGCGGGACCGTCTCCAGATCAACAATCCCGACTTCACTCCCGGATCCCGGTTCAAGAGGGAATACACCAATCTCTACCGCATGCCCGTTCCGGTGAAGATCCAGTTCCTGTTGAGTTACATCGGCAAGCAGCGCCAGCGTCCGCCGCGGACTGATCCGAACCAGAGTCGCTACAAGATCCACGTCGGCATCACCCCCGCGGTCACGCTCTGGAATCCCTACAATGTGCCGCTGGTGCTGAACCATGGGCCGGATCGTTCGACCCAGATCCGCTTCTTCAACCTGCCCATTGCCCTGCGCTGGAAAAAAGTGGGTGCGAACGGATCCTATGAATCGCAGCGGCCCACCTCACTTTCGTGGATCACCAACCGCGATCGCTATGGTGCGGGGGTTTTCCGCGCCGGCGGTGGGGACCGCCACACGGGCTTCGAGTTGTTCGTGGGGGGGCAGAAGCCCATCGTCTTCGCCCCGGGTGAAGTGCGGGTTTTCTCGTTGCGACAGACCAGCGGACCGGAGGAAGGCGCCCTGATCGAGGACACCAACCAGTACCGTCCGATTCGTGAAGTGGAAGCCGGGTGGGATCCCAACAAGTGGCTGGAACTCCCGCGCTCCGATCGTAATGGCGACCGGGCCCACGTTGAACAGGAACGACAGGAACCAGGTGGACGCAATGACGACGGGATCGGCGGGGCTCTCAGCTTTGATGCCGATGACCAGATCTCCTTCAGCATCTCAGCTGCCGAAAACCCCGACCTGGCCAATGGAGCAGCCCTCCAGTTCTTTTTCCGCCAGTCCAGCGTTGTAAGACAGGGTGAGGGAGGACCGGGCGACAACAGGTGGATGCGCCGTCAATTCCAGATGATATCCCGGATGCATGAAAAGGGGCCGGGCGGAAGGGAAAGCGAGGCCGCGATCGACTTCCACCGGGAATTGATGAGAAAGGGCTTTCCCGGGGAACGGGACGAGATCGAGTTTCCTCCCATTCCGGGCCGCGAGATCATCGGTCAGACCCGCCCCTTCCTGCTGGTGAGCCTGACCGCGGGTTGCGAGGTCTATCACGATACCACCGGTGACGCCCACGGACGTCGCTTCGCCTCCCGGCCCTTCCTGCACTCCACCCCCATTGTCGCGTGCCCCTTCGTGGATCGCGAGGATCATGACTCATTTTACCACCATGGCTGGAACTGGTGGGTCCAGGATATCAATTCCGTTCTCGAAGCGGCCGTGCAGGTGGATCCCAACAATGTCAATTCCTACTACGGTGGCGGCTACTCCGCGGAGTATGGCACCACGCACCTGGTCCAGCAGGAGGTTCCTCTCACGCCCCTGCACTCGATCGCCTCCCTCAGTCACGCGCGGCTCGGGGGCTACAGCCTGGCCAACGACCATCTCGGTCCCGGGGCGGGAGAAACGCGCGTCAGTTACCAGTTCACCACCGCCACCGGAGCGAACGGGCTCTTCCCGCATATGGTCCAGGCCATCGGGAATTCCTATGCCCACCCCTACCTGGGAGCGGAGGAGGCGGTGGGTTCGTGGACCCGTCACTACAGCCAGGCGAACGGACCGAAAAACATTCCGATGGTTGATCATTCCTACCTCGCGAACAAGGCGCTCTGGGACGATTACTTTTTCTCCTCCATTGCCCCCCACCTGGTCGAGATTTACGAGGGGGACCGGAAGTTCTCGGCAGAGGAGGTCGCCCATCGGGCCTTCTTCGAAGACAGGAAACTTCCCAACCGACGTCTCGTTCCCTATCGCCACGGGATCACCGAGAATCGTCTGGCCGAGCTCTTCGGACCGGGTGATGCCGCCCTGGGGCGTGCGGAATCGATGGCTTCCCACCTGCTCGTGGAGGGGCCCTTCAACGTGAACTCGACCTCGGTGGATGCCTGGCGGGCACTTTTCTCCAGCCTGCGGGGCAAGGCGGTGGCGACCCTCGCGCTGGAGGAATCGCTCGGACAAGGTGTGCCCATCCGGGCCGAAACGGCCGAGGGCCCGCCGATCGCTCCGGTCAGCATGGCCAACGGAACTGCCTACGAGGGCAGCTCTGCAGACCCGATCGAAGTCGAACAGTGGATTGCCTGGCGTTCGCTGACGGACGAAGAGATCGAGGAACTCGCCCAGGCGATGGTGAAGCAGGTCAAACGGCGTGGTCCCTTTCTCTCCCTTTCGGAGTTCGTCAATCGGCGCCTGGACGGCGGGGACCGGAACTTGAGCGTCAAGGGGGCTCTCCAATCCGCCCTTGATGACCCGGATGTCCGCATCAACGAAGGATTCCGCAACTCCATCCGGACCTTTTCCGAGGAGGAAATCGGGCGACTCGATCCGGCGTTCCCGGAAGCGCTGGAGGGACCCGTGGCCTACGGCAGTGCCGCCTATGTCGACCAGGCGGACATCCTCCGTAATTTCGGGGGGCAACTGACGCCCCGGGGAGATACCTTTGTAGTGCGCGCCTATGGTGATTCCCTTGGCCCCGCGGGGGAGGTCCGGGCCCGCGCCTGGTGTGAGGCCGTGGTGCAACGTGTCCCGGAGTATCTGCAGGCCACCGGTGACCGGGGAGACCCGGCTTCCCGGAAGCAGTCGGAGCTGGTCAATGAGACCAACCGGAGATTCGGCCGACGCTTCCGGGTGGTTCAGTTCCGCTGGCTTTCCGCGGAGGAGGTTTGAGATTTGCCCCGGAGACGGATCGTCAGACGCCCATTCCCCGCAAGTGGGGAGAGTCGGGGGAGTTGAGAGGAGCCTCGGATAATTCTGGAAGATTGATTGTTAGGAGAGATGGTTTTTGTCGGAGATCAATGTTTCCATGATGTGCTTGCAGCTGGTCCTGTTTTGGGGTGATTTAAACGCTCGCGACGAAGGTGCCAACCTGTCGAGAGACATTCTTTTTGTGGCGTCGGGAGTCATCCACCAAACACTTGCTCCAGAAAACCCTATAAACCCATGCAATTCAGTAAAATCGTTCCTGCTATAACTTTGATCGCTGTTGCCGTTCTGCCCTGGTTTGGAACATCCGCAAAAGCGCAACTGGCAGTTGCCGGCACCCCGGGCGACCGGGCGGTCTATACCCTCGGTTCCGGGGCCACCCTGGCCACCGGGTTCGGGACCAGTGTCATGCAAAACTTCGACACCGTCACGGTGGAGGATACGGCCGATAGTTTTGAGTTACAGGTTGGCGGTGCGGTGGGCCTTACCGCCGGCCACCACATTGTCATCTACGGCACCCGCTATCTCAACACCGTCGCGGCCCGCGGGGGCCTCGATAATGCACTGTTGCTCAACGGCGACGTCCTTCCTTACGGGGCCTCCTCGACCTATTCGCGCGACAATACAAACAACAACCACTTCGTTCGCGGGGGTGCGATTGTCGAAGTCGCCCAGGGTGATTTGATTGCCATTCAATCCCAGCGAACCGACAACCACTCGCAGGCCCTGACCCAGCAGGATGGTGACCTCCAACTGGTGAAACTGGACGATAGTCTCGACTTTCTCCGTCTGGGATCGCTGTTCGACGAGCCCAACCTGATGAGCAACTCCTCCGCAGGACCAGCCCCGGTAAGCTATGACGTCCAGGATGAAATTGATCCCTCCTTCGGGCACAATGCCGGGGACAGCCAGATCACGCTCAACGAAGTGGGGCACTACCTCGTCTTTGCCAACACCGGGGTGCGCATCAGCGGGGGCAACCGTCACCGCCAGGCCATCACCCAGCGCCTCACCCTCAACGGCAGCCCGGTGGAGGACTCCTCCACCGTGATCTACCTGCGTTACTCGGGATCAACCGACGCGACCGGCGGTCTCATGGAGTTCGGAGCCGCCTCGCTGGGAATGATCGTCAAGACCGACGCCCCGGATTCAGTGCTCGAGGTTGAATTGCTGCGGGACAACGATGTAGGCAGCACCAATACGGCGGTTGCCCTGGAGGCCAACCGTACGGGAATCACCATTCTGAAGCTTCCCGCCTACGGCGACTATCTCACCCTTTCCGGCTCTGCCCAGAATATCAATTTCGACCAGGGAAACCCCGAGACCGCCTTGAGCCTGATGGAAGGTCTGCCGGTTTCCAGCCCCTCCTTCTCCTATGATTCTGCCATCAACACCACGCAGGTGACGGTGAACCAGGCCGGCGACTACCTCTTCCTGGCCTCCCACTTCGCCGATGACTTTGACGCTGCCGGGAATAATGCCCGCACCATCTTCCGGCAGGGATTCCAGACCACTCCCAGTGGAGGAGCGGCGGGCAAGATTTCCTACGGCAACGGTGGGGCCTACAACCGCGACGACATCGCTGGCGGTGAACGCGCCCGGGACTCCGGCGACTGGGCCGGGGCCATCCTGCCCCTGGGAGCCGGTGACCTGGTGGAGACAACCTCGGCCCGCTTTGGCGGCAACCCGGTCACCTTCGATGCCAACACGGTGGGCCTGCAGGCCCTCAACATTGGAAGCATCTCAACTCCTCCCCTCGACCCGCAGATCAGTTTCAGTGGGCCACTCAATGCCCTGGTGGGCTCAACCGGTAATGTTATTACGGATGAGACGCTCCTTCTGACCTCCGATGCGAACACCGGACCGGAGAGTCTCATCTACACCATCACGAGCGTAATCACCGGGGGGGTGCTCAACCTCGGAGGAGTGCCTCTCGGGGAGGGCGCTACCTTCACTCAGGAGGATGTGAACAACGATCTGCTGACCTTTGACGCCGATGCGGCCGAACAGACCGGTGGTTTCAGTATCAGCGTTTCGGATGGCGGGGTGAATCCGGATACCGGGACCTTTGTCATCAATCTCGGCATCACCACTCTTCTTGCCGATGACAATGGGGTTACCGATGAAGATACTGACCTGTTCTTCGTCGAGCCCGGAGCGTCCTTCAGCCTGCTTGACAACGATGCCGGGACCACGCTCACGGTGATCAGCTTCGATGCCACCAGTGCGCAGGGTGCCACAGTAACGGTGGCCGGGGATGGAACTTTCAGCTATCATCCCCGTTCGGCGGTCGCGCTCCAGGCTCTTGCAGTGGGAGAAGAGATGGTCGACACCTTCACTTATACGGTGGGTGACTTCCAGGGAAATGTCTCGGTGGCGACGGTGAGCATCCAGGTGAGTGGAGTGAATGACGATCCCGTGGTGGTCAACGAAAGTGTCACCAGTATCAATGGATCGGGAACAACCCTCAACCTGCTCAGCAATGAGAGTGACGTTGATGCCTCGGATATCCTCACCGTCTCCGATTTCACCCAGCAGATCTTCGGAGGTGGGGGAGCGGTCACCAGTGATACGTTCAACTTTGAGTTGGTGCCGCTGGTTTTCACCTCGCAGTTTGGCGCCACCGTGAGCGTCTTCTCGGACGGAACCCTTGACTATGATGTGAGCACCTCGGCCGTCCTGCTGAGCCTGGCGCCCGGAGTCCCTCTCTCGGAAACCTTCGGATACACGATCTTCGATGGAACCAGCGCGGTGACCGGTCTCGTCACCATCATTTCGGGTGGGGCAGGTTTGCCGACCAACGACTACGTCTCCACGGATGCCGATAACGCGGTCAACATCGTGGTCCTGGACAACGACCAGGTCCGCAAGCCGGGGGGTGCGCTCGGAACGCCTACTCCCGGGTTCAATCTGGAATTCCACGCCGACACGATTGGAAATTCGAGCACGCAGTGGCTCAATACCGGCTCGGCCACCGTGGTATCCATCCCCAGCAACGGAGTGATCGATGCGACCTTCAATCCGGCTGCGGTGAATGCCCCGGCGGGAATCGCCGCCGCCTATGACTTTGCCGGGGTAGAGGGCATCGTGCACCTCGACATTGAGCAGGCCACCTATGGCGATATCGACACGATCGACGCCACTCTCGAGATGGTTATTCGCCCCCGCGACCATGTGGGCAATGAAGTCCTCTGGGAGGTTGGTGGTCTTACCGACGGTTCGTCCTTCACGATCGTGGACGACAAGGTGGCCTGGAGTTCCCTCGACAATGGAACCGAACTCGTGCAGGCCGTGGGCCAACTTCCGCCTGAAGCGGTTGCGGGCGGTGACTTTGTTCACGTTGTAGCTCAGATCGATCTTACCAACGACACCGCCAGTATCTTTATCAACGGCCAACTGGTTGACACCGGGATTGCGCTCAATATCGATACTGGTGCGATCGGCAACCTTGCCGACTGGTGCGGCACGGATGACGGCGGTCTCGGCCGCCAGCAGTCCGACGTTGGTGGAGCCGATCCCAATCTGGGAAATTTTGGCACCCTCAGTCTCGGGACGCTGACCGACTATGACGGCGAGATCTCACTGGCGCGGACTTACCCGTTCCTCCTCACTCCCATGGAGATCAGCTCAAATTACGATTCCATCTTCGGCTCGTCGATCCCAGCGGTCCCGGGCGATATTCTTGAAGTCGCCGGGACGGCGTCTCCGGGGATCGGAAATCCCATCGTCCTTCCTTCCGGGGCCACCGTGACTCTCCAGGCCGACGGCTCGATCACTTACGACCCGAACAACGCGTTCGATCACGTGGGGGTGGGACTCAGCGAGCGCGACAGCTATACCTACCGCCTCGACACGGACGCGAACTCCACCGTGACGGTGAATGTGGATGTCGAGGGAACCAATCCCGATCCCCAGATCTTGCTGGTGGCCGACCAGATCGAAGTTGACGAAGGTGGTTCCGCTACCTTCAGCCTTTCCTCCAGTGCGGCGGTTTCCGGCGCGGTCGATGTAAACCTGGGTTTCAGTGGGCTGGCTGCTGCAGGGGATGATTTTTCCACTGCTGCCACGGTGCAGATTCCCGATGGCGGCAGCTCTGCCCAGGTGACCCTCAACGCTATCGATGACAACCTCTACGAAGAACTGGAAAATATCATCGTGACCATTGAGAGCGTCAATGGGAATGCGGTGGCGGGTGTGCCGGTGGTCGCCGAGACCCTTCTGAACGACCTCCAGTCCGAGCCGGTCTTCTCGGTTGCCGAAAACCAGGCCAGCGGTCTGGAAGGATCGGCCATCGGATTCACTGTTACCCCCGATGTGCCCTCCCAGGCGGATCGCTCCATCACCGTCAGTTATTCCGGAACGGCTGTGAACGGGCAGGACTTCTTCGGAGAAACCTCATTTGTCGTTCCCGGGGGTGATGCATCCGGGGCCCTGAGTTTCATCCCCATAGACGATGGCGTCGCCGAGGGAGCCGAGACGATCACGCTCACCCTCGAATCGGTGGACCGCGGATCGATTGGCGGGGCGTCCTCGGCCAGCACCGAGATCACTGACGGGGTGGGGGTCCTTCTCTTCCTGGCTGATTTCGAAAATGTCGATCCCTTCGGGGACCCTGGCACCCCGAACGGCTCAAAGGTGGGTTCGGATGCGCCCTTTGCCGCCAATCTCGGAACCGCGATTGGATCCTGGGAAGACATTCCGGTTCTCAACGTCTCGGGCAAACTGCCCGGAATCTATCTTGAGACTGACGACGCCAAGGGTGATGGAATCGACGAAGCCCTGGTCCTTGACCGCGTCGTGCCGGGTTCGGGTGAGATCAAGGCACGACTTGCCTCCCCGGCCGATATTTCTGGATCCAACGCGGCCTTCATCTCGATGGACCTCGGCAACCGCCGGACGGTGAGCAATTCGGAAGCCAAGAGCTGGCGTATCATCGGGCTCGATGATGCGGGCGAGAAATCCTTCGAACTCTATGTCAGTGCCAACAATACCGCGCCGAATAATGAACAGTTGCACCATGTTGATTCGGCCGGGGAGCTGACGCCCCTGGGCCAGGCAGCTGACTTCGACAATACCAGCTCCAATGAGGCAGAGACCAAGCAGAGCCAGTTGATTCTCTCCCTGACCTCCGGCGGCTTCCGGGTGGCCATTGACCGCTGGCCCATGGACGGAGTGATCGATTCCACCAGCGGGGTTCTCTCTTATGCCGGCGGTGCCACCCAGGTCAGTTCCATCCTCTTCAGTCTCAATGCGAGTGTGGTGGACACGGAGAGCAGTGGAATCCTCATCGACAATCTCACGGTTGGGGGGATCGCTGGAAACGCCCCCCCCACCGCCACCCTCGCGGGAGAGGCGCTGGGGGACGGGGGATCCACGGTTCTGCCCGCCACCTTCATTGCCACCGGGACCACCTTGGACACCCTGCAGGTGGATGATGTCGACGCCGGGACGGGAGAACTCACGGCCACCTTCCAGAGTAGCGGAGCGGCTCCCCTGACCTTTTCCGCGGGTGGACCTGCGGTGGTGGGAGGCAGTGGAACGGCTACCCTCACCCTCACGGGGACTCTGGACGATATCAATGCCAGCCTGACCGCAGGGATCACCTCCACTACCGACGGGGTGACCGGGGGGGATGCCGTGATCTCCTTCACCGTTGATGACGGGGGCAGTACGGGACCGGGAGGCCCCAAGTCCATGACCCACGATCTGGTCTTTTACGTCAACGAAGGACCGACGGCGACCATCGACCAGGCAGCGGGGCAGGACGACCCGGCTGGAAGCTCACCCATTGAGTTCTCGATCGTTTTCAGTGAAGCAGTCACTGGATTCGAAGCGGGGGATATCGATCTCTCCGCCAGCACCGACACCGGTCCCCTTTCCGCCAGTGTGAGCGGATCCGGAGACACATACGTCGTATCGATCACGGGCATGACCAGCGGAGGCCTGGTCGTCATCTCGATTGCCAAGGGAGCGGCCAACGCGGCCGTGGGTGGTGCGGAGACGGAGGACAGTGTATCGATCGATGATTCCGTCCTCTATATTCCGCAACTGTCCCCGAGTGCCACCAACCTCGTGCAGAACATCGGATACGAGGCTGGGCCGGTGGATCTTGACGATATCGTGGTCACCGATCCCAACGATTCGGTGGTCACCACCGGGCAGGGACCGCAGTATGACTACCCGGGCACGCACGGGGACTCGCTCCTGCTTGCTCCCGATCCGGATACCGATGCCGGATTTGCGTTTGATATCACCTTCCAGCCGTCCGGATTCGACGACTTCGGAACGGTGCGGGTGGCTGAGATCGGAGGTACCAGCAATGGGACCGGGATCTATCTCATCGATGGCATTCCATATTTCGTGAGCAAGATGAATTCCGCCCCCGCGGATCTCCCCTCCGGCCTCAATGACACCGACTGGACGGATGGGAACGTGTCCGTGCCGCTCGCAGATGCGGCCCTGCCGCTCGACTCGCCGGCCCAGCTCGCAGTGGTTGCCAGTCTCGACGCGATCACCTACTCGGTTAACGGACTGGGGCAGGCTACGGTGAACCTGACGAGCCGTGGGACCCGGTCCAACTGGAGCGGGGACGATACGATCCGGGTGGGACAGAATGAGGATGGAGCCCGTGGTGGACTTGGAACCGACTCCAGCGGGATCTTCGACGATGCTGGCTCATTCCCGATGGAGGGAACGGTCAGTTCGGCACGTCTCTGGCATGCGGTTGATGCCAGTCCCTTCTCCATCCTGGCCTCGAGTGCACCCGAGGAGGTGACCGCCACCCTGAGTATCACCCCCGGGGATGGGGGTCTCACCGAGCCCACGGGTGCGACCTATGATCCGGTCACTGGAATCTGGACCATCACCGGAGCTGTCCGGGTGGTGAATGCAGCCCTTGCGGCCGTGCAATTCCTGCCCAATGGCACCTCCCCGGTTGTCATTGATGTGGTTGTTGATGATGGTGACGAAGACGGGAGCGGCCCCCTCACGGGTGCGATCACTGTCGCGACTCTCGCGGCCGGGGATTCGGATGGTGACGGAATCCCGGACGATTACGAACTCGCGAATGGTCTCAACCCGAACGATCCCGCTGATGCCAGGAGCGATAGTGATAACGACAGCGTGGATGCTCTTTCCGAGTATCTCATGGGAACCAGCGCCAGCGATGGAAGTGACCGACCGGTGTTCGAGGTCGTCCACGTAAGTGACACGCAGGTTGAGATCACCTATGGGCCGATCCTTGCGGGACGGACCTACGAGGTGCTCTCCTCCACCAGTGGGCTTCCCGAGGCGCCGGCCATCGACAGCTTCACCGCAGCGGCGGATGGCGCCGCCAACACCGCCACCGACACCACTGGCGGGGAAGCCCGGGAGATCTACCGCCTCCTGGTGACGGTTCCTGCTCCGTAAAGGGCATATCCATCCCGCAGATTTTCCTGCCAGGTTCCCTCGTGGAATCCTGGCAGGGAAGCGGCTGAGCTCTGTTCCTTCCAGTCCTCAAGGTCTGGTCACCCGCAGGCGGAGGAAGGCCCGGTCCGGCCCGTCCGGGAGGGGAGCGGTCGCACGGTAGACCACGAGGGCGGTGCCCTGCAGGGGGTCTCGAATGATGGCAGTGCGTTCGAATCCCGTGAGGGCCTCCCAGGAGGCCAGGTCGCTGGTTTGCTCGAGAGTTGTCCCGAGGTCGGAAGCGAGCAGATTGAGCCGGATGGTCACGGTGAGATGTCCCGTCTGGTCAAGGGCCAGGAGGGGACTTCCCGTGTCAGGCCCCGGGATGGAGTCACTGCTTCCGGTTGCATACTCCAGGAGAGCTTCGAGACCGTCCTGATCGTCATCGGCGGAGGGATCGCCGTTGAAGGTGGTGCGGTGGGAGCTTCCCGGGGTTCCCATGGACTCGGAGCTGTTACGCCAGTTCAGGGCGTCGCTGGGATCGCTGGCAGGATCGTGGTGCCGCAGCACCAGGCTGTGGCCCGCCCCGTCGGCCTGGGTGGGCCACTGGAGGCCGTCATTGTAGGTGAAATCCAGCAGGATGTTGCCGAGAGAGTCTGCGAGGACAAGTTGTTCGCCGTCGTTGTCGAGCAGGCCCGCGTACTCGCCTACCACGGGAAGGCCGGAACCGTAGGTTGCTTCAAAGGCGGTCCGGTTGGAGACCAGGAGCAGATGCTCGCCCGGGGCGAGGCGGGTGTTGAGGGGAAAGGTGAAGGCGATTCCCGTGATGAATTCCGCCTGGCCCAGTTCGATGGTTTCCGTGTCGGAGTGGTTGACCAGTTCCACGAACTCAAGGTCTTCGGACGGTCCGGGCGGGTTGTACATGAGCTCCGAAAGAGCAAGAGTGGAGGAGTCTGCGAGAGTGCCGGCGAGGAAACAGGCTTCGTTCAGGGCCGACCATTCCGTGCCGTTGAGGACGCGGGCCCGCAGGAGGGCGCTCCCGGTGAAGACGGGGGGGGCAGTGTAGGGGACGGCACTTGGGGAGACTGAATTGCCACCTGCGTCGGGATCACGGGGATCCGAGCCGTCCATGGTGTAGTAGATGGTGCCATCCGGGTTGGGATTGCTGATGGTGAGCGCCTGTCCCAGTGCCACGTTGCCCCCGTGCTGGCGGAAGCGGGGGGCATTGGTGGCAGGGTAGAGACCGCGGCTGCGCAACTGACTCAGGAGCACGCCGCCACGCCGGGGGATGTAGGTGCGGAGAATCCAGGACTGGTTCTCCAGGTAGTGATCGTTCCTGGTGTAGCGATCAAAGTCCGATTGCGGCCATCGTCCGGGGTCGACGTCGTAGCGGAAATCACCCCAGCGTGCGGATTCCGCCACTACGGCCCGGTCCATCAGGTCCGAGCGGGTCCTCCAGATCGCACCGGCGGTTGTGGACGAGAGGGCTCCGCCATTGAAGAGATGCCGATGGGTGCGGTCGGCGAAGCGCATGAGATATTCGGGGTTGGCAACGAGATCCTGGTGCAGACCGCTGGGGCGTCCCGTTCCATTGCGGCCGGTCACGTTGGTGTTGAGGGCGTTGGAAAGAGGTTGCGGATTGTTGATGACCCCGGCTCCATTCGGCGAAATGGCGAATTCCGAATCCCAGGGCAGCATGAGGTAGCCGGCGCCTCTCCTGCGTTTCCGGGCCGCCCGCCAGTTGTGTCCGTCCCAGTCGGTGTTTCCCACGAAAAAGTTGAGCAGCATGTAGTCGATGAGGGAGTCCACGTCGAGGTAGTCCTGGATCGCGGCGTAGCGGGCGGGATCGGCGATATTACCGTTGGCGATCGCGATCATCGTGTTCCAGGCCACCGTGTCGCCACTGCGGGGCTGGCCGGAGCTGAGAGCATCGTAGTCTTCGCTCTCTCCGCCGAAGTAGGAAGCCATGAAGTTTCCGTCCGGGCGTTCGTGCACATGGTAGAGACCCCAGTAGAGTCCGTTGAGATAGAGGTGAACCCATCGCCCGTGCGTGCCGGGTTGTCCCATGGCGAGGTAGAGGTCGTTCACCCACTGGTCCCGGTTGTACTGGGCGTGGCGGGCCTGGTAGTAGTGCCGATGCGTCCAGGCGAAATTGAATCCCGCCCGCAGTTGGAGAAAATCGAATTCCTCGACCGCCGACTCACCGAAGGGAGCATCCTTGAAGAGAGGATAGTTCAGTTTTCCGGATCCGTAGTCCCGGCGGAAGCGCAGGCTCAGGCTGTGTTTGGGGATGTCCGGGTTGCGGCTGCTCCCGCCCTGGATCCGCATGCCGGCATTGATCTGGAAGCCCGGTTCGGAGTCATCCGGGCTGATGAACTCGGCTGAGACCGACCGCTCCCAGGCCTCTCCCTGGCTCTGCGGGTTCTGGTAGATCCCCGATGTTCCGAACATTTCGTCAGGGTCGATCGCAATGGAGAGGGTGGGGAAGGCCTTGAGGGCTTCCAGCATCTGAGGGCCGTCGAGGGGGTGGTTCACCACCTCGGGATCCATGTGGTAGTGGGCGGGTTCACCGGCCCAGGTGCGGGGATAGCCGGGGATGACGGCGGGTTGTTGGACGACATCCGCAAGAAAGAGGTAGGTCTGGGTGTCGACGTTGGTGGGGGCGAGTCCTTCCTTGAAGGCGGCTGCCCGGAGGGTGGTGGTGGTGCCGATGTCCAACGGGGTGTGGTAGAGCGTGCCGTTGGCAGGGGAGGGCTCGGTTCCGTCGGTGGTGTAGTAGATCCCGGCATCCGGGGTAGCGGTCGTGATCGCTACCGAAATCGCGGTCTGGTAGAATCCCCGGTCCATGCTGAAGGTGGTGTCCTCCACGAAACCGATTACGCCTCCGCCCTCGTTGGGCGCTCCCGGGGTGGGAGTGAGGAAGAAACCGTTGAGGCCGTAGGCCACGTCTTCCTTCTGCTCCGGATACCCGGGGGAAAACCCGCTCACCACGGTTGCTCCATCGGGAGCCACCAGGGCAAGGTGGTCTCCAGCCGAGCGAAGCGCGAAGTTGGTGTGCAGATTGCCGCCCGCATCGACGTAGTCATTGCGGTCCTGTTGTGAGGCGAAGACCACGAGGTAGCCGCCGCCGGGCACGAGAGTAGCGGCTGGAAAGGGCCAGCGGGTGGGTTCCGAAGCATCGTCGGTCAGGAAGTAGCCCCCGAGATCGAGGGGGACGAGGTTGGGATTGTGGATCTCTATCCAGTCGGGGTTGTTCCCATCTCCGTCGAGCAGGCTCGCCCGGTTGAACGCCACAAACTCGCTGATGACCGGGTGCAGCAGTTGTCCACCCACGACGACCTGAAGGCCGGCGCTGGCACTACCCTCACCATTGGTGGCGGTCAGGGTGTAGAAGGTTGTTTTTTCCAGGGTGAGTTCGAGGGAGCCTCTGCCGTCAATCGTCTGGCGGTCGACCGGTCCGATTCCGGGCGCGATCGAGAGGGTGTCCGCGTTGCTTGCATCCCAGGAGAGGGTGACCGGCGAGTCCGGGGTGACGGATGAAGCACTGGTTGTGAAACTGTTGATGACAGGCAGCGGTGCCGGGGGGTCAAGGGCCAGCGCGCCCTGGTTGCAGACGGTGGCCAGATCCTCATCCGAGAGGATTCCGAAGTGATCGCCGGTCTGGAAGATGGCGAAATCGTCGAGGGCTCCGCCAAAATCGTTGGAACCCGATGCGGCGGCATCATCGGCCGCGAGGAAGGCACCGTTGGAGTGAAGGTCAATCGGTCCGGTGCCGAGGGAGGCTGGAGATTTGGTGGCGGCGGTGATGGCGGCGGGGGAGACGGGTCCGCTATCTTCCAGGACGGTCAGTTTCAGGGCAGATCCGTCCCCGGTGGTAGAGTCGTAGCGGACCGCCACGAAGTACCACGTTCCATCAGTGCGCAGGTTGAGGGAGTGAGTGTGCTGGGTGCTGGTGGCTCCGTTCCCGTCACGCAGAAGGACGCGCACGCTGTCGCCGGGATTGGCACCCAGGTCGATACGGATGCCGTTGGCACCGTTCGAGGTCCCGGTCATCGTCTCGTAGATACGGTCAAAGGCATTGAGGGTGGTGGGACGCATCCACCAGGTCATCGTGAATTGATCGACGGGACGGACATCGGTCCGGGTTCCGAGGTTTATCCCGCCCCGCAGGGCGAAGTCGCAGGCGGTTCCGAAGGCCGGGTCGTGGGCGGCCACCCCCCGGGTGACGCTGGCGGAGTTGATGAGGACTCCATTATTAATGCCCAGGGAGTCGATGACGGTGTCGGTGCCGCCGGGAGGGTCATCAAGGGCATAGTGGGCAACCAGATCGGCAGGGGTGGGAGAGGCGCCGAGAAGAAGGAAAACGCAGGCAACCAGGAGGCCACGCGGGTGCCGGTTCTCTGCCGTGGCCAGGGGGCGGGCCATGGAAAGGGGGTTCATGAAGAGCTTTTCCGGGAGAGATCACTCCCGGATAGTGATGGTCCCATCGGCCGGGGGATGGTCAACCCCTAAGATGGCGAGGACGGAGCGTCGCTACGTCTGGTTTTTCCAAATGGATATGGCTGCCTGAATGGGAAAGATCCCATCCAGTTGCTTCCGTTCCGGGAAGGGTCGTGGATTGGCACGCCAAGCCTTCAACCCGACGCGGGGAATCGGTTCGTCCTTTCCCCTGATTTCAGCGGTATCACCCGGTCTATCGTTTCCGGCGGAGGAAAAGGCTGCCGAGTCCCAGGAAGGCGAGGAGAAGGGAACCGGGTTCGGGAACACCTACCTGGATGGCGCTTCCATCATCCTGGATGGCCCATTCATGAATGACGCCACCGGCCTGGTTGTTGTTCTGCAGGGTCACCCGCATCCACCCGTAGGCCGTGCTATTGTCGTTGAGGACCAGGGAGAAGCCGAGATAACCGGGTGTTCCCGGGGTGAACTCCGGGAAATGGGAAGTGGGTATCCCGGATGCGCCGAAGCCCGTGGAAGTCGTGCTGCTGGCGTCCACCGTGTCGCCGATGCCGAGCTGCTGCAGGGAATCAATATTGCTCGTGCCGGTTCGGACCGGTTGCCAGCTCGGACTGGTGGCCGCCTGATCGGCGTCGTTGGTGACCGCTCCGCCTCCGAGGAGGAAGTTGGCATCGCCTCCGGGAAGTCCTGCGGCGGTGCTTGAGGTGGTCCCGGTTTCAAGATCCACCGCGATGCCTTCGAAGGTGGTGGGGATCGGGATGTTCTGGTGCGGGAACCAGAGGATGGCTCCCGGTGCCGTGGTGGCAACTCCAAGCAGGAAAATGGCGGACAGTGCGTTTCTCATGAGAATCTGGGTTTGCAGGGTTCCTGTGAAAGGGGACTTATGGGTTGATTTGGACTTGGATTCGACCGAAGCGGGCCTTGCCTCCGCTGTCTGGCAGGACAAGGGGCATTTTGAGTTGGACCGCTTCGATCCTGATGCCGTCATCTCCGGTCCCGGTGGCGATGACCTCCGGTGATTCGGCGGCGTTCTCGAAGGTGGTCAGGTCACGACTGAACTGGTCCGTGAAGGCAAGCCCCACCGCGGCGTAATCGGTGCGGCGCGCGTAGCGCATGAAGACTTCCCCGGTGGCCGGATCAACCCAGAAGGTGAGTCCTCCGTGCTGGGTGATTTCTCCGTTGGGTCCGGGATTGCTCACTTCGAGGGAATTGGCGGAGCTGTTGGGCCCGTCCGGGTTGAATCCGTAGGCGAAGTCGAGCAGGTTGGAGAGTCCGTTGCCATTGGCGTCATTGCCGTCGGCTCCGTCACCGGAGTTGGACGCGCTGCCGAAGAAGGCGAGGCGCCAGGCCTCCTGGGTGGTGAGGGCACTGCCTGCGGCCTTGACATCATCGAGGTAGATGCCGCCGCTGACACCGGTGTCGGTGCTGCCCGCGACCCGGAAGGCAATCTGGGTGATGGTGGTGGCATTGCCGGCGTAGGAGAGTTCACCGGTGATGGTGTCCGGGGCAGGGGTGGCGCCGAGCGGGAACTTCTCGATCTGGACGCAGTAGCCCGTGCTGGTGAGTCCGATCCGGACGTTCGACATGCGGTTCTCGTTCCAACCGCCACTGTTGTCGAAGTCTTGCACGTTTCCGAGGGGAGTCTTCGTGCCGCTGCTGTCCACGTGAAAGAGTTGCTCGTGAGCGGCCCCGTTGTTGTTGGCATCAAGGAAGAGTTCGAAGGACTTGTTCCCGGCCTCATCGAGGCCGATGATGGTGGTGCTCTTGGCGGTAGAGTTGCTCTGCGTCCGCCGGGTGGCGAGATCGAAGGCAATCACCCCGGTGTTGGATCCGCTGATGTCGATGGCTCCGTCGAACTGGGCGTAGACATCCTGCGTTGCCGCCGGACGATCGAGGCGCAGGGCATTGTCGACGCCGTCTCCCTTCGCGTCGGCTCCGGTCTCGGCGATGACGCCCGGATCGCTGCCGGCTGCGTCAGCGGTAAAGACGTTGGCCCAGTTGCCGACCGAGGTCCCCAGATTGGCAGCGGAGGGGGCGTCCCCGTTGAGGAGGGTGCCGCCCGGCGTGGCGGCCGGATCAATCCCTTCGAAGTCAGCGTTGAAGACCACCTGGCCGGTGCCATCGGCGATGGTGGCGGTGGCGGTATGGGGGGGGGTCCTGGCCGCGACGATTGCACCGAGTGACGTGTCATTGGAGCGGCCTTCGGCGTAAATCTCCCACAACTCGGCCCGGGTGAGAGCACGGTT
>DLRK01000034.1:0-12805 GCA_002501065.1 Akkermansiaceae bacterium UBA7890
TCTCGGTGAGGACATCGGGGAAACGAGGGATCTTAGTGCATCGAAAAGCGAGGTCTCTGCAAAACTGACCGCCCTGATGCAGCGTTACATTGACCAGGGGCGCAGTACCCCCGGGCCTCCCCGGAAGAACGACTTTGCCTTGGAACTCTGGGGCACCACAGAGGAGAGAAAAGAGAATCGTAAACGAAAAAAGAAAAAGCAGGATAGCAATGACCAGAACTAATTCAATCCCACCTCTCATGGCCTTCCTGACGACTTCTTTCTTCCGGCCGGGCTTCTTCCTGCTGACGGCGGTTGCCCTGGTTGCGGTCCCTTGCCCGGCGGCGGACAAGCGCCCCAACATCCTGTTCATCATCGCCGACGACCAGTCTCCCTTTGACTTGAAGATCTACAATCCGGATTCCTCCCTCGAGACCCCGAATCTCGATGCGCTGGCGGCCGCCGGCATGGTGTTTGACGGAGCCCATCACATGGGAGCCTGGGTCGGCGGAGTCTGCACGCCGTCGCGGCACATGGTCATGTCGGGCCGCACGGTCTGGCACATCCCGGACAAGACGGGCCGGACCATGAACCCGCACGTCTCCAATCCCCGGCTGGTTCCATCGAACCTGCCCATGCACACGATGCCCGCGGTCTTCAACCGGGCGGGCTACGACACCATGCGCACCTGCAAGCGGGGCAACAGCTATGAAAAGGCCAACGCCCTCTTCACCGTGCGCCATGATGCCACCAAGCGGGGAGGCACCGACGAGAGTGGAAGTGCCTGGCATGCCGGGCAGGTCCTGGATTTCCTGGCCGGGCGGGAAGCGGGGAAGGACACCGATCCCTTCCTGATCTACTTCGGGTTCTCCCATCCGCACGACGTGCGCGACGGCAAGCCCGGCCTTTTGGACAAGTACGGGGCGGTCAATCACACCGACGAGGACACCCTGCCGCCGGCGAATGCGAAGCAACCGCCCCTTCCGCCCAACTACCTGCCCCGGCATCCTTTTGACAACACCCACATGACGGTCCGGGACGAGGTGGGGGTCAAGGGTGTCTGGGCCAGGCGCGACGAGCGGACCATCCGTAACGAACTCGGTCGCGAGTTCGCCTGCAGCGAGAACATCGACATCCAGGTCGGCCGGGTTCTCCGCAAGCTGGAGGCAATGGGGGAACTGGACAACACCTACGTGGTTTACACCGCCGACCACGGGATGGCCATTGGCCGCCACGGCCTGCAGGGCAAGCAGAACCTCTACGAGCACACCTGGCGGATTCCCTTCATCGTGAAGGGACCGGGAATCAAGGGGGGCTCCCGGGTGAAGGGCAACATCTACCTCCTCGACGTTCTGGCGACTCTCTGTGACCTGACCGGGATCGAGATTCCCGGGACCAGCGAAGGCACCAGTTTCAAGCCCGTCCTGCTCGGCCGGAAGCAGACGGTCCGCGAGGTCCTCTACGGCGTGTATTGCGGCGGCGCCCGCCCGGGGATGCGCTGTGTGAAGCAGGGTGACTGGAAACTGATCAAGTACCAGTCCGACAAGGGGAAGGTGCGTGAAACCCAGCTCTTCAACCTCGCGCAGAATCCCCACGAGCTCATCAGCCAGCATCACGGGCAGAAGGTGATTGAACTCACCGGCCATGAGCCGGGGGAGCACCAGCGCAACCTGGCGGACGATCCGGAACAGGCCGGGAAGCTCGCTGAGATGGAAAAACTTCTCCTGACCGAGATGCGCCGGCTCGATGATCCCTACCGGCTCTGGAACCAGCCCGATGACGGTTTGCCGGTGCCCACGATCCGGGAGAGGGTCAACCGTCCGAAGAGGAAACCACGGAAGAAATCGCAGTGAGAAACCTCATGATTTCCCGACCGGGAACCCGCCTTCCCGGTGTGCTGACGGTCCTCCTTCTCATGGGCCAGCCGATGGTCCACGGTGCCGACGGACCTCCCGTCACCGGGAAAGCGAACATCGTGCTGATCCTGGCCGACGACGTGAGCGCGGACATGTTTTCCTGTTACGGGCGACCGGGCTCGGCCCGCACCCCGAACATCGACCGCATCGCCCGGGAAGGGGTGCGTTTCCGCACCTGTTATGCCCCGGCCATCTGCGGACCCTCCCGCGCTCTCCTCATGACCGGGGTCTACGGCAACCGCACCGGCGCGTTTCGTAACGACATGTGGGCCTTCGGTTCCCGCGGGACCCTGTTCACGGCCCAGCACAGCTGGGCCAGGCTGCTGGGACAGGGAGGCTACAAGAGCGCCATCGCCGGGAAATGGCACTGTGGTGCGAAAGAGCCGTGGGATCCCGCGGTCGGGTTTGACGAATTCTGCGTCTGGGAGGGGCCGGACAAGATCAAGGGGCACTTCGGGATCGACGTCATCGCCAGCGGAAAACGCAGGGATCTCGAACTTCCCGACCTGCGCTACTGGTATCCCTCCATGGTCCGGAACGGGAAATACGTCGAGGTCACCGAGTCCGACTTCGGTCCCGATCACCGCTGCAGCTTCCTCATGGACTTCATGGCGCGCCAGGCCCGGGCCGGGCAGCCCTTCGTGGCCTACTGGCCCACCGTCATCCCGCACGGCCCCTATTCCACTACCCCGGATGCGGGGGCGGTCATGGACATCGAACTCGGGAAACCCGACCTCACCGGCCTGGACCGGAAGAAGAAGGCCGCGGTCCTCGCGGAGCACAGCCGGCGCCAGCGCCAGCGTTTCGTCAACCTCATCGAGTATATGGACAAACTGATCGGCAAACTCATCGCCAGGGCGGAGGAACTGGGCATCTACGAGAACACCTATTTCATCTT
The DNA here is from genome assembly GCA_002501065.1 of Akkermansiaceae bacterium UBA7890. GTDB lineage: Bacteria > Verrucomicrobiota > Verrucomicrobiia > Verrucomicrobiales > Akkermansiaceae > Roseibacillus_B. The sequence continues at coordinate 2,794 of DLRK01000034.1, forward strand.
CTGCTCCGACAACGGCACCGCGGTGACCGCCAAGGACCGCGGGGTGGAACGGGGGGTGCACGTCCCCTACGTGGTGAGAGGACCCGGGATCAGGGCCCGGGGGGCCACCGACGAACTGACCGACTTCGCCGACATCGCACCCACCCTCCTCGACATGGCGGACATCACTCATCCCACCGACGTGAAGTTCGATGGCAGGAGCCAGCTGCCCTTCCTGAAGGGGAAGGTGAAGAGGCACCGGGAGTGGATCTACGCCTACACCGGCCCGGTCCAGGTGGTGCGGACCAGACGCTATCTGCTGGAGGCGCGGGCTCCCTTCTATGGCAGGCCGCAGGGACGGTTCTACCTGGCCGGGGAAAAGCGGTTCGGGGCGGGCTACCAGCGGGTGGACGACCACCCGGATCACGCCGCGGCCCGGTCCCGCTTCGAACAGATCATCCGGGGGCTGCCCTCCCACCTCGAGGAGAATCATCCCTTCTGGACCTCCAGGTTCGGCAAGCGCTGGCTGTCCAACAATCCCGACCGGACCGAGCTCGCCAGGAAGCAGCTCTACAATCACCCGGACTTCTCGCCCTACGACCAGACCGACTGAAGAGGCGGGCGGTCAGACCCCGAGTCCGCGGATCGGGGCTGCCTCCGAGATGTACTGGGAAAGGGGCTCGGGCAACTTGTTCGCCAACCGGAGTTGCCCCACGTCGAAGAGAGTCCTCATGATCGTTCCCATCAGATTCCTGGGACCGAATCCTTCGGTGGCCGGCTCCGCGGCAATGTTGTCCGACTCTCCGATCACCTGCCCCATTTCCAGTCCGCCCCCGGCGAGGAGGAGGCTGGTGAGGTTCCCGTAGTGGTTGCGTCCGCCATTGTTGTTGAGTTTCGGGGTTCTTCCCATCTCACTGGTGACGACGAGGAGGACATCATCGCTCAGGCCCCGCTGGGCGAGATCCTCGATGAAGGCGCTCACGGCGTGATCGACCTGGCCGCCCATGGGGTAGATTGCCTCCATGTTCCTGGGGCTGTTGTTGTTGGCGTGATAGTCCCACCCACAGTCCGAAACCGTCACGAATCCCGCGCCCTGTTCCACCAGACGGCGGGCCATGAGCATCTGCAGGCCGAGGAGGTTGCTGACCCGGCGCATGTCGTTCCAGCGTTGAAGCTTCTTCTGGTCGAAGAGGGGACGGGTGTCGTAGCGGGTCACCGTGCGGGGATCCTCATCGGACAGGTCGAAGGCCTTGTCGACGCCCGCGGTGAGGACATCAAAGGCCTGCTGCTGGATCCGGTCCGCTCCCTCGATCACTCCCGATCCATCCACCCGGCGCCGCAGACCGTCCAGTTTGGAGAGAAGCGTCCTGCGGTCGGTAAAACGGTCCGGGGCGATCGTCAGTTGCATGTCGTCGCGCAGGGCGCCCCCACCCGAGGGATTGAAGGCCCCGGCGGGGGCTCCGAGTTTCCCGGGAGCGGCCACGGTGGGAAGGGCCTTGGTCTCGAAATTGCTGCCAAGCTTGAGGGTTGGGTCGATCGCCTCGGGAAGGATGAGGGTGTTGTTGGGGATCGAGGCCGGGCCCAGGGGGCCTGCCACCTTTGAGTAGATCGCTCCCATCGAGGCCTCGAGGGGATTGCCGGCGGTGGCGACCGATCCGTAGGTGTGCTGGTTGTTGTTGGATCCGTAGGAGCGGACAACGGTGAACTTGTCCGCCATGGCTGCCAGCCGGGGGAAGGTTGAACCGAAGGTGATGCCCGGGAGCTTGGTCTTGATCTCGCCGGTAATGCTGCGCACCTCCCGCGGGGCGGTCATCTTGGGATCAAAGAGTTCAATATGGGGAGGACCGCCATGGAGGAAGAGCAGGACCACCGATTTGCCCCGGAGCACCCCGGGGGTCTTGGCGGCCGCCGCCTTGGTGGCGAGCAGTCCGGGGAGCCCCAGCCCGGCGAAACCGAGCGACCCGACCCGCAGGAAATCCCGTCGCGAGTAGCCTGCGCAGGTCCGGTTGAGGGAGGGGTCCGAGATGCGTATCATCCAAGAGGAAGGTAGACGTAGTTGATACCCGATCCTGTCCTGCGGAGAAAGACCGAAAATGGATGGCCAGGACCGGTCCTATGTCACTTTTCGCCACGCTCCCAACTTGCTCTTGCGGCCGGTTTGTGCTATGCTTCCGGCAGCATTCAGAGTGGTTCTGCCGCCAAGAGGCGAAGGGACCCGGCAACCTGTCGCGGAGACGACAAGGTGCCTGTGCCAGCTGGCACGATGCGCGGCCTGAAAGGGCTGAACGAAGGTCTCCCTGCCCCGCTCGGGGGCGTTCGTTCAGCCCGGCCGTGGCTCCGGGTGCTTCTCCACCGGAAAGGAACCAGCATCATGAGCCAAACAGCAAGCAAACCAGCCGTCCACCTCGTCAGCAAGGCGCGGGGCTCCCATCCCAATCATCACCTCACCAACAACAATGGAACGTGGTGGTGCCAGATCACCATTCACCAGGGACCATTCTCGAGGCGGCTGCGCTTCTCCCTCGGAACGGGGGAACTGGAGCGGGCCCGCGTCCTCCGGGACCGGGTCTTTGACAACCTCACCCCCAATGTCCGGGCGGCCTGATGAAGCACGCCTTTCGGTGACAAACTTGAAATGCAAAACACATGAACGAGAAAGAGAATGACACCCCCTCGCCCCAAGCGGGGAAGAAGGATGCCACGACTGGGGGGCTGACCCCGCTTCCGAGGGGATCTTTTCCCTCAGTCCCAGATTCGGACCCGTTGTTCAAACGGGGCTTCGTGATCGGGGGGAGAGGGTTCAACCGGCCCCGGTCCCAAAAGGAGTCCAAGGAACAGGGCGGTCGGGGTCACCGTTGAGAAACAGGAAACAAGCAGCAAGAATGTGGATCTTTACCAGCAAGGGATTCCTCTCGATCGTGGAGGACAGGGATGACCCGGCTCGCCTGCTTGTGAGGGCGAGATACGAAGGGGACATTGAACGGCATTTCGGCGAGGAGGCCGGGGTGTCTGAACTGGAGTTTTCCGATTACCGGTTCAGGGCCTTCCTCCCCAGGGAGGAGGTCCAGGCCGTCCTCGACCGGGAACTGTCCCTTCTCGACTACGGGAATTTCAAGAATAGCTTCGATCGCAACAACGTGAGTTTGGCTCCGGAGACCAGGGAGGAGAGACACGAGGCCCTGTTCAAGGTCTGGAGCACCATGTCGGATTCGCAGGAGACCGTGCAACTGAGGGAGCAGGGTCTGTCAGGGGACCACCGGTGAATGATGGGGGGAAGGGAACTGGTTGGCCCAGGTCCGCAAAGGGGTGAAGGAGTGGCGCGCCTGAGAGGCGTGGCCCCGCTAGGAGGGGGGGCGGTTGGCCAGCATCTTCATGCGGCGTCGCAGCAGGAGGACTGCCGAGCCGATCATCAGGAACGGCAGGACGGTCAGGAAGGCGGTCGTGAAGTGGAAGGCGGCAAGGGTCTCCTCCTTGGCCGAGAAGCAGACCGAACAGGCGGAGGCGGGGGTGACGAATGCGATTGCCAGCACCAGAATGAGGCCGCTCCGGAGGATCCGGGTCAGGGCGTGCTGGAAGATGGCAGTCATCAGTTCAGGTAGACGAGGATGTAGAGAATCGGCCAGATGCCAACGACGAAATACCAGAATACCTGGGCCGCCCAGAAATTTTCCGGGGCCAGGGTCTTTCGTTTCAGATTCCGGTAGACGAGGACCAGCACCACGAGGGCGGCCACGGCATGCAGGGCATGGGTCCCGATGATGAGGTAGAAGAAGCTTCCGTAGGTGCTCGACTTCATGGTGAGGCCGAACTTGATCAGGCGCACCCATTCAAAGCCCTGGAAGAGAACGAAAAAGGATCCCAGCAGGATCGCGGTGAGGAGCAGGCGGGTGGTCCGCCGGCTCGAACCGGAAGAGCGCGCATAGGTGAGATTGGCATGGAAGATCATTCCCCCGCTCAGGAGGAGAGCGAGGGTGTTGAAGGCGGTGCTGAGAGCCGGTAGTCGCGGCTGATCGGGGGGCGGCCAGTCGGAAGACCCGGAACTCACGATCAGGTAGGCACTGATCAGCGCCGCAAAGAACATGACCTCGGCCGTCAGGAAGATGAGCATGCCTGTCACTGCGGTGGGAAGCAGCGAGGGCCGCGCCGACCGGTCACCCGGAAGGGCATCCGGACCAGTGGGATCGGGGGAGACTTCTTTCATCGTCGGGGTGCTTCCGGTCGGTGGAGAAGTGGCTGGTTCAGTCGAGGGGAGAGGGCAGGATTTCCGAGGAGTGGCGCCAGTTCTGACCTTCCTTGCGCATGACATCCGGGGCTACCCCTGCGAAGAGGACCAACAGGAAGAGGAGAACCACGATGAGAAGGTAGCAGATCAGCCGCTTCTCGATGTTCAGGTGCATGAAATGGGCCGCGACGAGGAAGGCTTTCACGATGCCGATTCCGAAGGCGGTGATGAGGGTAATCGCCTTGATGCCGATCATCGGGCCGAGCACGCTGACGACCAGAAGCACCAGGAGAATGCCCCAGATCTTGACGTAGTTGGGATGAGTTTCCGTTTGTCCGTCCATTGCTGTCGATCTTTCTACAATTGTCTTTATCGGTTACTTCGCGATGTAAAAGAGGGGAAAAAGGAAGATCCAGACGACGTCGACGAAGTGCCAGTAGATCCCGATGTATTCGACCCGCTGCAGGTTCTCACCCTTCCGGACGGAGAACGAGATGATGCCCATGATGACCATCCCCGCGATGACGTGGAGACCATGCAGGCCGGTGGCGGTGTAGTAGAAGCTCCAGAAGACGCTGCTGGTGAGGGTGTAGCCGTGAACGATCTCGGTGGTGTACTCGTAGGCCTTGACCCCGAGAAACACACCTCCCATTGCGATGGTGTACCAGAGGAACTTGAAGGCCTTCTCGCGGTTTCCCTCGGTCACGGCCCGGTGAGCGAGCACCACGAAGAGGCTGGAGGTCAGGAGGACGAAGGTGTTGAAGGCACCGGCCGGGGTGCTGGTGTGCGAGGCCTCTTCCGCCCATTCGACGTGGTGGAGCCGGAGGAGCAGGTAGCATGTGACGAGACCTCCGAAGATCACGATCTCGGAGGCGAGCACCCACCAGATGGCAAGGCGGCCGGTGGGGATGCCGGTGACACTTCGTGAGGTGGCTTGCGGGGTCTGAAAGGCCATTGGTCTGTTGGTTTCTGCAGTGGGTTTCGAGGTTGGTCAGGCTGGTTCGTCCTGGGGCCAGAAGTCATCCTCCCGGTCGGGAGAGCTGTATTCGTAAGGCCCCCGGTAGACGGTCGGCAGTTCTTCCCAGTTGCCGTGTGGCGGTGGGGAGGCGGTGGTCCATTCCAGGGTATTGGCGCGCCACGGGTTGCGCTCGGCCTTCCTGCCCTTGCGGATGCTGACAATGAAGTTGATGAGGAAGGGGATCTGGAACGCGAGCAGGACCAGGAGCCAGATGGTGGCGTGTTCGCGGAGGCCCTGGAACTTCTCGGAGGCCAGGTCGGGGAAGTGGTCGTAGTTGTAGACCCTGCGGTGCTGGCCGGACGCTCCCAGTATGAAAAGGGGAATGAAGATGCCGTTGAAGGCGATGATGGTCCCCCAGAAGTGGACCTTGCCCCAGAATTCGTTCATCATCTTCCCGAACATCTTGGGGAACCAGTAGGTGATGGCGGCGAAGAACCCGATGATCGCGATGGGGAAGAAGGTGTAGTGGAAGTGAGCGAGCACAAAGTAGGTGTCGTGGAGGTAGATGTCGGTTCCGCTGGATCCGAGGTGGATCCCGGTCACCCCACCGATCAGGAACTCGGCAATGAAGGCCAGGGCCCAGAGCATGGGGGTCTTGAACTCGATCGACCCGCCGAAGAGGGTTGCGATGTAGACGAAGAGCATCTCCGCGATCGGGATCGAGATGAGAAGGGTCGTGATGGTGAAGAGATTGGCCATGCGTGGATCGATGCCGGCCACGAACTGGTGGTGCGCCCAGACCACGAAGCTGAGCAACCCGGTCGCGAAGGTGGTGTAGAGGATGATCTTATAGGCAAAGAGTTTTTTCCGGGCGAAGACGGTGATGATTTCCGCCACGATTCCCATCGCGGGCAGGAGGACGACGTAGACTTCGGGGTGTCCGAAGAACCAGAAGAGGTGCTGCCAGAGGAGGGGATCACCCCCGCCGGCTGGATTGTAGAAGGAGGTGCCGAGGAGCTGGTCGAAGAGCAGCATCACCGCGCCGGCGACGAGAGGGCCCACCGAGACCATGAAGAGGATGCTCGCGATCACGATCATCCAGATGATGATCGGTATCTTGTTCCACTTCATTCCGGGTGCGCGGGAGTTCATGACGGTCGTGACGAAATTGATCCCGCCCATGAGGAAGGCGACGAACTCGAGGGCAACCGCGATGACCCACAGGGGGGCCCCCCACGGAGTCAGGCTGTAGGTCGCCTCGGAGGAGAGGGGAGGATAGGCGGTCCAGGCGCCCCCGAAGCCGCCGCCCGGGACGACCAGCGAAACGAGAATGACGACCGTGCTGAGGAAGAAGATCTGGTAGGAGAGCCGGTTCAGGCGGGGGAAGACCATGTCGTCGCACCCGATCATGAGGGGAATGAGAAAGTTGCCGAGACCGGCCAGGAGGACGGGCATGGCCACCCAGAAGATCATGATGGTACCGTGGTTGGTCACCAGAGCGTTGTAGTCCAGCGCCGACACGATCCCGTAGCCGGGGACCGATTCTCCGGGGTATGCGAGCTGCATCCGGAAGACGTAGGACATGAAGCCGCCCACCAGGGCCATGAAGATCCCGGTGAACATGTACTGCATCGCGATGACCTTGTGGTCGGTCGAGAAGATGTACTTCTGCCAGAAACTCTGCTTTGCGTGCAGCAGGGGAGCGATGTCTTCCATTTGAGCCATGTTGGTTACTCGGTTGATGGTGCGGTTGCGGTGACGGCCGTGGCGAGGCTGGCTGAATCTTCACGGGTGTGATGGGCCATCCACTTCTTGTGATCCTCGGAGGATTCAACATGAAGTCGCGCCGCCATGACCCCGTGACCGATTCCGCAGATTTCCGCACACTGGATGTCGAATTCACCGGTCTTGGTCGGTTCGAACCAGCCCGTGATGACACGACCAGGAACAACATCCTGCTTGAGCCGGAAGACCGGGACGGAGAAACTGTGCACGACATCCCTCGATTCGAGGTCGAAATGGTAGACCTTGCCCTCCTCCACGTGGAGCTCATCCACGGTGGAGATGTCGTCTTCGGTATCGAGTTTTCCATCGGGGCCCGGGTGCACGAAGATCCATGCCCATTGTTGCCCGATGACGCGGATCTTCACATCACTCTCCGGCAGGTTCTGCTTGATGTGGACCCAGACTGAGATTGCGCCGACGATCAGGACGACGTCGCAGAGAATGACGAGAGCGTGGGGAATGTTGATCCACTTCTTCTGCCCCTTCTCTTCCCCGGAGATGTACTGCGCCTTCACGCCCTTCCTGCGCCGGAAGCGGAAGAGGAAGTAGAAGAGGACCCCTTCCGCCATGATGAGCCAGAAGCCGACCACCACGGTGATGAGGGTGAAGAGCCAGTCGATGCGGTCGGCGTAGCTTGACGCCCTGGCGAGATCAAAGATGCTTTCTAACATGGCTGGGTTGTTGGTGGTGGGGGTCGGTCCGGCCGTTAGCCGGTCAGGAGGAAGGCGGTCAGGGCATACAGGAGGCAGGTGATCACGGTGATCACGAATGAGGCCTTGGCGACCTGGTCAGAGCTGTAGTCCTTCATGGGTTTTGATCTGTCAGGGTTGGTCGTCCAGCGGTTGATGGGTGGTTCGTGAATCCCGGGAGGCCCGCAGGAGGCGTGAGATGTCCTTCGCAAGGCTCCCCTGCGCTTCCGGATCGGAGAGGGGATAGTAACCGCGGATCCGCATTTCCTGGTCCCAGAGCACGAGGCGGTCACTGTGAAGGAGGGGGTCGTCCGGCATTCCGATCATGCATTCCTCCACCATGAAGCTGCGGATGGCCTCCCGTGTGCCGGTGAGGAGGTGCCAGTTGCCCGTGTCGATGTCATTGTGCCTGGCGAACTCGGCGAGGACTTCCGGGGTGTCGAATTCCGGATCCACCGTGACCGAGACAAGCTGCACGGCCGGGTTGTTGGCGAAGGTCTCATGGAGTTTCTTCATTTCCTTCGTCAGGAGCGGGCACAGCCCGTCGCAGCGAGTGAAAATGAAGTCCGCGACACAGATCCTGCCCTTGAGCTGGTCCGAGCCGAAGGCGTTGCCGGTGCTGTCGGTCAGCGAGAACTCCCCGATGGTTCCGCGGACGGGGAGGGCCTCCTGCTTGCGGGCTGCGCCGGAAAGCAGGATGGCACCGGACAGCAGGAGGGCTGCCACGGTGGACCCCAGCACGATTCGTCTCCGCATCTTCATGCTCACGGTTTGCCTTTCTCCTCCGCGGCACCTCCGTTCGCCACCAGGTGCTGGTAGGCGATGATGTCCTTCATGGCCTGCTCGTCGGGGACCGCCGCCAGGATGGCCCGCATCTGGGCGCTCTGGGCGTCGGTCGGATCGGCGCCGCGCATTCCGGCCTTGAATTTCTTCAACTGGGCCAACTGGTACCAGTCGTCAAGATGCCGGAGGGGCGGAGTCTTGAGCTCCTCGTTTCCCTGGACCTTGTCCCCGTGGCAGGCGATGCACACGTTGTAGAGGGTCTTGCCCTTCTCAGGATCTGTATCCTTGAAGGTCACGGTGGGAGCCTTCGGGGATAACCCGGCAATATAGGCGGCTACCGCCTCGACGTCCTTGTCACTGGTCAGAGTCTTCGCCATCGGGCGCATCATCATTCCGGTCACATCGAGGTGGTGCTTTCCGCGCTTGTCATTCCTGAATTTCTGCAACTGGTCGACCAGGTACCAGTCCGTCAAGCCGGCCAGCGCCGGGGCCTTCTGCGCCAGTTTGCCGTGGCCCCCGGGGCCGTGACAGACACTGCACAGGGCGTAGAGCTTTTTCCCCCGCTTGAAATCCTGCGCCTGGGCGGTTCCGCCAGAGAGCGAGGCCAGAGCGAGCAGGGAAACCAACAAATATCGAACGAGAAGGCCGCTTCGTGTGCTCATCCTGCTTCGGTGGGGGGGCTGATTGATGAAACGACCAGGGGTAAGAATCTGAGTCCAAGGACCATGGCACATTTGATTCTCTTCGGCATAATCATTCAAGAGGACAGGAATCATTTTTTCTGCTAGCGCGGTCATGTTACCCCTTCTCATCTGCAATAAAGGCCAACTCCCTCTAATTTTCAGCAGTTTGCCTGCTCAGACGGGGGGCTCGCCTCAGGAGGTGGGGCCGGGGGGCAGGGAGGCGGGAGTGGTCAGATTTCATCGAAATCCACTTTTGCTGAAGACGGGCCGGGTGAATTGAAATCTCTCTTTTTCGCGGGCCTGTTCAGCGAGGAGATCTCCTGCCCCCATCACCCTTGCCATTTGACGGAGTGATGCGGCCCGCTCAAATCTCCGGGTGAGCCGGTGAACCCCATTAACACCGGCAACGGCCGGCTGCAGCAGATCACCGTCCGGGTCACCACCGATGACAACCCCGATCTGGCCGCCCGCAACCATGTCGATGTCGCCAACCTGCCGGTCCAGGTCTTCGGCCGGGCGGAGGGGAGGTAATACACTGGATCTGACGAGACACCCGGACCCTTCGATGGCAGGTCACACAGGATTCCGGGGCTCATCGGGACCGGACACGGTCGATGAGCGGGACCGAGGCATTGGCGAATAGGACGGCCAGGATGACGCCGTCCGAGTAGATCGTGTAGTAGCGAACCAGCATGGTGTAGAGGGCCGCCAGCAGGGAGAAGATAATACGTCCCCTGCTTGTCATGGGAGAGGTTACCGGATCGGTTAGCATGAAGATCCCGGCCAGCAGCGTTCCTCCGCCGAACAGGTGCGCCAGGGGATGGCCCGCCAGCCAGGGTGCGTGACCTTCCATGCGAGCAGATGCGGGCAGGATCAGCGCCAGAAAGGCGATCCCGCTGAAGAAGTAAAGAGG
>DLRK01000034.1:13115-33432 GCA_002501065.1 Akkermansiaceae bacterium UBA7890
TCCCGCTGAAGAAGTAAAGAGGCACCCGCCAGTCTATCAGGCGCCAGTAAAGCAACATCAAAGCTCCGGCAATCAGGGCCAGGGGCATGCTTTCGCCCAGCGTTCCGGTGTAGCCACCGCTGAAGAGCACGTCGAGAGTCGGCATCTCACTTGCCAGTTCCTTGGCCAGCGGGGTGGCCTGCGTGGTGCCATCCATCGGCCAGCGAGGCATGAAAAAGTAGACTGGCAGGACACTCATCAGGATCACTCGCGACAAGGCGGCGGGATTGAACAGGTTTTGCCCGAGACCGCCAAAACATTGCTTCCCCAGGCCCACTCCCAGGGCTCCGGCGCAGGCACCCAGCCAGAAGGGCGCCGTCGCAGGCATGAGCAGGCCGCAGAGGCACCCAATCATGATAGCGCTGCCGTCGAACGCATTCTCCCGGTCGAGCCAGTAGTCCACCAGCCAGGCAGAAGCGATCGCGGCTGACAATATCCACAACGCATCCATGCCATAACGCCACAGGGCCGCGGCGCACACCGGCAGCAGCGCCGCAACCGCCTGCAGCATCATCTTGCGGATCGTCCCGCCGCCATGGATGAAGGGACCGTGTTTCACAGGAGAACCAACGGGTAGAGGATCAGGTAGAGCATGCCTGCGATCATGACCTTGCGGGGCAATCCTGGGCGCAGGGTGTGGTGCTGTTCCCGGCTTGAGAGTCTGTCCGGGTGACGTTCGAGGCTTCCCAGCAGGTCCATGAGTTCGGAGAGGGTCCACCACAGGATGGCCACCACGGCCGCCTCGGAGATCGTGGCGTATGCGGGCAGGGCCAGGATCGCGCCAGTCGCCAATTGAGATCCGGACAGGACGATCACTGCCACGGCGATCAACGGTAGCTGAATCGCGGCATTCGGGGAGAGCTGGATGAGATACACCGCCAGCGGCGTCAGGGCCGTCAGCGCTCGTCGGTGGCCCCTCTGCCCCAGGAAACTGCAGGCCAGCGCCAGGAATGTTGCATCGTATCCCGTCATGAGTGTTCAGTGGAAATCGCCAGGAGAAAAGCGCACGCAATCAGCATCACGCCGACGGGATTGCCGGGCAACAGACCGGCCAGGGGGAACAGCAGCAAACCCAGCACCGCTGCGCGCACACAGTCCTGACACCGGTTAACCAGCGCGCCACTGGCCATCAACAGGAGCATCGGGAGGACTGGAAACAGGACGGTCACGATCCAGGAAAAGCCAACCCATCGCAGGGTGTTCCCCTGCGCCAGGATGCCGCCGGTAACGAGGGCCACCGCCCATATTGTGACGAGAGCCATGCTGCCCAGCTGGTATGACTGGCCGGCTGGTGAGTCCGCTCCGATCCCGACATAGGCTGGCAGGAACGCCGCCATTACGATGCGCGGGGTAATTTTCCAGAAACCGGGGGGCACTCTCTCAGGAGCCGCCGTTACGACCGTCGCGTTTGACATGATCCTCCCATCGTTGAAGCCGCTCGTTAACGGCGTTGATAACCAGTCGACTTGAAATCGTCGCACCGCTGATGGCATCGACCACCACAGGAGATTGGGCCGGATGGCCAGAGAAGGACTGCAGGAAGCCATGGTCATCATACAGGGTCTTCCGATCGATGCCTTCGTTTGATTGCGTGATCAAAACGTCCTCAATTTTGTCGTCCCTGATGACAACCGCCCCCTGAAGAGAGCCCTGTATTCCGTTCTGTTCGAAGAACAGGATGGCCTGATCATGATCATCAGATTGGAAGGCAGGAGGGCCGTCCAGCGGAACGGAGTGCAACGACGGGCCGATCAGGTGCCGGGCTAGAACCCGTCTCTCGTCCGGACGCTCCAGGGCCAGGTTCAATACGACTGCGGTCGCAATCAACAGGATGGAAATTCCATCGGCCTTTGCTTTCATTGGCATTGCCTCAATCGATAATCGGTTTTTGCCTCCCGTAACCGCGCCACCAGTCTGAGATGTGCCGGACACACGAACTGGCAGATGCCACACTCGATGCAGCGCAGCACCGCTTCCGAAGCCGGATGCTCAATCAGCTCCGTCACCGGCAGATCGATCGGGCAGGCATCCATGCAGCGTCCACAACGGATACAGGCGCTCTCTGCTGACTTGGCGGCTTCTTTCCTTCCCAGAGCCAGAACCCCACCCGTGCCCGCCTGCACCGCACTGTCGAGATCGACCTCCCGCCCCATCATCGGTCCTCCGGCAACCAGACGTTTCGTCCGCGAGGCGTCATACTCGCATGCCTTCAGGATGTGACCCACGGTCGTGCCGAGTGGCACCAGGTAATTCCCCGGTCGCTCCACCGCTTTCCCCGCCACGGTAATCACCCGCTCGGTCAACGGCCTGCCTCCACATACCGCCTGGTGCAGAGCGCGAGCGGTCTGCGCATTGATCACCATCACTCCGACGTCCACCGGAAAACACCCGTTTGGCACGCTGCGGCCCAGTGTTGTTTTGACGAGAAATCGTTCATAACCCGCTACGTAATTCGACTCGTGTCCGACGACATGGCCGTTGGTTGCACCCGTTGCGCGCATCGCAAGGCGCATACCGCATTCCACCTCCTGCCTGTGCTCGACAAGCACCCGGTGGTCACCACACAAGTAAGGTTCCCCTTCACATCCGTTGATGATGACGGTGTCCATCGGTTTGCCGTAGCTCAGTTTGAGATAGGTAGGGAACATGCCTCCGCCCATGCCAAGCAGGCCAGCCTCGCGCGCGCGGCCGACGATGGCATCAGCTTCCCACTGCCCGGCGTCATCGTGATGCTCAGTTCCGGACGAGGACGGCCATTCGCCTTCCACAATGAGTCGCCGGCCAGCTTCAATTCGAACCGTGCCTGCGAGCGGCGAATGCACCCGCCGCTGCAACCGGGCGCCCCTTGGAGAGCGCGCCAGCACATCACCCGCCCGAACCGGGTCACCGCAATCGAACAGCACCTCCAGGCTCTCGCAGGAAAATCTCACGAAAGGCGGTGCTTCAAGGCGGCGAATGGCCGATCCTGCCTCGGTCTTTCTCGGTGGTACGATCATCGATTCCACTCGTCCAGGACATGGCAGTCCGAACATTGCGTTTGAAAATGTCCCCGGTGGCACTCCAGGCAGGACTGCCGGTGCTCTATGGCCAGGTGCATGTGTTCGTTTCGTTGCTTAACGCCTTTCGCGGGCGTGCAGAACAGGGGGCTGTGCCAGGAGGGCTTTTCATTGTCATGGCAATCCGCGCATTGTCTCTGCTGGTGACACGTCAGACAGCTGTCACGATTTTCCCGTGCCAGGCAGCCATGCGATTTCGTCACGAATTTCTCCGTGTGATTGTCGGGGACGGTCCCCTGGTGGCAGGAGGTGCAATCACCCGAGCGACCACAGGCCCCGGCATGGAACGGCTCCTCGCTCCAGCGTAACGCCGCGTTGGCGAACGCAATGACAACGACTGCCAGATAAAGCACAATTAGAGTCGAACTGATTTTCTTCATGCTCATGGCCTGCGGCCTCATTCCTTGCGGGCACCCAGATCGACCCATCGAACAAAAGCCAGTAACTCCTCGCGGGTCAGTCGCTGCTGCGAGGGATGCGGGTGGTCACCGCTCAAGGCGCGCGTGGCATGCAGTTCGCGACCATGGAGTTTCTCGATCAGGTAACTCCTGATCGCCAGTTTATCATGCAGGTTGACGTGAGTGGTCAGCGCGTCGTAACCAGTCTCTCCAGCGAGATCGAGTTTCGCCGCGGGTACAGGACCGGCATGGCAGGCCACGCATTTTGCACGGACAATGGGAAGGATGTCCCTCTGATAGCTGACCGCCGTGAGCATCGCTTCGTTTGATTTCCCGTAGTTCGCTGGATTGCGCTTGTGGTGGTTTGGCAGATCCCAGATGGCCTGGGTCCGCGATGCGGAACTGATGGCATCCGGTCGGCGCAACGTGTCTTCGCTCTTGCCCGTGAGCCCTCCATGGCAGCCGCTGCAGGTTTGCGCATACAATGGCCGCGGGATCGAGAGGCCGTGCTTCTCACCCGGATGGCAATAGAGCCAGCGGTTGGGCGAACGCAACGCCATCTGCATGCCATTGAGCGACTGGATGTCGAAGCTGATGCCGGAGGGCACCTGCATTGCAAACGAGCCGTCGGTCTCCAGTGGAACTTCTCCGATCATGACCCGCCGCGGTTCCCCGCGGTCCCCTTCATCCTGCGGCTCAGTAGCAATGATACGTGCATACCGGACCTGTTCCAGGTCCGGCGTGGGGTCCATGCAACTCGGGCAGACAGGAGAGCCCAGGTGACGAACGCCTGTGGGAGTGGATTGTTCGAAAAACGCGTCCAGCAGGACCATGTCATAGACCTGGACCACCGCAGGAGTCTCCTGCCGGTAGCCGGTGAAACCCCGCACGCGGGCAGGAGGGCCAAAGAGATCGGTCTCCAGTTTCATTTTCTTTTTCACCGGCTCTTTCAGGCGGGCAACCACCGGGCGAGGCCACAGTTCGGCATGATGACCGGCCACAACTACTTCCCTGTTGCTCTTGCCTGCCTTGAATCCATCGGAAGATTGAAAGGCGGGATCGGGACGCAGGATGACGATGTTGAAGTCCGGCGCGGCCGCGGGGTCATGCAGATCCAGCGGGCCCCGGGCATGAGCCACCAGGATCCCGCCGTCCGGCATGGGATAGGGATCACGGTAGACACCACCGGGGGACTGGCCCCGGCAAGTGACGTGTTCATCCAGCCCGATCCAGCCGGGAACGAATTTGAACATGGCGGTCGTCGGGGTTCCTTCGCCATACGGATGATCCAGGTCGTCCAGCGGGTTGTTGTTTTCAATGGTCGGACCAAACTGATGGTCGGCCAGCATCAGCATCCCTCCCCAATGGGAGTCGGCGTCCCGTCCGATGCGGATCTCCAGGCCATTGGGCATCTCCCGGTTGTCGGCGTGGATCGGGACGGCGGAACGGTTGCCATTATGGGTATGGAAGTTGGAACCATCAACGTGGGTTCGGAACACCGCGCCATTGTAGAATGGTCGACCGGATTGCCAGCCGCTGCGCAGGCACGTGAACATGATTTCGCCCGATGAGCGCATGGCGGGCCGCCGTACCTGGCTGGCGGAATAGGTCATGCGTTTCAGGCTCTCATCGAAGATTTTTTTCTCCTCTCCCCTGGCGGCACGGCGCATGCGATACGCCTCGAACTTGGGAGTGAACCGTGGTTCAACCATGATCGTGTAGTGCGTGCTCGTGTCGCAGGGGAGAGGAAAGGGTCTGTCGACCACCAGTTCTCCGAATTCGTGCTGTGTGATCATTCGCGTTTCACCGGCATTCGTTCCCGTGACGATCTGCAGGGTCCTGCCGTTGAAACGGCCGGGTGCTTCCGTCAATTCGTGGTCGATAATGGACCTCTTCGTCCCGCCTTCGGCTTCGCCCAGGACATGGCTGGGACTGGATTCGCACCATTCACCGTCCACGTTGGAAACCATCACAAGGCAAACCCGTTCCAGATCATCTCCGCCGACATCGTCCGGGTCGGGCACATAGATGGGATCCATGAAATGTGTAGCACGGACTTCCGAGAAGGTCATCTGGCGGGCTTTGCCGCTGGCCAGCTCGATTTCCCAGACATTGAACGGCTCCCCTTCGGAACGCCGCATGGCGAAGACAACATGCCGCGCGTCATAACTCACTTCCGGCGCGCGGACATCAGCAGGCCCTGCCGGATGCAATGATGCTGTCAGGTTGACCTCCCGGCCGTCTTTGAGCAGGAACAGGTCCCCACCCGGAAGGAAGGAAATGTCCTCGAAGAACCGTTCGGGGCTGTTTTTCGGCCGGCGCACAAAGACGATGCCCTCCAGTTCTCCAAGTGCGGCCCCACTGTGCTCCCTGGCCTCTTGTGCCTCCAGTTTCAACCAATGCAGCAGGACCTGGTAATCGGGGTCATCCTTCCTGA
Organism: Akkermansiaceae bacterium UBA7890; assembly: GCA_002501065.1. Taxonomy (GTDB): domain Bacteria; phylum Verrucomicrobiota; class Verrucomicrobiia; order Verrucomicrobiales; family Akkermansiaceae; genus Roseibacillus_B. Next base: position 19,046 of record DLRK01000034.1, read on the forward strand.
AGAAGTTGTTGCCGCCTTTATGAACGATGCCGCCTTCCTCAACCGGGAAGTTCTTCAACAACTGTTTGGACTGCCGGACGTCGCCGGACAAGTGCACCATTCTTGTCACCGTGCCCAGCATCTCCCTGCGATTGTGTTTATGCGTACGCGGTGAAAAACGCGTGTCCTGTCCGGGGATGCCCGGGTCCAGCTTGAGATCGTTGAAGGCCAGCGGGCCATGGCAGCCGAAGCAGGTTTTTCGAACGAGGATCGGGGTCACTTTCTCCGCAAAATACAACTCCGCCCCGCTGCTCAGCGTGAGTTTCGCCTCTTGCCCGGATTCGATCTCCTCTTCGATCCAGTGGAACAGAACCCGGTAGTCCGGATCCTCGGGGGAGGAAAATACCTCGGGATGTGTTGAGGCGGAAAAGCCGGAGGCCAGAGGGGCCCGTAGAAACGGGCTGACCCCCGGATCGGAAACAAAGTCAATGAAGCCGGAAGACGTTGCCGCACTCTCGGGCCGGGCCGTGACGATGTCATAAGTTTGCCGGAGCCGGGACCTTGTCTTGATGCGCCCTCCAGCGTTCACCGGCCAACGCAGGAAGTCCTTCGACTGGGTCGAGTCCGCCAGAATCCCGGACTCTTCCTGCAACACTCCGTGGCAACTGCTGCAGCGCCGCTCCAATACCGGAACAATGTCGACGCAGAACCGCTCATACAGTCCTCCGCTAACAACTGCCTTTGGCGGTGTATCCGGCACCGGGGGTGCACGATGATGACCAGGCAGGGCAATCAGGACAGCAGCTGCCAGCCCGACCGAGAGCAGAATCCCTGCGGACAGGATGTTGATTCTGCCGCCTCCCTGATTGTCTGTTTCCTCCTTCATGGTCGATCCAGTCTCAGGCGATCGCCCTGGAGGTGCAGGCCGGTTGACAGCGTTATCTTTCCGTTGTCGTCTACGAAGATTGCATCCACTTCCGGCTGCTCCTCCACCAATTCGAGCCCCCGCGAAGCGTCCATGACAAACAATGCCGTGGCCAGGGCATCGGCGTCAGCAGTGGAACTGGCGATCACGGTCACGCTCGTCAGGCGCTTCGCCGGCAATCCACTGCGTAAATCGAGAATATGAGAATAGCGTTGTCCATCGACGATGAAGTAGCGTTCATAGTCACCCGAGGTTGCGATCGCGCAGTCGCCGCCTTCCAGGCGGGCGAGAAACTCTTCGCCGCGCGGATGACGCACCCCCACGTGCCACGATCGATCGCCGCGCCTGCCCTTTACGAGCAGATCACCGCCTGCATCGATGATGTAATTCGACAGGCCTTTCGATTCCAGAAAGGCCGCGGCCCGATCCGCTGCAAACCCCTTGCCGATCGCGCCGAATCCCAGCTCCATGCCTGCCTTCTGGAGGCGCACTCTGCCGTCGGTCATCCTGATGTGCTGGTAGCCGATCAGGGCCCGGCATGCGTCGATCTCTTCCTGTGACGGCAAGGTGCCGCGTTCACGGGCCTCTTCCCACAATGCGAACAGCGGTCCACCACTGACATCAAAGGCTCCACCGGTTTTCCGTGCCCAATGCAGCGAACGGTTCAGGAGATCCTCCAGTTCAACTCCAATCGGCACGGCCGATTGGCCCGCGCTCGCATTCACCCGTGTCGTTTCACTGTCAGCCTGCCAGCTGCTGATCCGCTTCTCCAGTCCGGCCAGTTCGTCAAACACCTCCCCCAGTGCCTGTGCGGCAATCCCGGATTTGTCCGGGGGAGCCCAGATCGTCACTTTGAATTCCGTGCCCATCAGGGAGCGCCTGGACTTGAATACGATTCCGTCCCTTTCCGCCGCCATGGCATCAGGGCGGACCTCCCGGTTGCCCGGTTCCACGGCTTGGGCCAGGATCAGGGCAAGAGCAAGTGCTCCAAGCACTACTCGATGGACTGGATGAAACTGATTAAACATTCGATGTCCCATACTGATAGATGTGATGTCACGCCGTGCGTGTCAGGCACGCCGTCCAGTTCATTCAAACCTCTCTCGTGTCGTTCCGGTCGATCTGCATCCCGGCGCGCAAAGGGGAATCGCCGCAAGGCGACGTGGTCCGGACTGCAGACAACCTCGCGCAGGCTGATGGCGTGGCCATGATGGAGAAGGCGTGGTGGTCGCGCCCACAGGCCCCGCAGCGACGGCGCCACAAAAAAGCCCTCCTGTGTTTCGATGCGCCCCTTGTCCTTCTGGTCCCAGTAGCGGACGTATCCGTTCAAGGCATCAATCCGGTCCGCGCTGATCAGGGTATGCACGTTGTCGCGCGGCGCCGCGGTCACCAGTGGCGGAAACGATTTGTTCTGATTGTAGACCTTGGATTTATCGGTAAAGGCCGGGGCGGGATGGCAACTGGCGCACGCCACCATGGGATGATGGAACAGTTCCCGTCCGTGGACGATCATGGGATCGTTTTTGTCCCGGGGATTTGGCAGCAGCCGCGGTTCGCCCGCCTGATAGGCCCCGATGAACTTCTGGAAATCACGAAACTGATATTCTTCGCCCAGGTATCGTTTCGCGATCTGCCGGAAGTGCGTTTCCCTGCGCTTGATCAGGTCGACCAGGCGGACGTCGAGATCCTCCCCTGTGCGTCCGGTGGCAACCACGATGGAATCGGCGGATCCGGAATATCGTTCTGACTCCTCTTCGTCGGCAAGGATGTCGTCGAAACTGCCAGCGGGAGTCACCCCTTGAAAATCCACCAGGGGATTGTGCTCCATCATCATGGTCAGGGGCTCGTCCATCGAGAGGATGCCCTCGAGAAAGAAGGGCACCTTGTGGAAGAGGACCCGGATGTCAGGAACCTCGCGGCTTCCTCCGGTGCGTTCTTCGCCGTTGCGGCTCTGCCCCATGACCTGGCTCACACTCCAGCGTTTGCCATCCGAGGTGTCGCGGTAGTGGCAGTGCACGCAGCTCTGGTCCTGGTCCACCGAGAAGACGCTGCTCTGTACGAAAAACTCGCCGCGCTCGAAATCGTTGGCCGGAAACGGTTCAGCCGAACGCCTCAGGGAAAGCCGGTCGTTCCTGCCGGTTTTGAGATCAATGAAGCTGACGGACTCGTCGAGCATGTTGGCCACGATCAGGGAGTGATCGGCGAAGGCGATACCCGCTGGCTTGAAACCGGTTGTGAAGAGCCGCCCCGGCTGGAGGCGCTCAGCTGGCGCGGCCGTCAGGTCAACGATCCATTCCTGCACCTGGAAGGTCCCGGACATGGTCACAAAGAGGCGATCTTCGTCACGGGCGATCTGTTCGGGAAAGGCCCCCACGACCTTCATCAGTTCCGCAGCGACATCGCCCTTCTTGTCGCCAGGCAGCGATTCGAAACTGTCCGAGGTGTATCGCGTGAAGTCTTCGGTTGCCCGGTAAGCGGCAACATTGTCTGCGGCCGCTCTCAGCAGGACGATGTCGTTGGTAATATCGCGGAACTTCTCCTGCAAGGTGCCGTCAACATCATCATAGGGACCCAGGGGCTCCTGTTGCGCCAACGGCAGGGGCTTCCCCGTGGCATGATCACGAAACAGACTGAATTCCGCCTCGGGGTCTTCGCGGGAACGGCTTTCCCGGCCGGCGTGACGTGCCTTCGGATGCCCCGATCCCACTCCCAGCGTCGCCAGGATCAGCCGATCCTCCATCCACACCAGATCGTTCACCGGCGATCGGGTGAAGATGCGTCGCATTTCACGTTGTTGCTGCAAGTCGATGACCGAGATGTCCAGGGAACCTGTATTGGCCACATAGAGGGTCCTGCCGTCGGACGACAATGCCAGGTCGCGAGGCTTGTCTCCGACCGCAATGCCGGGCCCCTCGCTTCCCTCTGCAATCCACTTCTTCAGGCGGCGGTAATCCGGATCCCCTTCCGGATCATTGAAAACCACTCCACCCGGATGGTGCCTGCCGTCCACGCCCTCCGCCCATCCCCCATGGACAATGGATGTCACCGCGCGCAGCAGGGGGCTGCCATCGGGATCTCCCGGAAACGAATGGACGATCGCGCTGTGCAGCGAGCGCTCCCGGTCCGGTCCTGCATAAAATCCGCCCGCATTATGCAGATGACACTCTGTCGTGCCGCAGCCCGCCCGCAGGGCTGTCATCAGGCCGGGGTGATAATCGACCAACTCCTCCTCTACGACCTGCCGCAGCGCGGAGGATTCGCAATACCGGCAGCGCTGTTCCTCCGAACTCCGCCAGAGACAGCGGTCACAGATGCTCCAGTGCGTTTGGCGGATTTGCCGTTGCCCGAAAAAAGCATCCCGGTCGAAGCCGAGTTCCCGCATGGTCCCGCCCAGCTGGCCTCCCTCAGTCTCGAGATCGACGAACAGCACCTGGTTCTTCCAGAAGTTCGACACAAAGGCCTGCTTGCCATCGGGAGAAATGATCAGGTCTTCGCAGTAGAACGGCACCGGGATCTCCGCCACGACCCGGTCGCTCCCGGTTTCAATGACGGACAGGAAATTTGAGAAACGATTGGCGACCACGATCCACTTTCCGGAGGGATGCAATGCCATCCCGTTGGGGGAGCTGCCCACCGTGACCTCTCGAAGCAAGGATTGCCCGGGGACGTCGAGCACCGCAACGGTTGAACCGGGCTGGCTTTCGGTGCCGGAAAGCGTGACGTAGGCCTTCTCCTTTTCCAGGGTGAGTGCGACCCGGTGGGGGTGGCACCTTGCCAATTGCATCTGAGCATCGGGATCGGGGTTGGGAACGGGCGTGAGCGACCGTTTATGCCATTCCTCGCTCCTGACTGCTGGAGTAGTCGGAGCTGGAACAGGGGGCTGTGACTGGAGGTGTCCCGCTCTGAAGACAGAAATCAACAGTCCCAGGGACAGCACTGAGACTGCTGGCAGCAGAAGGAACGACTCCCGGTTGGGTCGGAATGTCATCCGGCCATAGCCTGCATGGTCAGCGCCCTCCTGTCTGTCGCTGCGATCACCATTTTCCTGTAGGAAAATTCCTACAAGGAAGTTGTCAGAGGTGGGCGTTCACCCCGGGCACAGCGTGCATGGGAGCTCTAAAGCAATCCACTGCACCACCGGAAGACCGGGCGGTGAAGATTCACACTTTTGTCCAAAAAAGTGGTGAAAACCATCCGCCGTGTTTACCATCAATCTCCCAAACGGAAGCCTTGGGCTTGCTCTCCCAGCGTGCCGAGGGACACCACCGGATTTTTTCATGACCAGAGTGCCCGATCATAGCGCCGAGGAAGCGCGGCCGGCTTTATTCGGGTTGCCGACCCTGTGGGGATTCTCCCGCGTGTTCCTTCCAGTCGTCCTGCTTCTGGCCGTTGTGGCGATGGTCTTCTATTTTCGCGACCTCTCTCATGAGAAACAGATCTTTGAGCGTGATGCCGGGCATTCGTTGAGCCTGCAGACTGAGATCCTGGCCAGCGATTTCAAGTCGATCACATCGGACCTGAATTACCTTGCCGAGCAATCCCAGCTTCAGACCATTCTCTCTGACAGATCTACCGAACGAGAAGAGAAACTCGCTCAGGATTACCTCTTGTTCTGCAGGAAGAAAAGCTCCTACGACCAGATCCGCCTTCTCGATGAACACGGGCAGGAAATCGTTCGCGTCAATTACCACAGCGGCGAACCACGCATCGTTCCGCAGGACCAGTTGCAGCCGAAGGGCAGCCGGTATTACTTTGAAAGGACATTTCAACTGGAACGGGATGAGATCTACATTTCACCGTTTGATCTCAATGTTGAAAACGAAGTCATCGAGGTGCCGCACAAACCGGTGATCCGCTTCGCCACTCCGGTATTCGACCACGATGGCAGGAAACGCGGCATTCTCATCCTGAATTACCTCGGGGCGGGACTCATTCACAAGCTGGAGGAGGCAGCGTCGGGCTTTGCCGGAATTTCGATGTTACTCAACAAGGACGGCTTCTGGTTGCGCAGTCCGGTGAAGGAAGACGAATGGGGCTTCATGCTGGGCAACACGCGATCGTTCCCCACTGATTATCCGGCGCTCTGGCAGGTCATCGAGAAAAGCGGAAGGGGGCAGGAATTCACCCAGGATGGCTATTTCCGTTACGGCATGCTGGATCTGGATGTCTGCATCGGTCAGACACCAGCTGAATCGCAGGGGTTCTCCCTCCGGGGCGACAATCAGATCTATCCCGTGCTGCATGTGCCGCGGGCGGTTCTCTATGCACGTCCCCAGTTCATCCTGAGTCGTTTCCTGATCGTCTACGCCATCGCGTTGGTTATCATAGCGGTCTTCCTGTGGTTCCTGGTATACAATCGTCTTTGTCGCAAATGCGACCAACAGTCGCTGCTCCATTCCGAACAGCGATTGCGATTACTCTCCAGACAGTTGCTGCATGCCCAGGAACAGGAGCGAAAGAGAATTTCGCGCGATCTGCATGACGACCTGGGGCAATTGACCACCGCCATCTGTCTTGATCTCGACCGTGCTGGCAAGGCGACCGACGGAAAAACCCAGTCCGGAATTCTGCGCGCCCTGGGCAACAGCAGGCAATTGCTGGACAAGGTCCAGAGCATTGCGGCACAGCTCAGGCCGAGCCTGCTCGACGATCTGGGCTTGAAGGATGCGGTGCAGGACTACCTCGCGCAATATGAAGACCGGACCGGCATCGATACGCGCAGTCATTTGAGATTCGATCATGAGCGTCTCCCGGAAACGGTCAGTGAAACCTTGTATCGCATCCTGCAGGAAACGCTGACCAACGCGGAGAGACATGCCCGCGCCGACACGGTGGAGGTGAGTTTGATCATCGATTCCGATGAAATTGAGCTGACCGTGCTGGACAATGGCACGGGGTTTGACCCGAAGGCGATTCGCAGCGGTTGCCTGGGAATCATGGGCATGCGAGAGCGGACTGAATTGCTGGGGGGCAGCTTTCAGCTGGAAACCGCTTCCGGAGAAGGCACTGAGATCCGAGCTCGCCTTCCATTGGACGCCAACGCGGAACTCCAGGAACACACGGAGTGAATCTGCTCTGCCGCATGGGGAGTTACTGCTAACCGACCACCTCGTTCTCCAGGGCGAAGCGAATGATCTCGGCAGTCGTTCCCAGGTTCAACTTCTCCATGAGACGGCTGCGGTAGGTGGACGCGGTACTTGTGCCAATGGCCATATTTTGCGCGCAATCCTGCAGGCTCATGCCGGAGCCAAGAAATCTCAAGAGGTCGAATTCGCGCGATGAGAGAGCCATCAGGCCAGCTCGATGGCTCTTTGGCTTTCGTAGATGGTGGAGGAGATTCTGGGATACCCTTGGGGAGATATACACCTCCCCCCTGTTGACAGACTGGATAGCCTCGACCAGCTCCTGGACTGCCGCTGATTTGATCACGTAGCCGTGAGCACCGCTCTCCAGGCACCTCACCGCGTAGTGGATGTTTTCATGGACGGTCAGCATCAGGATCTTCGCTCCGGGAGCCAGTTGAAGGATCTTTCCGATGATGGCCGGAGTGTCGGTTTGGGGCATGGAGTAATCCATGACAATGACGTCTGGCTCAGTTTGGTCGACCATGGCCAGGATTTCGGCGCCGTTCTGAGCCTGACCAACAACCGTAAATCGACCACTGTTCTCATCCAGGATCTGGGCCAGCCCCTCCCGGACCAGTTCGTGATCATCTGCCAGCAGAACTCGGATCATACCTGCCCCATCAGGCTAGCGGGCCAAGGGGTATTGCGGAAGAAGATTTCAAGACGGGCTTCCCGGAGACCCAGGCCCTGCGGGGGCCCGTCCCCCAGGATTCCGGGTCTCATCGAGGTTGATCCGGGCGCGGAGGAGAGTCAGACGCTCACTCCCTGGCAAGCAATCCGTTCTCCTGAATCGGGAATGCATGCAACGCATTGATAATCAATGGCGCGCCCGAGAGGAGTCGAACCCCTAACCTCCTGATCCGTAGGAAGACGGGGCACTCGTAAACAATTGAGTATCAATTCGTTTAATTTGCTAGATTTGTTAGATTTCGCTTGATTCGCTGTTTTAAGGGCGGATAAGGGCGGAAGGCCCTCCTTATTTTTCGCCTGCCGAGGACCAAATTCAACCTCCCTCGCTCATGCCCCGGCGCCCCAAGTTCGACATTGCTAAAGATCGAAGCGAGTGGGTGGTGAACGTGCCAGCCAGCATCACCCCCTCCGGCAAGCGCGAGCGCCGTTATTTCACGACCAAGAAGGACGCCTTGGACGAAGCCACCAAACTCCGCGAAGGCTACCACGACTACGGCACTCGAGCCGCCGTAATTTCGCCCGCCTTGGCCGAGGTTGCGGTGCGCGCGGAAGAGCGTTTATGCCCCTACGGCGTGACCTTGGAGGTGGCCGTCAACGACTACCTGACCATCCTTGAGGAACGGTCCCGTTCAGTCCCACTCGCTACGGCAGTAGAGGCATGGCTGGCTTCAAAAAGCTCCCTTCGCAAAAAGACCCTTAGTGGCTACCGCTACACAGTGAAGCGCTTGGAGGGATTGGCAGATTGCCTAATGTCCGACATCACGCCCGAGCAGGTTGAGGAGGCCATTGACTCCGGCACCCCCTCCATGTTTGAGGCCCATCGCCGTAACGCACGAGCGCTGTTCCAGTTCGCTGCCAAGAAGGGGTGGTGTGAGCCGGGCGTGATTCAAAAAGTTGAACCCCGCGCTCCCACACAACAAGGCGAGATCACCACGCTCAGCCCCAAGGAGGTCCGCGCCATCTTGCAAGCGGCTGAGGGCTATTACCCGGATAGCATCCCTGCATTTGCTATCGCGTTCTTTGCTGGAGTGAGGTCGGCAGAGTTGGGGCGGTTGCGGTGGCGAGAAGTGAAGGACGATGGCATCGAGGTGCCGTGGGAGACGGCCAAAAAGAAGCGCCGGCGCTTCGTGCCGATGAATCCGACCTTGAAGGCGTGGCTCAAGGGGTGGGATCCCGGTGACGACGAGTTGTTGGTGGTGCCCTCCAACTGGCGCGAGAAGTCCAGGGCCGTCCGCCGCCTGGCTGGATTCAAGATTTCAGCCCGCCTGCTGAATGACTTGGACCCGGCGCCCGAGCTCCCTACGGCCACCCAGTCGTGGCCGCAGAACGCAATCCGCCACACTCACGCCTCTGCCGCAATTGCCGGTGGCACGACCGTTGACGAGTTGGAATTTGCTTTTGGCCACACACAGAGGGCAGGGGTATTGCGAGAGCATTACGTGGGCGTGTACTCGAAGAAGGACGCGATTGCGTTCTGGTCCATGGGGCCGAAGGGGACAAAGATTCAAACCACGAGGGCCGTGGCATGAAGTCGCCGAAGGACACCTACGGGAAGTTCCGGGGGGAAATGGACAGTGGCATGAAGAAACAAGTTTGGGAAGCTGACAAAGAGTGGCTCCAGCGACTGTGGAGCTTAATAGCACGTCCGACTACGGCAGCGATGTTGAAGGGCGAGGTAACGGCCGAAGTAGCGGAAATGTGGCGATGGAAGGACTCCCAAAAAGACGCCACCACAAACAGGTATTCCGATGTCGTCTGGGAATCCCTTGCTTGGCACGTCAAGTGGGCAGAGGAGAACGACAAGGCCGGCGAATGTGGGGCCAGGGATGGAATACTGGAGTTGCTAAGGAGGAGGTTAGACGAAATGACTGGCGACCCGATACCAAAATACAGAGTCACCCTAACGGATAGGAAGGTCTTGGAGGGGCTCTGGGATTACGTGCGGAAAAATGGTGGGATTCGACCGGCACTCAAGCAACTCGATCGGCATTTTCAGGAGACGGAGCATCGCGTTCCCAAGACCACGATTCGCGACACACTCAAGAAGCACAAACTGCCCCTTCCGAAGCTCGATCCTGGCAGGGAAAAGAAGTCGAACCCATCGATTTAGGACGGCCGAATCTCGGAAGGGGCGCTCTAAATTGATCTCTAAAGCGAAGGGCGCGAAGATAGCGCCCTGTGAAAAAGATAAAGAAACAGGGCGTGGAGAACGCTCGAAGCAAACTGACCGTGCGCGAAGTCGCGAAGCGTGAGCAGGTGTCCGCGCGCACTGTCCAGATCTGGGTGAGGGATGGAGTGATCCCACCCGAAGCCTGCTACAAACATCGGCGCGTGATCCGAATCAGCCCCGATTATGAACAATACCTCCACCAGGCACCGAAAGTGTTTCGTGCGCGGCGGGGTCAAAACAAGGAGGAGCTGAGCGCATGAAACCTCCAAAAGAAAGCGGCCCCGCGGACGAGGCGGGGCCAAAGTCGCAAAAGCTCGGAAGCGATCCTCACGACACAAAACAGAATAGTCGCCCAAGCCAAGAAGGGCAAGCTGGGAGATGCGATATCAAGATCACTCCGCCTCCGGAGAATGGGATTCACCTCTGGCTCATGTCTGCGGCTTGGGAGGCTCGGAGACAAGGAGCGAGCCCAGAGGAGGCTGCCGATGCTCTCCTGGCCTTTGAGCCGGAGTTGAGGCGCCCCTACAACGACGGTGAAGTCCAAGACGCGGTCGATAAGGTTTATGAAAGCAAGGCGCCCGCCGGGCGAAAAGCGAAATGGCCGGTGTTGAACGAACAACGGCGAGCAGAGATTGTCGTCGAGGGCAAGGGGCTGGAAGATCTGAAGGGGAGTTCTCCAGTGCCCTTGGGGGCCGATCGGCCGAGCGCTCGGGAAATCATAGAGATTCTTTTCCCAGACGGAGGCGACACGCTGCTTTGCTTCGGCAAGTCAAACCGGAAGGTCGCGACGCATCCTTGGTCGCTGTGGCGGGGCAAACTGGATGAACGTTGGCGCCTGATGGTGCCCAGCCCTATGAAGTCCAAAACGGGGAATACCAAAGATGGAAAAGAATCAGCGCGCTGTCTCGATAACACGGGCCCAAGAAGATTCCTCGTAGTCGAATTTGATGAGGGCACCTTCGATGAGCAGGCGTCGATTCTTGCTCATCTCTCTAACTTCGGACGGCTAGCGATGGTTGTGTTCAGCGGGTCGAAGAGTCTTCATGGCTGGTTTCATGTCCAGGGGCAATCCGAAGATCTGAGCAAGCGATTCATGGACTACGCCGTCTCGCTCGGAGCGGATCCGGCGACGTGGACGCTGTGTCAACTCGTGAGGACTCCGTGTGCGCGCCGTGACAAGGACAATGTGCAGGAAGTATATTTCCTAAGTCCGGACGCTCTTAATCCCGATGGCGCCGCCACGCAGGAGGTGCCAGAAACCGGCGCGCGTGCCGGGTTGTTCAAGGACTGGGTCTACATCAATGCCGTGGAGCGGTATCGTAACGTGGCATCGGGGCTTGAATTGAAAAAGAAACAGTTTCACGACCGCTATTGCCATGCCGTCAAAAAGGTGAGCCCGATCTCCTTCACCCTATACAATCCGGCGTTCCCAATCTACGACAGGCCCATCTACCTGCCCGGGCGAGATCGGACCTTTGAAGAAAAGGGTATTAGCTACTTCAACTTGTGGCAGCCTGGTGATCTGACGCGTGAAGATGGCGATGTGTCCCCGTTTCTTGAGCATGCCGCCTACATCCTCCCGGATGACCGAGAGCGCAACATCCTCTTGGATTACCTCGCCTTCAACGTGCAGCGCCCGGGGGACAAGGTGCAATGGGCGATCCTCCTCCAAGGTAATCAAGGCACAGGAAAGAGCTTCTTCGGTAGTGTGATGAGGCAACTGCTCGGTGCGCACAATGTCAGTTTGCCGAGCAACGAGCAACTCCATGAGATCTATACGGGCTGGCAAAAAAGTTGCAGTCTCGTCGTAATCGAGGAGATGATGGCGGTTGGGCGGCTCGATCTCATGAACAAGCTCAAGCCGATGATCACGCAGGACATCGCCATGATCCGCGAAATGTACCGGGAGGCATTTGAGCAACCCAACGTATTCAACTTCCTCATGTTCACCAACCACGAGGATGCGATCCTGGTGGACGAGGATGACCGTCGATATTGCATCCTTTACTCCCCTGCCGAAAAGCGAGACACGGAATACTACCGGGAGCTCTGGGGATGGTTACGGGAACACGCGGGGAGGCTTCTGGGGTGGACGTTGAATCGAGATCTGAACAAGTTCGATCCTATGTGTCGTGCACCCATGACCAACGCCAAACAGCTACTGATCCAAGACAGCTTGCCCCCCGTCGCGGCGTGGATGAAGGAGTGCATTGAGCAGGAAAGCTGGCCCTTCATGGGTGACTTGGTGTGCCCGACCCATCTGCTCGCGTGCTTGCCGTCACATTTGCGAAACACCAACCTGAATGCGATTACGAAGACCGGCCTCAAGAAGGTGGGTGCGCGGGCGCTCGGGCAGGTGCCTATCAATGAGCAAAGGCTGAAGATCTGGGCCATCCGGAGGCAAGACACTTGGGCCAGTGTGGGGAAGGAGGCCCTGGCCGCCGAATATTTGCGGTGGGGGGGAGACGCCCAACCGGGTGGGAGGGAGGACGCCGAAACTGGTGGGAATCCCCTTTGGGAAGCGCGACCGATGTGAGGCTTGGATACAGTTCGGAAAACTTGGGGAACTTGGGAGCGGTTCGGGGGAGGAGAACGCGCAAGGCATTAATGTTCAGTGCTTTGTTTGGGAAACTCGGGAAACTTGGGTAATAGGTAAATAGTAGATAGAGAGAGGAGGTCGCGAGCAAACCACTCGTTCTCAGGAGGGTATGCCAATTTGGCACGCGAAGCGTTCCCAAGTTTCCCGAACGAAAGGCGATCATTCGGCAGTCCTAAGCACTGCTGGGAACTTCAGGTCCTCAGGAAATTAGGGCGAGCCAGCCGAGCGCACCCCCCCCACCCCCCGGAAGGGATCTCTTTGGGCGGGTTTCCCTGGCTCCGGTTTCCCTGCTCCCCGGCCCTTCCCTCCCTACCGATGTGAATCTGCAGGAATTCACGAAGCCGCGGAATCCAGTCTCGACAAGTCGCATAAGTCCTCATCCGCCCGTTGCTCCCGCAAGAATGGGTTGGGAGTCTCTCCGTAGCTCGCCCACCACCTCGCGCTTCGGCTCACCAAAATCCACACATATTCTGCGGAAGAACCATCGTTTATCGACACTGCCTCACCGTCTCAGAGCACTCAGGCACGATCAGAAACCGGCTCCAGAGACGACCGTCCAACAGACTGGGAATCAGCGCATTCTGTTGTAATCGTATTTCTGGACACTACGCGGCTGGCCTCCTGAAGCGGACTCCCACTCCAACCCTCGATTGCGTCGGTGCGGCCTCGCGATGATCAAGGCCGCAGAGACACTCCCCTCCGCCTGGCAGCTCGGCCAAGAATTGCTCCGTCCCTCTCCCAATTCATGCTGTATCCAAAGGCCAAGGCCTCCGGCTGAGTTTTTTGACCTTACGCCAAGTTGGGTTAGCCTCTGCAGAGAGCACTCCGCGGGCTGAAAGCCGGATCACGTCCGGCACATGATGTTTGTTTCGGCCCAACGCCGAGACGGTGCATTCTTGCCGTTCACTGCCAGAATGACATTTCGGATCTCCCCTTCAATTCGATTGAGTGGCGCGGACGCGCAGGAAGCGCCGGGTTGCGCCGTTGGAACCGATGGCCACCGTGTCGCGAAGGACCACGGTCACGGTCGTGCCACTGGCATCAACGGAAGACTCGATGAGCTGGAGTGCGACCGGCGACCAGACGGCGAGATCCTCGGAAGCCTCGATGGTGATCTCGAGGTCGAGCGCGGGGTCACGAACACGGTAGGTTAGTTCGAGAGTCCCGCCGGCCGCTTCGATGCTCGGCAGGGGATCGGAGGCACCACTGGTCGCGCGCGGATCGGTTCCGAAGGCGTAGTGGTGGAAATTGGAACGCCCATCACCGTTGGCGTCGGCGTTCGGTCCGGAGATGAGCGGATCAGCGATCTCGCTTGGGCTGAAGTGGCTGTTGAGCCAGCCCGCGTACTGCTGCGGGACGACGGTTCCGTTTGGATCGCCGGGGCTGCCTTGCACGCCCTCGCTGATGCCCCAACTCGTGGCGAGGTCCCAGGCCTCCCAAGCGGCCAGCTCGTCGAGGATCGCGAGCGCATGACCACCGCCGTCCGTGGCCGGATACCAGCGGTCGTTGTAGGTAAACTTCAGGACGTTTTCTCCCACCGCATCATGGAGCTGGATCAGCTCGCCGTCGTTCTCAAGGCGTCCGGTGTACTCTCCGGCAATACGCTCGGGCGGGACACCGGGGTAGCGCATCGAAAAGGCGGCCTCATTTGCGACCACCACCAGGTGTGCTCCGGAGGCGAGGAAGGTGTCAGCCGGAAAGAGAAAGTCGATGCCCGCCACGAAGCGGGCCCCGCTGAGATTGAGGGTGGCGGGGCCGGTGTTGGTCAACTCGATGAACTCGAAGAATCCGTCGTTGTCGAACCCGGCCACAATCTCGGCCACACTTGGATCGGCGGGGTGATAATGGAGCTCTGTGATGCGGAGAAATTGCTGCAAGTCGCTGGGTGCACCTACGTAT
>DLRK01000132.1 GCA_002501065.1 Akkermansiaceae bacterium UBA7890
GTTCGACTCCTCTCGGGCGCGCCATTGATTATCAACAGGTTGCGACAAGTCTAGGAGGCGGTCGATTTTGGGTCCCGCCCGAATACCGCCCTTAAAATCCGCACTGCGCGATGACCATGATTCGGTAGTCGGTGCACCGGTCTTGAAAACCGTACAGCAACGTTTTCGGCATGTTGCGAATCGTTGTTAATCGTCTGAGGATTAGGCGTTTCGCGCACAAAGCGCAACGCGCCGAAACGTCCCGGAATACGCCGTTTCCATCCAAAGAGGTAACGTAAACGGTAACCCCAGCTCGGCGATCGAAGGCACTGGTCTCGGGCCAAGATTTGAACGGTTCGGGAGGGCCGATGAGCTCTCAATTCGCTGCTTGGCCTCTGAACTCCCTCGCGCTCGCCCCCCCGAAAGATCTGCACGAGTTGATTCCTCGCCGGGCTCACTTCGAATGGAATATATCGATGCTTCTAGATTCAGGTAAGATTGGTGATCGGCAACTTGAAGCGGCAATGTCAGCGAGACGAAGCCTCCCTTCTCCTCACTTTATGGGGAATTGGGTAGGTGCCGAAGTGGTCGAACGGGGCAGACTGTAAATCTGCTGACTTACGTCTTCGAAGGTTCGAATCCTTCCCTGCCCACCACTCTCTAAATGAGAGAGTTACAAGAGATTCTGATCTCAGCGCGGGAAATGCAAAATGAGTGAGCGGGCCATTTACGGGCCACTCTTGGACCTCCGGGCACGATAAGGATGCCTTTGGGCTACGCGATATTGGGTTAACGGCGGATCCTGAGTAAATTAGGCCGGAGGATCCATCATCAAAATCAATAGTTTGTTTCTATACATCGAGTCAGTTGATGATAGTGTTTCCGATGACTCATGAGGTTGCACCGTCCTTGAGCAGTAAGATGTCGCGCCGGAGTCCATGGAACTCGGGAAGAGCCTTAGGGCAAAAGATGCCATTTGCGATCGAAGAGGCCCGGCGACTGAAGGACCTCTTGCGAGGGACGGGCCGACATCGAGATTTGGTACTCGCCTCGGTAGTGAGCGGCAATGTCCTCCACATCGCGAAGCTGGCGGGCCAACTCGGGACTTTCCGCGATGGCAGCTTCGGCGGCCTGGGCCTCGCTACGAGGCAGGCGATCGAATCGTGGGCTCGCTCACCTCCAGGAGGACTGCAATCTCGTCGTGTTTCATCCCGGACAGTCGTAAGAGTTTCAGGGGCGATCTCTTCTTCGATCGTCTCGGAAGAACGTCTTGCCAATTGTCATTGACGCCCGTCAAAATTCATTGAAGGTGGGAGGAATGAAGGACGATTTGGCCCTGCAGAGCACGCCGGATGGAGGAACGATGGTCCGGGAGGATTCCGGAGGGCGGCGGGTGCCCTTGGGCATGGTGCAGAAGACGATGGCCAAGCGGATGTTGCAGAGCGCGCGGGAGATCCCGCAGTTTTCGGTGAGCCGGGAACTGGATGCCGAGCTGCTGGGCGTCCGGCGGGCGCGGATCAATGCGGAGATCGACGACGATGACCGGCGAGTGAGCGTCACGGCATTGCTGATCTGGCTGACTGCGCTGGCGCTGCGCAAGCACCCCCGCATGAACAGCCGTTTCGACGAGGACGCCGCGATTCAGCATGAGCAGGTCAACATGGCGGTGGCGATGGATACCCCGTATGGGCTGGTGGCACCGGTGATCCACGGGGCCGAGGCGCTTTCGGTGGCGGACACGGCAGTGGCCCTGAATGAGCTGGCGGCGCGCGCGATGGAAAAGCGCCTGACGATGAATGACTTTGCGGACGCCACCTTCACCACCAGCAACTTGGGGATGTTCGGGATCAGCGGATTCACGCCGCTGGTCAATCCGCCCCAGGGCGCGATCATCGGGGTGGGAGCGCCGCGCACTGCGGTGCGGACCGACGACGAGGGCCAGCTCGTCCCAACCCGCGCGATCGAACTTACCGTCACGGCCGACCACCGCATCCTCGATGGAGCCGAAGTGGCACGCTTTTTACAAACCCTGGCGGAGAGCGTCGGGAAGTAACGAATCACCTCAACAAAGAGACCAAAAATAATGATTAAAGATCTCAAGGAAGCCTGCGGATTGCCGGTTTCATTCGACACGGAAAGCTCGGAGCTGATCTTGGGCGACGGATTGAACGACCCTTCGTATTGCGTTCGGAATCTGCACGACCTCAAGGCGGTTTGGGCCAAACCGATCGAGGAGGATGACCAGGTGATCTACCGTTACACCTCGGCGCTGCACCTCAAGGAAGACGCGCCGGTGTGGAAGAAGGCGAACATGGCTTACGGCATCGTAATCTTCGTGCCCGGCACCTTCAGCGGTGAATACGTCAAGAGCTCCGGCCAGTACCACCCGCCCGTCCAACCATGCAACATGGGCACGCCGGAAATCTACACCGTGCTCTCCGGGGTCGGGCATTTCCTCCTGCAGAAGGCGAGTCCCCCGTTTTCCAAGATCGAGGACGCGGTGATGGTCGAGGTCCAGGAGGGCGAGACCTTCGTGGTGCCGCCCGACTACGGGCATCTCCAGATCAATCCCGGTCCCGAACCCCTGGTCTTCTCCTATGCCGTGATGGACGGAATGAAGGGCTGCTACGATCCGTTCAAGACGCGCAAGGGAGCGATCTATCACGAGATGGCGGAGGGGGAGGAGCGTTACGTCTTCAATGGCCGCTACCCCGACCACGTACCGTTGCGCGTGCTGCGCGCGGCGGACCTCTGCCAACTGCCGGAGTTGAATGAGAGGGTGACCTACCAGGCCATCCGCGACCGTCTTCCCGAGTTGCCCTTCCTGACCGACCCGACCGTCTTTCCCGAGTCGGCAGCCCTGCAGCCGGCTGCTGCCAAGGCCTGATCACACCATCCCGAACTGCATGAGCATCCTGAAATCAAAACGTATCGTCGAGCTGAGCCACCGCATGGTGCCCGGCGAGGAGGAGTTCCCGCTCGAGATCGAGACCTTCAATGCCGACGAGGTCATGGCCAAGACGGCCCGGGCGAGCACCCACACCATCGAACGCCGCGAGGACATCTGGTACATCATCCAGGAGGTGAAGATGAGCTCGCACGTCGGAACCCACGTCGAGTTTCCCTACCACCATCTCAAGGAGGGAAAAAGCGCGGCGGACTATCCCCTCGAACGCCTCATCGGTGAGGCCGTCCTCTTCGACTTCTCCTACAAGAAGAAGGACGAGGAGATCACCAAGCAGGAGATCATCGATACCGGCATCGAGGTGAAGAAGGGTGACATCGCCGTGATCCGCACCGACATGCACAAGCTCTGGAAGACCCCGCAAGGACACGACCGCCCGGTCCTCTCCCTCGAGGCCACCAGCTACCTCGTCGAGGAGGTGGGCATCCACACCATCGCCACCGATGCCACGGGCCTCGAAGTGCGCGGCCGGGACGACCAGCCGGTGCACGTGATGCTTTTCGAGAACGACGTGGCCATGGTTGAGTCGCTGACAAACCTCGACCAGCTCAAGTCGACCCGCTTTGAAATCCTCATCCTGCCCCTGCCGGTCGAGGGCATGGACTCCTGCCCGGTGCGGGCGCTGGCCCTCGAGAACGAATAGACCTCATGGACGACCTCAAGAAACTCTACGGCGAGATGCTGCTGCTGCGCCACTTCGACCAGCAGTGCATGGATCTCAAGAAGAAGGACATCATCTACTCGGGCTACCATCCCTACGAAGGCCAGGAAGGTGTTGCGGTGGGATTCTGCGGCGCCCTGCGCGGGGATGACGTGCTCCTCTCCACCCACCGTCCGCACTGCCACGCCGTGGCCAAGGGCTGCACCCTGGAAGCCGTCCTCACCGAAATGATGGGGCGGGTGACCGGTTGCAGCGGGGGATTGGGCGGAGCGATGCAATTCCTCGCGCCCGAGGACAATTTCTACTGCGGCTCGGTGGTCGGCAGCAATGTCGGTCTCGCCACCGGCTTCGCCATGGCGATGAAGCAGAACAAGACCGACAGCGTCTGCATGTGCCTCTTCGGTGACGGGGCCTCCAACCACGGGACCTTCCACGAGGGTCTCAACCTCGCCGCCATCTGGAATCTCCCCGTGGTCTTCGTCTGTGAGAACAACCAGTTCGCGGAAGCCATGCCCGTCGAGGAGTTCGTCTCCTGCGAACGCATTTCGGCGCGCGCCAAGGGATACGGTCTCGAGGAAATCACGGTGGATGCCAACGACGTCGAGGAAGCCCGCCGCGTTGCCGAGGAAGCCATCGAGAAATGCCGTCGCGGCGAGGGGCCGGTCCTCATCGAGGCCGTGACCTACCGCATCAAGGGCCACTACGTCGGTGATCCCGAAGCCACTTACCGCGACCCGAAGGATGTCGAGGCCGCCCGCGAGAAGGAGCCCTTGAAGCGGGCCAAGGAGAAGCTCCTCGAAGCCGGTGTCGACGAGGCCGAGCTCGACGCCATGCAAGAAGCCGTGGTCGCGAAACTTGCGAGGCTCGAAACCTGGGCCCTCGAGCAGGAGTTTCCGACCCTCGAGGCCGCAGTCGATCACGTCGGGATCGCGCTTGAGAACGCCCCGGAGGTGCGCGGTCCCCAATCCCTTGTTCTCTAGCACCCCTTACCACACGGAATCATGCCAACAGTCACATTCGGAGAAGCGATTCGTCAGGCCTACGACGAGGAGATGACCCGCGACAAGAACGTCTGCCTCATCGGCGAGGACGTCGGTCGCTGGGGCAGCCTCTACCGCTCATCGCGGGGTTTGCTGGAAAAGTTCGGTCCCGACCAGATCAAGGACACCCCCATCTCGGAGGCGGCCATCGCCGGATGCGGGGTGGGAGCCGCGGCGATGGGGATGCGCCCCATCGTGGAGATCATGTACATCGATTTCATCTCGATCTCGATGGACCAGATCGTGAACCATGCCGCCAAGTGGCGCCAACTCTCCAACGGGAAGGTCAAGCTGCCCATGGTGTTCAAGACCCAGGGTGGAGCGGGTCGGCGCAATTCTTCGCAGCACTCCCAGTGTCTCGAGAACTGGTTCGTTTACGTCCCCGGCCTCATCACGGTGATGCCGTCGACGCCCTACGACGTGAAGGGACTGCTCAAGTCCGCCATCCGGGACGACAACCCGGTGGTCTTCATCGAGCACAAGTCGCTCTATTTCGACAAGGGCGAGGTGCCGGAGGAGGAATACCTCATTCCCCTCGGCGTGGCTGACGTCAAGAGGGTCGGCGAGGATCTCACCATCGTGGCCACTTCATGGATGGTCTCGTTCGCGCTCAAGGCGGCCGAGCAACTCCAGGAAGAGGGAATCTCCTGCGAAGTCATCGACCCGCGCACGCTCTGGCCCCTCGACAAGGACACCATCATCAAGTCCGTCCGCAAGACCGGCCGCTGCATGGTGGTCACGGAGGCCTCCGCGGAGGGCGGATGGAGCGGGGAGGTGTCCTCCGTGGTCCACGAACATTGCTTCAGCGACCTACGCAGCCCCGTCAAGCGGCACTGCGGCATGAGGACCGGGATTCCCTACGGCCCCACCCTGGAGATGCAGTGCATCCCCAGTGCCGAATCGATCGCCGGGGCGGCCCGCGACCTGGTGGCCCAGGAGGTGACCGCGGCGGGAGCGGCACTCTAACAGAAATCCGAATTTCCAGAGAACAGAAGAAGCAATGGCAACCGAATTCAAGATGCCCATGCTGGGTGAGGTGATGGAAGAGGGCCGCATTGTGGCCTGGCTCAAGGAGGAAGGCGCTGCGGTGGAACGCGGCGAGAACATCGTGGAGGTCGAGACCGACAAGGCCACCATGGAGGTCGAGTCCACCACCTCCGGGGTGCTGAAACAGATCCTGGTCCCGGCAGGCGAAACCGTCCCGGTCAACACGACCTTGGCGCTCATTGAGTGACGGCCAGCGACGCGCCCTGTCATTTGACAATCTCTACTTGTCATTTGTCAATCTCCACTCGACACTCTCCCGCATGACCATGAAAAAGACTGCGAAAGCAACCGCACCCGCCCCGCAGGAGGATGCCAAGCGGGGAACCCTGGTCCAGGTGGCCCGCCTCTATTATGAGGAGGATCTTTCCCAGCAGGAGATTGCCAACCGCCTTGGGGTCTCGCGTTCCCTCATCGCCCTGTATCTGCAGAACGCGCGCGAAGCCGGGATTGTGCGAGTTCAGATCATCGACCCCACCAACACCTGCACCTCGCTGGCTGCCGGCTTGAGGAAGGAAACCGGGGTCAAGCACATCACCGTGATTCCGAATCCACGCGGCGCGCAGAGTCTGAGCCTGCGGGCCGTGGCCGGAGCAGCGGCCGCGCATTTGGTCGAATCGCTCGTAGATGGCGAAACCCTTGGCCTGTCTTGGGGGCGCACCACCGCAGCGGTGGTGGATCAGCTCGATTCGACCCGGGCCCGGCGCGTCGATGTCCTCCCGTTGATGGGCGAGAGTGGCCATTCGGGGCTTCACAGCCAGATGAACCAGTTGGTGACACAGGCGGCGCGGCGACTCGATTCCGAAGCGCACTTTCTCTCGCTGCCGATGGTACTAAGCAGCGCGAAACTACGCAACGCCCTGGTAAAGGAAGCCGGCATCAAGGAAGTCATCGACCGGTGGGACCGCATCGACTTGGCCTGCATGGGAATCGGGGTAGTGCCGCCCGTTTCCGGCATGGTGGTCTACATCGGCGATGAGCACCTGCCGCGCATGGTCGAGCGCGGGGCGGTGGGCGACATGTGCGGGATTTACTACGACCGTGATGGCCAGATTATCAAGAGCGGCCTCGAAGGCCGGATGATTGCGGCCAGCGCCGAGCAATTGAAGGCGGTTGGTTCCCTCATGGCGGTGGCCTACGGGGAGAACAAGGCGGTGGCGGTCCTCGGTGCCCTGCGGACTGGTCTTATCTCGACGCTCTTCATCGACCAGGCCATGGCGGAGGAAATCCTTGCGGGACTCTCCGCGGACAAGAAACGCAGAACCTGAATGGGGAGGATCGGCATGAACGCGAAGGGGTGTTTCCTTGGAATTGACTTTGGCAAAACCAACGTGCGTTTTGCGATCGTCAAGGATGAGCCGAAACTCGAGTACTTCACAAAGCGTTCTTACGATCGCGGCTCGCCCGGCGAGATGCACCGGCAGATCATTGAGGGGATCGATGCGGCCCTTGAGGAAGCTGGATACGAGCAGAGCAGCCTTCGCGGAATCGGCATCGATGTGCCGGCGGTGGTGAACCGGGATTCCGGCGCCATCCTCTGGGGACCGGACTGGGACTTCATGGCGGGAGCCTCCCTCACCAAACCGCTCGCGGAGCGCTACCGGGTTCCAGTGGTGGCTGACGTGGATACCGTCGCGGCCACCTGGGGTGAGTACTGGGCGGGCGCGGGGAAGACCTGTGACCGCTTCGCCGTCTTGACTTGGGGCACCGGACTTGGCGCCGGATTGGTGATCGACGGCGAGGTGCAGGAACACCCGGGCAACCTCTTCCCCGAATTCGGCCATTCGCGCGTCAGCGATGATGAGTGGCCGTGCATGTGTGGGGCGAGAGGATGTCTGAACGCGATGGTCTGCGGCGGCGGGATCGCCCGACACGGCCGGGAGGCCGTCCAGTCCGGCAAGGAGACCATCCTCCGGGAGCTGTGCGGCGGCGAGCCGGGAACGGTCACCTCTCCGATGGTCTTTGAGGCCGCGGAGCGGGGCGATGAAGTGGCGAATGCGATCCTGGAACGGGTCGCGGTCCTGCTGGGGCGGCTCTGCGCCAATGTCGTGCTGACCGTGCAGCCGGAAAAAATCGTCATCGTGGGTGGACTCGCCGATCAGTGCGATTGGGTGCTCGACACGATCAACCGAGTGATGCGGGAGAGCTGCTGGCTCCTCTTCAAGGAGCTGACGGCGTGCGAGGTCGTCGCCTCTCAGCTTGGTGACACGGGAGGCGCGCTGGGAGCGATCTGCAAGGTGCGAAGGACGATTGGACAGAGTGAACTCGAACGAAAGGAAGTTGCGAAATGAACCTGACAGCAAAACTGGTGACGGTCCTACTGACCGCTGTTCTTCTTGCCGGATGCGGCGGAAAGAAGAAGGAGGACGGGCAAATCAGAATCGGCTACGCGGCTCCCACCCTGGCGGATGAAGGACAAGTGGCGATTCGGCAAGGAGCGGTGATCGCAGCGGAACGATTTGGATGGGAGCTGACCACCACCGACGCGGAGCGAGACTCGGCCAAGCAGGTCAATCAGATCGATGCCCTCCTCGCCAAAGGGGTCGATGCCCTCGTGATCGTTCCGGTGGACAGCGCCGCGCTGACCGTGGCGGTGGAGAAGGCCAACAAGTACAAGGTGCCGGTCATCACGATCGATCGCAAGACTACGGGGGGAGACCTGCTCCTGACCGTGCAGTCAGACAACTATCTAGCCGGCGAGCAGGCCGGCAAACGCATGGTGGAGCTGCTGGTGGCCAAACACGGCGAGCCGAAGGGAACGGTCCTCGAACTGCAGGGGTCACTGGGAACGAATGTGGCGCAACTGCGAGGAAAGGGCTTCAACGACGTGATGAAGAAGCATCCGGGGATCACGGTGATCAGCAAGCCGACCGACTGGAGTCCCGACAAGGGGGCCATGATCACCGCAGACACCCTGACGGTGCATCCCAATCTCGACGGCATCTACTGGCACAGTGATGCCATCGGAGCTGGCGTTGTCCCTGCGCTGGAGCGTCTCGATCGCCTGAAGCCGGTCGGTGATCCAGGTCACATCTTCCTCGTCGGAATCGATGGAATGCGTGTCATGCTGGGCTACATCCGCGACAAGAAGGTCGATGCCACCATGTCGCAAAACCTCCTCGACCTGGGCGACGTGGCGCTCGGAATCCTGAAGGACCACTTCGAAGGCAAGGCGGTTCCCGACTCCGGAATGGTGGAGAAGGAGGGGGCCGCATGGTCACCTGCCAAGGTGGAAGGGGCCGAAACCGGCCCCCTCATCAATCTCTCCACGCTGCCGGTGGATGCGGGCAACGTGGATGACCCCGGACTGTGGGGGAACTTCAAGAAGGACGAGTAACGGGGATGATCGGTGATGCCACCAGCAACCGGCTCGATCAGGCGGTATGGAAGCACCTTGCAAAGGTGATCGTGCTGGACTATTCGATCTGGCTCCTCCTGGTGGCGATCGTCGCGGTGTTTTCCTCGCTCACCGACAGTTTCCTCACCCCCATCAACCTGAGCAACATCATGCTGCACTCGGCGGTGCTCGGGGTGGTCGTCATTGGCGAGTCCCTTTGCCTCCTTTGCGGCAAGTTCGACCTCTCGGTGGGATCCACGGTTGGATTGACCGGGGCCCTGGCAGCCTGGCTGATGGTTTCCGGTCAGCCGGCGGCGTCAGGTTGGGAACTCCACCCGGCCATTGCCATTCCCATCGTGCTCCTGGTGGGCATGGCGGTCGGCCTCTTCAACGGGTTCTTCATCGCGAAGGTGGGCATGAACCCCCTCCTGACCACTCTCGCCACCATGATCGTCCTGCGGGGGCTGGCGCTGATCGTCACCTCGGGAGAGAGCCTCTACGAGTTCCCGGATGCCTACCGGTTCCTGGGAGGCGGCAATCTCGGTCCAGTGCCCATGGCGGTCATCATCATGCTGCTTCTCTTCCTCGTCTTCCACTTCGTGTTGAAGCACCGGCTGGTGGGGCGGCACATCTATATCGTGGGAGGGAATGCCGGGGCGGCCCGGGCCTGCGGAATCAGGGTCACGCGGGTCGAGATCTTCGCCTTCGTGATGAGCGGACTGCTTGCAGCGGTGGGCGGCATCCTGCTCTCGGGACGTCTGGACTCGGCACAGACCACCTCGGGCACCGGCATGGAACTCGAGGTGATCGCGGCCGCCGTGATCGGGGGCATCAGCCTCGCTGGCGGCCGGGGGAAACTGGTCAATGCGATCGCGGGCGTCCTGGTGGTGCAGTGCATCGCGTCCGGCCTGATCCTGTTGGACGTGGAGGCCTTCTGGATCCGCTGCACGACCGGGATCATCATCTTCCTGGCCATCCTGATCGACACCCTGAAAGCCAAGCTGAGATGGAGGTGATGTGCTGAGATGAACCAGGAACCGGTCCTCCGTCTGACAAACATCTCCCGGCACTTCGGCGCGGTGGTGGCGCTGGAAGGCGTGGATCTCGAACTCTACCCCGGCGAGGTGCTGGGGCTGGCCGGTGACAACGGCGCGGGGAAGTCCACCCTCATGAAGATCCTCGCCGGCGTCTACCCTCCCAGCGAGGGCTCCATCACGATCGGCAACGAGACAGCGCACCTCTCGAGTCCGGCGGATTCGATCAAGCGGGGAATCCAGATGATCTACCAGGACCTCGCAGTGGCGGACAACATCGATGTGGTTGGCAACGTCTTCCTCGGCCGGGAGTTGACCAAGAGGGTCTGCGGAATCCGGGTCATCGATGAGGCGGCCATGGAACGACAGTCCCTTGCCGCCCTCGAGCGAGTGAAGATCAACATCGGCTCGGTACGGGCGCAGGTCGAGAACCTCTCTGGCGGTCAGCGTCAGGCGGTCGCCATTGCGAGATCCATCTCCGCGGAAGCGCAGGTGATCATTATGGATGAACCCACTGCGGCCCTGGGCGTGACCGAGGGCCAGCAGGTCATCGAGGTGATCCGCGACCTTAAGGCAAGAGGCCTTGCCGTCATCTTCGTGAGCCACCGCCTGGAAGACATCTGCGATGTCTGTGACCGGGTGGTGGTGCTGAAGGGCGGCCGGAAAGTCGGCGACCGAGCCATCGCGGACATTTCCCGCGAAGAACTGCGAAGGATGATCGTGGAGGGGGTTTCGGGTTAACGCCACTCGCCACGTGGGCGCACGGCTTTACGGCTCGTCCAGATGATCGGGACTGAGAAAGTCCTGAGCCGGCCGGCGGATGGCAAGAACCCGCACTTCGTCATCGGCAATGTGAAACAGG
>DLRK01000188.1:0-7407 GCA_002501065.1 Akkermansiaceae bacterium UBA7890
GCGCAGTGCCCGGGATGATCGGAGTGCTGCCAGCATCGTTCGGATCGGTGTTTTCACTCACCTCGAGCCCGTCAGGGGCATTGTCACCGTCGGTGTCGCCGTTGAGCGGGTTGGTGCCGGTGTTGCTGGCATCAACAAAGGTTCCGGTGTTGGTCTCCACGCCGTCGGACAGGCCGTCTCCATCGCTATCGGCATTGGTGGGGTCGGTGCCAAGGGCGGCCTCCTCCCCATCGGAGAGGCCGTCATCGTCACTGTCCTCGTCAGTGGGATCGGTCTTCGCGGAGAGTTCCTCGCTGTCGCTGAGGCCATCACCATCAAAGTTTCCAGTGCCTGCGCCAGGACCCTCACCGTTTGCGTTTCCATCCAGCTGAGTCAGGGCATCGATTCCGGTCCAGCGCAGTTCCCACTCGTCAGGCAGTCCGTCCTCATCAGCATCCTCCGCGCCGGGAATAATGTCTGGTCCGGCCGCCAGGTTGGCAGTCACTTCGTCTTCGGTCAGTTCCCCGTCCCAGATGCGGAATTCGTTGACCGATCCATTCAAACCCGCGTCTCCCCAGTTTGAGGCCCCAATGCGCTCCCACGAATTCGGCAGTGCACTCAGGGATTCGCCGTCGCGGTTCTCCTGGATCTGGTTGCCATCAAGCCATGCGTTGAGGACCCCTTCGGGAGAAATCGTCAGGGCAATGTGGTGTTCAACCCCCAGATCCGGACGTGGCCCGAAATCCTGATCCGGAAGGCCTCGATACTGGATCAGACCCTGCCCTCCTCCTCCCCGCTGTGGATTGAAGATGATGTTGTGACCCCCGGTGCCGTTTCCAAAGGAGAACAGCTTGGCCCAGGCACCGCTGCCGCTGTCAGTATACCACGTCTCAAAGGTCACCCCGCTGGCACCATGGGTTCCCCCAATGTCAAGGGTGCTGGTGAATCCCATACTGTCGGCACTCGGACCGTTGGTGGTGGGAGCAAGGACCAACTGTCCCCCAGTGACCGAGGCGCCGCCAACCAGCACACCGGTGTTACCACCAACCGAGTCGCTCGTATCTCCATCAAAAGACCAGCGGTTGGCCAAGGTCGCTGCGTGAGCGAGGTTAACAGTCGCGACAGACAGGAGCGTCAGCAGGAGGATGCTATGGCGTGAAGACTTCATGAATCCGGAGGAGTTGGTTTAAGCCAGGATATTCAATGAAAAAACCCGCAGTTGAAGGGCCGCGGGTCTCTGAAAAGATAACCGGGCCAAATCAACTGGGCCCGGTCTTATTTACCGGGACCGGCGGCGGCGGAGCATGAGGAGCGATCCGAACACCAGCATGATCATGCTGCCCGGCTCGGGAATAACCGTGTCCGGTCCGGCGGCCAGGTTGGCAGCCACTTCGGCTCCGGTCAGTTCCCCGCTCCAGATGCGGAATTCGTTGACCGATCCAGTCATGCCGGCATCGCCCCAGTTCGAGGCCCCGATTCTTTCCCAGCTGTTCGGAAGCGTCGCCAGATCATTTCCGTCCCCAGTCAGGTTCGGCGGGGAAGCCTGGATCTGCGTGCCGTCAATCCAGGCATTGACCAGACCATCAGATGAAATCGACAGGGCGAGGTGATGCTCAACATCCAAAGCCGGACGAGACCCGAAGTTGCTCTCCGGCATGCCCTGGTACTGGATGCGGCCCTGGCCGCTGCCACCCTGCTGAAGGTTGAAGATGATGTTGCTGCCTCCGGTTCCATTGCCGAAGGAAAAGAGTTTCGACCAGGCCCCGCTGTTGGCATCCGTATACCACGCCTCAAAGGTCACCCCGCTGGCACCGTGGGTTCCCCCAATGTCAAGGGTGCTGGTGAATCCCATGCTGTCGGCACTCGGACCGGTGGTGGTGGGGGCGAGGGCCAACTGTCCCCCAGTGACTGAGGCGCCGCCAACCAGCACACCGGTGTTACCACCAACCGAGTCGCTCGTATCTCCATTAAAAGACCAGCGGTTCGCAAGGGTCGCGGCACTGGCGAATCCCGCAAAAGCGGAGACGAGAAGAGTGAGAAGGGGAGTGGCTCTCATGGTTGAACTGATCGTTATACACCAAGGAACCTGAATGGCCCTCAGCATCCGAAGTCCTATCAATTCCGGGGTGACCGTCAAACCAAATCACTGCATGGGTCATTGGAAATGATTGATTTTCCGTTCTCGGGGATAGTTCTTTCTCCAGAATCATCTGGTGGCTGTCTTGCATGCACGGGCCGCGAGCGCTAGAAGATCCCGTGACTCCGGTTTCCCTCCGCCAGTTTTTTCCCTGCGCTGCAATCGGCGTGGGACTGGGGTTATTCACATCGTCCTGCTCGGATTCCAGTGAATCCGGAGACACGGGAAGCAACACCAGCAAGGTTCTCTCCGCTGACGCGACCTTCCGCGCGATGGTGGCAACCGAAGAAACCATCGCCGAACTGGTTCCCTCGCTGAACCGGCTCGGCCGGGCGGTGCGCGACTTGTCACTTCCGGGCCACTTTGCCAGCCCGGTCTTTGCCATGGAGGCGGTGGCCATTGATCTTGGGAGCGCGGGCGATCCCAAGGCTGATGCCCGACTTCCCCTCCAGCACCACGAGTGGGAAGTGTCGACCTCCGAGGTTCGCGTTGCCGATTTGAGGGGAGGGCTGTGGAAAACCCTGTGGGAGGAAGTGGACGGCCTGGAGGACGCCAGGTTTGGCGTCCTGCGCGGCCGGATGGCCGGGGACGGGGCATTCGTGAGCGAGCTCACCTTCAGCGCCCGGGGATGGAAGAAGAAGGAGGAAATCACGGCCTGGAAGGGCCGAGTGGACCTCCATTGGCAGAAAAACGGAGAAAGCTGGCAGATCACACGCTGGGTTACCAGGCAGATGCACGTCACCCGTGCGGCAGCTCCTCTCTTCCGCGAAGTGCTCGGCCGTGCCCTGCCCAATCCGTCTGAATACCGGCGGGCGCGCTCCTCCATCCACGAACGCTACCTCCGCGAGGTATTCTTCACGGGATCGACCACCTTTGCTTATCCCAAGGACTACTGGATCTACGTTCTCTCGTGGGATTCGCTCGACCAGCACACTTCCGTCTCGGTGGTGGATATCGACCAGGACGGCTGGGACGACTTCTACGTGACCGCCCGCTGGGGGAGGAACCAGCTCTGGCGCAACCGGGGCGACGGCACCTTCACCGATATTGCACCGCGCGTGGGGCTGGATATCGATGGCGTCTGCAACTGCGCCCTTTTCGCGGATTTCGATAATGATGGCGACCAGGACGCGTTCATCGGGCGCAGCCTCGAGCGGGGACAGTATTACCTGAACGAAGGAGGGCGATTCATCGAGAGCTCGAACCTGATCGATGCTCCGCTCCCCTACTGGGCCTCGGCCCTCTCCGCCACCGACTTCAACCAGGACGGCTTGCTGGATCTCTACATTTCGACCTATCGCCTCCCCATCTCCAAGCCGATGAACATCCTGGCCAGCCGCTTTCTCGAACCGCTGGAACGGGAGGAGTTCAAGAATCGCCGCCGTCGGGACCACCCTGTCTTTCGCCTCACCGGACCACCTAATGTCCTGCTGGTGAACCTGGGAAACGGAAGGTTTGCCAGGGTGCCGGAGGCCGGCGGCACCGACCTCTGGCTCTCGACCTTTCAGAGCACCTGGTCCGACTACGACAACGATGGGGACCCGGACCTCTTCGTAGCCAATGACTATGCTCCCGATTATGTATTCCGTAATGACGGTGGCACCTTCGTGGATGCAACCAGGGAACTCGCCGGCGAAGAATTGCAGGGCTTCGGGATGGGCGTCTCGCTCGGCGACTATGACAACGACGGCCGGCAGGATCCCTATTTCACATACATGTACAGCAAGGCGGGCAGCCGGATCACCGGGATGTTCGAGGGCCTTGAACGCCGGATGTACGAGGGCGTCGCCGGCAACAAACTCCTGCGCAATACACCCGATGGATTTGAGAATGTCTCCGGTCATGGACCGGGAAAAATGCAGGTGATGCGGACGGGTTGGTCATGGGGCGGCCAGTTCAGTGACTTCGACAACGACGGATTCCTGGACCTCTACGTTGCCAACGGACTCTACACTCCTCCCCCCGGCACCGCCACCGAGGTGGACTTGTGAAGTGACCTCTGGCGCTCGGTCGTGCGCTCCGATGACAACCTGCAGAAACGATTCGCCAAAGAGGACATCGATGCCCGGGTCTATGGCAACATGCCCGGGGTGCTGGACACCAATACCAAGGTGAACGGCAAAAAGGTCCTGCGCAGCCATTCGTTCAGCGGGAGTGAACTGAACAGTGTCTTCCATAACCGGGGCGGCAGGAGCTTCTCCGATATCTCCGGGGTCAGTGGCCTGGACAGCATTGCTGACAGCCGCGCCTTCGTCTACTTCGATTACGATCGGGACGGCCGGACCGACATCGCTCTCACCAACACCAACGAACCACAGCTGCAATTGTTCAGGAACGAAATACCGGCTGCCGGAAACACAATTCACGTGCGCCTGATTGGCGGGAACCAGAGCTCGCAACCGAATACCGGGTGGAGTGTCCGGGATGGCTATGGCGCACACGTGCTGGTGGAGGCCGGCGAGTTGAGATTGCGCCGTGAACTGCGGTGTGGCGACGGTTTCGCATCCCAGAACAGCCTCCTCCTTCCAATCGGGATCGGCTCCAACGAAACCGCGCGAAAAGTCACGGTAGAGTGGCCTTCGGGCAGGCGCAGCATGGTGGAAACCGTGGCTGCTGGAAGCGTGGTCACCATCAGGGAGAATTCCGCCCAGGGGAAACCCACCCTCTCCCCCCTGGCACCTGCTCCTCCTCTTCCGGGAAACGTCGAGCGGGAGGATTCGCCCCATCCCGCTCTGGATCTCCCCCTGCCGGCCGCCAGGCCCGATTTTTCGATGGTGATCTGCATGGCAACCTGGTGCGCAGTTTGCCAGAGCGAGATCCCGCACCTCAAACGCCTGAAGGAGGCAACCGCCGGCCGGATCGCCTTCTTTGGTTTCCCGGTCGATCGGGATGACGATGCCGGCAAACTCCTCGCCTATGCCGACACCCATTCACCTCCCTACGAAATACTCACCCGGACCAACGACCCCCACCGCGATGTCATGGCCGCCTACTTGAACAGGACCTTCGGCAACACCCCTCTGCCAAGCACCCTCCTCCTCGACCGGGAAGGCCGGGTAATGGCCTCCTACAAGGGAACACCCACCCTCTCCGATCTCCGCGGGATTATTCGCTGATTTCCAGCAGCGGTCCGTCCGGGACAGGCTTCAGGGTGGACTCGGCACCCGAGGGCCAGCGCACCCTCAGCTGCTCAAACGATTCCCCCTCGGCCAGGGTGACCCGGATTGCCCCGGCGTTCTGCGCGGAAAGCCCTTCTCCCAATGAGCGCCGGTAGACGCGCGTGCCCCGCGAGGTGGTCACCGTCACCAGCGCACCCACTGCATCGCGATTGCTCTCCTTTCCCCCCGTCAGTCTGATTCGAACCGCACGGCCTGATCGACCGGATTCCCCCATCCGGTTGCGGAACAGGCGCAGACGCGGAGCGTTCACACTGGCAAGGGCCATGTCGAGCCACCCGTCGCCATCATAGTCCAGCACTGCGAAACAGCGGGCGTCTTCGCGACAGTCCACTCCACTGACCAGGGAGCGATCAATAAACCCGGACTCCCCTGCCAGCAAAAGCCGGTTGCGCTCATTCCCGCTGAACGAATTACTGCGAAAGGCCGGCCCGTTCACCCCGGGCGGAGAATTCCCAGTGCCCTCCTGCCGGACCCGCAGCTGAAAATCGAGCAGCGGTGAGTTCCAGTGTGGAGATCGCCGGAAGGCGTCGCTCTGACCCGGATCCGAGAGCACGACCGTGCTCCAGAAGCAACTTCACAAGTCAACCCCGGTGGCCACGGAGGCTGGAGCAGTATAGTAACCACTCGGAACGTAGAGATCGAGGCGCCCGTCATTGTTAAAATCGGCAAACTGACCTCCGAAGGCCCATCCCACCTTCGTTTCCGGGGCCCCAGCCTCGGCAATCTGCCGGAAGGTTCCCCCGTCGTTGCGGTAGAGGAAGTTGCCCCGCGCAGCCACCGTGATGCGAGGATCGACTTTTCCGACCTTGGCGATGATCCGGTTTCCCGCCTTGGAATACATGTTGGAGATGAAGAGATCGAGATCTCCGTCATTGTCGTAGTCCCCCGCCGAGGCTCCCATTCCGAAGGCCATCTCTCCCTCGGGAAAGAACTGCCGGTAGGCGTTCACCAGCACCGGTTCGTCCGCGCCACGCGGAGTATCGTTGCGCAGGAAGGAATCGGGCGCATAGTCGTTGCAGACATAGAGATCGTCGTCCCCGTCTCCATCCGCATCAAGCCAGAGAGGCTGGTAGCTCTTCCGCCACAACTCGATGCTGTCACCGCCTGCCCGCTGCAAACGACCACCTCCGCGGTTCATGAGCAGGACATTGGGTGTTCCGCGATCATCAAAATAGGGATGCGTCCCTGTCATCATCTCATCGAGCCGGGCACCCTGCCCGGGTTGGAGATAACGTTCCTTCCAGACCGGGCGGACATCGGTCCCCGGGCTGTAGGTGCAGAGATAGACGTCCAGCAGGCCATCCCGGTTGATGTCTGCCGCCGCCGCTCCAGTGACAAAGAACTGCCGCCCGAGGTCACTGAATTCCCCGGTCACCTCCCGGTAAACCCCTCCTTCGTTGCGAAAGTAGAGAGTCGGTTCAATTGAACGGCCGAGCAGGAGATCCGGATCCCCATCGTTGTCGAAATCGGCAAAGAGAGCGCATGTCGTGCAGTTGTAGCCACGCAGACCCACCCGCGCCGTGACATCCTCGAAAGTACCATCACCACGATTGCGCAGCAGGTGACCGGAGGCCCATCGCGAGCTTACGAACAGGTCATCGTGGCCATCCGAGTCGTAGTCCACCACGCTCACCGCCGGATACTGGAAGCTGCTCTCCATGTCCGCGAGGTCGGCATACTCCCGCTTGGCAACCATGAGTTTCATCTCGCGGAGCGCCTTAGTGGTCAATTCCTCCTGGAGCGACCGCCTCACCGCATCGCGGGTGATGCCATCGGGCAGGGCCTCGTCGAGGACCTCCTCGAAGAGTGGGTCAGTCGCACGGTCCTCCTTGATCCTGAGCCACTCCCAGTCGACCAGTCGCCAGCCGTCCTCACCCAGTGTCCAGTTCATCTGCAGCTTGGCCTGCACACCGACAACCGCCCCGCTACTCCCCCGGCGCATCCCCTCGAACTTTGTGGTGATCGTGAAGGACGACTGGTTGAGCTCGCTGGAAACAATGCCGAAGGAAGCGTTTTCCCACTGCGCCCCGTCTTCCAGCAGATCCTCAAAGAACGCCCGCGTCCCTTCTCCTGTCACCTCCTCTGGTAATTCTTTTCGCGAGCCACTCACCA